>JAILJX010000073.1 GCA_024694365.1 Kiritimatiellia bacterium
GAGCCTAAGCGGGTGTGCGAGGCGATATACCGCGTAAGCCACCACGGCGCGACGGTCGTGCAGGGCGTCGGCGGCTATTCGGGAAAGGTCGCTGGCGTGGTCTATTCGGTTGTGGCCGCCGACAACACCGCCTACATCTACTCAATCTGCAAGAAGATAGACCCCAACGCCTTCATCAACACCATGAGCACGTCGCGCGTAATCGGGCGGTTCTACCTCCGCCCACGGGACTAATGCCTGCGCATTGGCGGAATGGCGATGTGATTTTGGCGGATTGAGAATTGCAGGCAAAATGTGAAATGTGGTATAATGTTTACAATTCATGTCCTCTCGAAGGAAGAGTTCATCTCTGGCGTCACCAACGACTACGTGCTCGCGTTCATCGATTCGCCGCGCGACAAGTCGGTGCTGTCCGAACACGCCAAGTCGGCCAATCCAGCGCTCGTAAAGAAATACAAGATCAGGGGATTCCCGACGGCGCTGATATTCAACGGCGATGGGCGCGAGGTCGGGAAGACCGGCTACCGCAAGGGAGGTCCTGTGGAGTATGTCAAGTACCTGAAGTCCATTAAAGAAGCCCCCAAGGCCGAAAAATGACAAAAGCGTTTTTCGCTGCCGGACACGCGCTTGCTGCGGTCATTTCCGCATCGGCTTGTCTTTCCTTCGCGGCTGTCGCGGCGGATGCGCCGCGAATCGACTTGCCGCGCAGGCCGAAAGACGGCTACGGCGACGTGAGCCGGGCGAATGCCTTTGGCGCGGAGGGGAAATGGGATGCGGGGCGCAAGTTCATCGCGGAACTGCGTGCGCGTCCGGCGGAGGGTCGCACTCTCGAGGAGCGGCAATCGGTCGACATGGCCGAGTTCGCGCTGCTGCGGCACAACTTCGAGACGAACAGGACGCGCTGCGTCGAATGCCTGAAGACCGTCTACGACGCGGGCTGCACATCCTTCTGGGGCTGGGCGGCGTACAGCTTTCTGAAAGAACACGGCGAAGACGTGCCCGAGCCGCCGAAAGACCCTCTGCGCGGCCTCGGCGCATGGGGCGACGGCGTTGTCAACCTGGAGCCGAAGAAGTTGGTAACGGGGAACGGGGAACTGGGAACGGGTAACGGGGAATGGGTAACGGGGAAGGTGCCGAGTATTGCGTGTCTCGGCAACATCAAGCCTGCTGACCTGAAGCCCGGTTCGCCCGTCCGCCGCGCGATTTTAAGGAAGCGGCTTGTCGAGATATGCACCGAGGAGAAGATAAACGAGGTGCTCGGCGCGGAGGGCGGTGCGGCGCTTTTCGCGCGGCTGTGGGAAGACGACGCGACGCTCGAGGACTTTCTCCTTTCTGGCCCGGTGTTCGATGCGCCGCTCGCGCTTGAGACGCTGATGACGCTTTTCCTGAACGACGAGACGGAGAAGTGGAGTCGCACGGAACTTGGCCGCAGGGCTGCCGTCGCCGTGGCGCTAAACGCGCGGAACGGAGACGACATGAAGGCGACCGTGCGCCACTGGGCGGCTTTCAGGCGAATCGGGATGTGGGGGCGGTTCGTGCCCGAGGCCGCCAAGCGCGACTGCCGCGAATGGAGATTCATCGTGAGGTATCCTGTCGATTCCGCCGACATACTCTATCTCAACGCGGCGAAGGATTTTCCGAAGCGCAAAATCGGCAATCTGGGCCTTAGGGATATTCCCTACCGGAAACGGAACTGCTTCGGCGTCAGGAAGTGGGCGAAGGGCGGGGTCTACTACACGCCGTGGCTTGCGTCGGGCCTTCCGCGCTATTATCTCTTCACCCGTGTCGGCGGCATTTGCGAGGAGCAGTCGTCGTGGGCTGCGCTTTTCGCAAACGCGCACGGCATAATGTCCGTCCCGGCCTTTCAGCCGGAGCGCAAGGCCACGAGGTTCCAGCCGAAGGGTCCGGCCCACCTGTGCTGGCTTATGCGCCAGGAGAACGGGGAATGGCGCATCTGCAACAACATCAGGCCCTATACGGGAAGCAGATTCACTTTGTGGGGAAAGGGGTTTCAGTACGTCCAGTCGGCCGAACGGGCTTTTGCCGACCGCACGGCGTTCGAGGAGTCGGAGCTGCTGATGTTCGGCGGGCGCTTCAAGGAGGCGGCGATGCGCTGCCCCTGCAACTTGACGGCGTGGCGCGCCTACACGGAGAGCCTCAAAGCGTCGAACGCTTCCTCGCGCGACTGGAAGCAGTATCTGAAAGATCTCGTGAAGCTTGCGCCGGAAGGCCGCCAGGCGACTTGGGATTTCGCGCACGAGGCGATGGATGCGATGGCTGCGAAGGGAATGAAGAAGACACCGCTTGCGAAGGAGGCGTCTCGTCTCTTTGCGGGCCTCCCGCAGCCGAAGTCGCGCATCGCCGAGGAGATGGACTTCGCGAAGTTCGCGCTCGATCGTGAATTGGCCCGCTTCAGGAGATTTCCGAAACTGCACGACGAGGTGCTTGCCGCAGCGCTCGCCGCGAACAAGGACAGCGCGAATTATCTGCCTCAGATATTCGCATACGCCATCAAGCGCTTTGGCAAGGACAAGGCACGGCTCGC
>JAILJX010000098.1 GCA_024694365.1 Kiritimatiellia bacterium
TCCGGGTGAGGCGGATTCGGCAGGACTGCGACCCGAGGCTGTATATGTATACGCCGAGCGGTCGCAAGGACGCCGACATCCGCCCGCTCGGGAAGGCGAGCACCGTTGCCCCGATCGTGACCGCGTAATGACAGGCAACACACACACGCCGCCCACAGCCCCGCCCGCCCACGCGCGCCCATCCTGCACAGGGAGTACGGTTGCATCGAAAGAGGTCGCGCGATGACAGGCACCACACACACCCAGCCCACACGCCCGCCCCACGAATGCAGCGGGGCCGGCGCACCCGATGCGCCGACCCCGCTCTCCACTCCGCAGCCGTGGAGCAGCCGCCGTCAGAAGCGGTACGTGACCGACATGCCGGCGGAATGCGACCATCCGCCGTGCGTGTCGAACGTGTGCGTCTCGCCGGTCGCGCGGTTCGTGATGGGCGTGGACTGCGTGCACATGAAGACGATTCCGTAGCTGGCGACGACTTCCCAGTTCTCCCAATGCCAGCCTAGACCGAACGTCATGATGTGGCGGTCGCCGGGAGGAAGCATCGTGCAGTTCCAATATCCGCTGCAGGGATCCTGGTCGTAGACGTACGAACCCATCGCCGTGAAGTTGTCGTGGAAATCCCATGCGAGACCGAACCCCGCGCGGATCGTGTCATCCCACTTGAGCGGCACGTGCTGGTGTCCGCCGGGGAGATCGAAATCGATCTCCTGGATGCACGACCACTGCGTCCACGTGACGGACGCGCCGACATGGAACGTATCGGTGACGTCCCAGTTGAGACCGGCGGTAAGCGACTGCGGAAGGCGCAGGTCTGCGCCGCCCGAACCGGTGTGCGAGCGCGCGCCGTCGTCAAGGCCCTTGTCTATCGCCGCCTTGTAGGGCGAGTAGTACGGGGTGCCTTTGAGGCGGTCGATCGAGCTGTAGTCGCGGTACCTCACGCGCGTGTTGCTCGTCCCGCGGACTTTCGTGTCGATGTACGACTTGTACATGAGGCCGGCGGAGAGGTTGTCGAGTATCTTGTAGCGCGTGGAGAGCTGCCAGCCCCAGTCCGCGAAGCCGTTGTCTGCGTGGATGTGGTTGCGCATCGTCCCGACGCGCGCGCCGTTGGCCGAAACCGCATCGGGCATGGAGTGCTGGTCGAACGTGAAGTAGAGAACCCTGAAGCCCGCCGAGACAGACCAGTCGTCGGTGATGGAATAGGCGAGGTTGGGGTTCAGCACGAAGCCCTCGATCGTCGTGTCGCGCGTATCGGAGGCGAGGTCCCAGCTCTGGTGGTAGTGGGTGCCGAGGCCATACTCGGCGCCGAAGCCGAGACCGAACGTGAAGCCGTAGGGCATGGGCTGGGCGACGTGGAAGTGGGGGATGACGAATCCGCCGGGGTCCATCTTCCTGCCGTGCTTGTGGTCGACGGAGACGTCGGTGGTGGGGTGCTCGGTGATGAACCCGACGGTCACCGTCGTGTTCGTGAGATCGGCGAGCGTCGCAGGGTTGTAGTAGTTCGCGGAAGCGTCGTAGGCCTTGCCGACGAGTCCGCCGCCAAGGGCATTGCCCGCTGCAGAGCCCTGGTAAAGGGCGAATCCGGCGCCATAGGCGGCTGTCGTGGCCACAAGTGAACCCGTGGCGGCCATAGCCGCCAGTTTCTCGTTCATTTTCATCTTTTCGGTCCTAATTTCAGCGCGCTAAAGCGCACTGCCGGGGAAGAAAGTTGCGACCGACCGCCCGGCGAGGATCGGCGCGAGGACGCTTTTGCGTCCGTTAGCGACAAAAACATCTATTCCGGACTCCACGGCCGCGCGCACGGCCCTGAGTTTGGAATCCATACCGCCCTTCGAGAGCCGGCCCTTCTCGCCGGCGCGCACGAGCTTCATGACGTTGCGGAAGCTCTCGACCCTGGCGATGCGCTTTCCCGCGGCGTCGAGGAGTCCGTCGACAGTCGTGAGAAGGATGAGCGTGTCGGCCTTGACGAGGCGGGCGATGAGGAAGCTCAGCCAATCGTTGTCCCCGAAGGTGCGGCCCTTGAGCTCGTCATCGGCGACGACGTCGTTCTCGTTGACGATCGGCACTATGCCGGCGCGCACCAGCCTGTCGAGAGACTTCTTGACGTTCTGCGCGCGGCGGTGCTCCTCGAAGTCGTCGTGAGTGAGCAGGACCTGCCCTACCTTCACTCCGTACGCAGCGAAGAGCTTTTCGTACTCGTATATGAATCTCGCCTGCCCGACCGCCGCGCACATCTGGATGTCGTTGACGTCGGCCGGACGCGCGGAAAGCCCGAGGGCCTCCACTCCGGCGGCGACGGCGCCCGAGGAGACGAAAACGATTTCGTGACCCGCCTTGCGGAGATCGCAAAGCTGGGTCACGATGCGGGAAAGCGCCCGGTGATCCGGACGCCCCGTTTTCTTGGCTATCGCATGCGTGCCTACTTTGACAACGATGCGCATACCCGCCTTTTGGTGGTTACGCTCCGAGCTGGAGGCGCGCGAAGCGCTTCACGGTGATCGGCGCGCCGCCGCAGTTCTTGGAGACGCCGGCGAGATACTTCTCGACGGTGATGTCGCCATCGGCGACGTAATCCTGCTTGAGAAGGCAGATCTGGCTGCAGAACTTCGCGGCCATGCCCTTCTTGATGCCGACGAGCGCCTGCTCCGGCGGGAGCTTGCCCTTCTGCTCCTTGAGGGCGTTGAGCCTGATCTCGAGCTCAGCGTCGATCTCGGCCTGGGGGACGTTCTCGGGGGCGATGTACTTCGGCGAGTTGGCCGCCACGTGCAGGCAGAGCATGTGGGCCGCCTCGGCGAGCTCGGCCGACGCCGCGCACTTCTCGCAGGGGGTCGCGAGCTCGACGAGAACGCCGATCTTGCCGCCCATGTGCAGGTAGCCGGAAAGAACGCCCGTGCCCTCGAGAGCGTAGCGCTCGCTGCGGCGGATCTTCACGTTCTCGCCAGTCTTGGTGAGGAGCATCTTGTAGTCGTCGTTGAGCGTCGCCTCGATGTCCTTGCCCTCGAGCGCGACCTTGGCCGCGTCGTTGGCGAACTTGACGAACGCCTCGGTCTTGGCGACGAAGTCGGTCTCGCAGTTGATCTCGGCGAGAGCCATCACCTTCTTGTCGGCAGACTCCGCCAGCGTGACGAGGCCCTGCTTGGACTCCTTGTCGACGCGCTTGGCCGCGACCGCGAGGCCCTTCTCGCGGAGATACTTGACGGCTTCCTCCATGTTGCCATCGGTCGCTGCAAGCGCTTCCTTGCACGCGCCCATTCCCGCGGCTGTCGCTTCGCGGAGTTCCTTGATCTGCTGAATAGTTATTGCCATTGTCTGAAACCTTTCGATTTGTGGGGGTTCGGGGGAGCCGCTGCGGCTCCCCCGTGCGTTCCGTCACTCCGCGGCGGGAGCCTCGGGGGCTGCCGCGGGAGCCTCGGGGGCTGCGGCGGGGGCCTCTGCGGGAGCGGCGGCCTCTGCGGCGGCCTTGACCGCGGCCTCGGCCTCGACGACTGCAGCCTGGCGCTTCGCCTCGAGATCGGCCTTGGCCTTGGCCTCGGCGGCCTCCTTGGCGGCGCGCGCCGCGGCCTTGACATTCACGGCCACGGAAGACTTATGCGCGCCGGCTGCAGGCTTCTTGGCGGCGGCTCTCGCCTTGCGCTCTGCGCGGGCGGCCTTCTCGGCCTCGTCGCGCTTGGCGCGCTCTGCCTCGCGCTTGCGGCTCTCTTCGGCGGCCTTGGCGCTGTATTCGTCGTTGGCCGTCTTGATCACCTTGGTGAGACCGTTGATGACGAGCTCGACTCCGCGCACGGAATCGTCGTTGCCGGGGATAACGTAGTCGATCGGCTCGGGATCGGCGTTCGTGTCGACGATGGCGACCACGGGGATGTGCAGGCGGACGGCTTCCTTGACGGCGTTGGCCTCGCGCACGACGTCGATCACGACGACTGCGCCGGGCATCTCGGCCATGTCGGCGATGCCGGTGAGGTTCTTCTCGAGCTTGCCGAGCTCGCGGCGGAGGACCGACGCCTCCTGCTTGTGCTCGGAGAGCTCTCCGCCGTTGGCCTTTGCCGTGGCCTGGAGCTGGCGCATGCGCTTGACGGAAGAGCGGATCGTCTTCGCGTTGGTGAGCGTGCCGCCGAGCCAGCGCTCGGTGATGTAGAACTGGCCGACCGAAGTCGCGGCTTCCTTGACCATCTCGGAGACCTGCTTCTTGGTGGCGACGAAAAGGATGTTCTTGCCCGCGAGAACGGTGTCGCGCAGGAACGCGGCGGCCTCGTCGAGAAGCGCGACCGTCTGGGTAAGGTCGATGATGTGGATTCCGTTGCGCTTGTCGAAGATGTAGCCTTTCATCTTCGGATTCCAGCGCTTCGTCTGATGGCCGAAGTGAAGACCGGCATCAAACATGTCCTTGAGCGAGACGCCCGTGAGGGCGGATACAGGCATTTCCATTTTTTTACTCCTTTGAAACGTTGTCGTTCAATCCGCTTTGTCCGGGGATGGATACCCCGAATCATTCGCTTCATCCCGCCCACCATGGGCAGAATGGCGCATAGTATACCAAAAACGCGTCAGACGCGCAAGGGGGGGCGGCTGCTGCGTTTCAGCGGCCCTGCTACTGCATTACGTGCCAGAATATGCAGAAAAAGTGGCATATCGTGCCGGCGAGGACGAAAATATGCCATATCATGTGCGCGTAGGGGAGAGATTTCCAGAGATAGAACACGCATCCCGCGGTGTAGAGTCCGCCCCCAAGCGCCAGCCACATGGTGCCGAGTCCGCTGAGAGAGCGCACCAGCGGCACAATCGCCGCGAGCGCCGCCCAGCCCATGAGCACGTAGGCGCTCGTGGAGACGTAGCGGAAGCGTCCCGTGGTCTTGAGCTTGAACAGCACCCCCGCGAACGTCGCCCCCCACTCCACGCCGAATATGGTCCACGCAAGCGCCGGACTCTCCGGACGCAGCGTCACGAGGCAGAACGGCGTGTAGCTGCCGGCGATCAGGAAATAGATCGCCACATGGTCCATCACGTGCAGCACGGCCTTTGCCTTTCGGTTTGTCACGGCGTGGTAGGCCGACGACACGGCGTAGAGCAGGATTATCGACGCGCCGAAAATCGCGCCGCTCGTCACCTTCCACGCGATGTCGCGTCCGCTCGCCGCGCCCGCCCATACCACGAGCGCGAGCATCGCCGCGCCGAGATGCGACCCGACGACATGCGTCACCGTGTTGGCGATCTCCTCGCCCTTGGTCTGCGGACGGCTCGGACGGTGCGCTCTCATACGGCATTGCTCCTTCCCGACAGCAGGGAATTGGAATGGGCGTGGCATATGGCGAGCGCCAGCGCGTCCGCCGCATCGTTCTGCGGCAGCTTCTCCATGGAAAGAAGCGTCTTGACCATCCGCTGAACCTGGATCTTCTCCGCCATGCCGTTCCCGCACACCGCCATCTTCACGCGTCTCGGTTCGTATTCGCAGATCGGCTTGCCGGCGAGCGAGCCCGCGACTATCACCGCGCCGCGCGCCTCGCCGAGGACGAGCATCGTGTTGGCGTTCTTCCCGTAGATGACCTTTTCGACGCTGAGGACGTCCGGCTGCCACTCCTCTATGAGCGCGGAGATCTTCGCGTATATCGCCTTCAGGCACTCCGAGACGGGAAGCTTCTGCGCGTTCGGCACCGTTCCCCACGCGAGCGCCTCCAGCCGCGAGCCCGACGTCCTCAAAACGCCGTAGCCCGTGGATCTCAGCGATGTATCGACACCAAGTATCGTCATGTGAGCGACCGTCCCCTTTCGCCGAAAAGTGTACCAAATCGCGCCACGCGAGTCAAAGGGGAATTTCGCGGACGCCTCCGCGCCTGCACATGCCCCGCGCAATTTGATATAATACAGTCCGTATGGACCATTCCACCGGAGAAATCACTGTCGCCGACGCGAGAGGAGAGCTGGCCCGCGGAGCGCGCGTGCTGCTGGTCGTCCGCCACGCCGAGCGCCCGAAGATCGACAACGAGGACAAGTCGTTCGGCGCGGCGCTGCCGCTTACAGCCGCTGGCGAAAAGATGAGCCGCGACTTCGGCGCTATGCTGGCCGGCGCTTCGCCGTCGGTCCAGTTCCTCGCAAGCCCCTTGAGGCGGACCGTCCTCACCGCCCGCTTCATCGCCGAGGGCATGGGCGCCGCAGGCGCGGAAATCCCGGAAGACGCGCTCATCGGCAACTCCAGCGCCTACATAGCCGACGAACTAGAGGTCTGGCGGCTTTTCCGCGACGGGAGCTTCTTCGAAAAGATGATCGCCTATCTCGAGACCGGCTCGCAGCGCGGCTTCGCGCCGCTCGGGGAGGCGACCGGCGCGTTCGAGGAGTATTGCCTCTCGCGCTTCTCGGCGCAGCTCGGCATATTCGTCTCCCACGACGTCTACATCGCGGCCTATGCGAAAGGACGCGCCATCCTGCCGCATGTCGTCAGGGAGAACTGGCCGCGTTTCCTCGACTCCGTCGCGATCATCATCGATCCGGACGGCTCCCGCCGCTACGCGTTCGTGCGCGCGGGCCTCACCGACGGCATATGCGGGGTGGCGTGATGGCAAGGCGCGCGGAGACTGTGATTCTCGCCGCGGGGGATTTCCCTCCGCGCGGGAGCGAGGCTTTCGCCGCGCTCGCTTCGGCAAAGCGCGTGGTCTGCTGCGACGGCGCGGCGAAGGCGTACATGCGGCGGATGAAACGCCCTCCCTGCGCGATAGTGGGCGACTTCGACTCGTGGCGGGGAAAGATTCCCGAAGGGACCATCGCCGTTCGCGTGGCCGAGCAGGAGACGAACGACCTCGAGAAGGCGGTGATGTTCTGCCGCTCGCGCGGATGGACGAACCCCGTCATCCTCGGCGCGACGGGAAAGCGCGACGACCATTCCCTCGGCAACGTGTTCCGCGCCTTCGCCCTGGGGCTCGAAACGCTCACATCGCACGGCAGGTTCATGCCCGTGGAAGGCAAGGCTCGGATAAAGACCGGCGTCGGGGCAGCGGTTTCCGTCTTCGCGACGGACCCCTCGGCGAAGGCCAGGTCGCGCGGACTCGTCTGGCCGCTAGATGGCGTGAGATTCGGCAACCTCTACTGCGCCACGCTCAACAGGACGTGCGCCGCAACGGTCGAGATAGAGACGACAAAGCCGCTTCTCGTCTACGTCGCCTCGGCGAGGAGTCCGCGCTCCTCGAGCACTCTGCGCGCCTGACGCGCGACCGCCATAGAAGGATCCACAACCGTAACGGAATCGCCGGCGATTTCCTCGATCAGCGGCTTCAGATGGGGGAAGTGGGTGCAGCCGAGCACTATGTGGTCGGCCCCCGCCGCGACCAGCGGCTCTATCTTGGCGCGGACTATCCTCTCGAGCCTCGAGCGCTCCGGCCTGCCAAGCTCGGAGACGGGAAAGCCCTTCAGCTTTTCCACCTCGTCCACGAATTCGTCGGCGACCGCCGCTATTACGGTCACGTTCTTGGCGAACTTCGCCTTTGTCTCGTTGTAGAGCCTTCCGTTGAACGTCCCGGCCGTGGCGAGCACGGCGACTATCCCCGTCTTCGACTTGAGCGCCGCCGGCTTCACCGCAGGCTCCAGGCCTATGAACGGCGTTTCGGGATGGTTCTTCCTCAGGGTGTCTATCGCCGCTGCAGTCGCAGTGTTGCAGGCGACGACGATCATCTTGCATCCTTTCGCGAGGAGTTCCGCCGTATTCGCCTCTGAAAGGCGGATTATCTCTTCGGGCGGCCTGTTGCCGTACGGACAGTGCTCCGAGTCGGCGAGGTATACGGTGCGCTCGGCCGGACATATCGAGCGGAACGCGGCAAGGATGCACGTTCCGCCTATTCCGGAATCGAAGAAGCCGACTGGCCGGGAATCGCTCACAGCAGATGCCGCCCTCCGTCGACAGGCACCACGGCGCCCGTCACAGACGCTGTCTCCAGCAGGAACGCGACAGCCGCCGCGACATCCTCGGGGGTCGGCTTCGCCGCAAGAAGCCGCCCCGCCTTTTCATGAACGTTCTCCGGCGCCAGAACCGGACCCGGCGCCACCGCGTTCACGCGGAAGTCCGGCCGGGACCTCGTCGCGTATTCGCGCGTGAGAAGAAGAAGCGCCGCCTTCGTCATCTCGTATGCCGACATCTCTGCGCCCGCCTCGCCGAGCACCCGCGTGTCGAGAATGTTCACGACGGACCCTCCGTTGGCCTCCGCAAGCGCCATGAGCCGGCGCGGCGCCTCCATGTTCACCCCAGACAGCGCATCGATCCCGCTGTCGCCTGCATACACGGCCGCGTTGTTGACTATCGCGTCGAGACGCCCCCCCGCAAGGCGCGAGGCCTCTTCGTAGACCTTGTCGGCGGCGAAAGGGTCCGCCGCGAAATCGCATGTCACGTCGGCTCCCGCGTCTTTGCGGTGGGACGAGGTCACCACCCGCCAGCCGCGCTCCCGCAGCCCCTTCGCTATCGCCGCGCCGATGCGTTTCGTCCCTCCTGTCACCAGAACCGTTTTCATGACGCAAGCATCCTTTCGAATTCCTTTTCCGTCTCTTCGCTGGAGACGAACCTTATCGCATGCCATCCGCATCCGCGCGCCGCGACGACGTTCTTCTCGACGTCGTCGATGAAGCACAGCTCCTCCGGGGGAAGGCCCAGTCGCTTCTCGAGCAGGCGGTATATCTCGGGCTGGGGCTTGACGAGCCTCTCCTCGCCGGAGACCACCATCGCGTCGGAAAGGGCGATGTAGTCGGCGAACGCCTTCTTGAAATAGTCCCTCGCGTAATTGGAGTTCATGTTGGTGAGAATCCCGATCTTGAATCCGCGGGACTTCAGCGAGGCCATCCACTCCCTCGTGCGCTCGCGCCTGTAGAGCCAGCTCTTCGCGTCCTCCTCCATGAATTCCGCCGTGGTCGCTTCGTCTATGGAGAGCCCCGCATCGCGCCATATCGCCTCGTACATCTCCCTGAGCGTGATGGCGTCGCCGTCGTATTCGAGGCGGTGGTTCGCAAAGCCGCGCTCTATGACGGACCAGTCCACATTCTTCTTTTTCGCGAGTTCGACGACTCTCTGCGGCATTGTGGAGGTCGTCATGACCCCTCCGTAATCGAACACGACTCCCGATATCTTCATTTGTCCCCTTTCCTGTCAGCTTGCGGCTATGGTGAGCATTCCCAAGGCGTGCAAGACCGCCTGCAGGCGCACGGCCTCGCGGTCGCCCGGGAAAATCGCCTTCTCCGTGCGCACGCCTTTCGCGTCCGCAAGGCCGAACCACACGAGCCCCACGGGCTTTTCGGCGCTGCCGCCTCCAGGGCCCGCGACGCCCGTGAGACTTACGGCCATATCGGCCTTCATCAGCTTTCTCGCGCCCTCGGCCATCTGCGACGCCGTTTCCGGAGACACCGCACCCACGGTGTCGAGCGTCTCCTGCGAAACCCCCAGAACGTCGCGCTTCACCTCGTTCGCGTAGCTGGTCACGCCGCCTTTGAAGACTGCGCTCGAGCCCGGTATCGACGTTATCGCGGCCCCGACGCCTCCGCCCGTGCAGCTTTCCGCCGTCGCGCACGAAAGCGAATTCGCCTCGAGCATCGCGACGAGATGGGAGGCGACGCGCAGGATGCGCGACTTGAGCGCGGAGGGCGGCGCGGGCGCGAGGCCCCAGTCGACCAGCGGACCCGTCGGCAGGCCCATTATGTTCTCGTAGCTGCCGGTCCACGACTTTATCAGCATCTCGCCCGATTCGTCTATGTCGTAGGCGCCGGCGCGATCGAGGGGATTCACCTTCGCGACGTATCCGTCTATGTCCGCTTCGGAGAGTTCGCGGAAGGTTACGCGCGAGCGCACCACCGCCGTCTCTCCGCAGTAGGCGACCGCCGTGAACACGCTGTGGGTCTTGCCCGAAAGCGAACGGAGGAATTCCTTCGCCTCGTCGGCGCAGGAGGGCTTGCCGTATATGCGCCCGTCGAGCCACACGACCGTATCGGCGCTGAGGACGCGTCCGCCGCCTGCCGCAGCCCCCTTGGCCAGTGCGTTTTCCCTGACGGTCCTTTCGGGATCGCCGGGATATGAAACCTCCTTCGCATCCGTCTTCACTATGTCGAACGCAATGCCCAGATCGGCAAGTATCTTGGCCCTTCTGGGGCTTGCGCTTGCCAGTATGATCTTCCCGCTGTCTGCCATATGGACGTATTATACCATTTTTCGCTCCGCCTTGCGCGCCCCGCATCCCTTGCCTGCCGGCGCGGGGAAATGGTAAACTATCACGCATGGAACAGGCAGAGGTTTCGCGCGAGCGGCTCAAAAGCAGACTCGGCTTTCTTATGCTGGCGGCGGGAAGCGCCGTCGGCCTCGGCAACGTGTGGCGCTTCCCCTTCATCGTCGGCAAGAACGGCGGCGCCGCCTTCGTGCTGGTCTATCTCGCCTTCCTCGCGCTGCTGGGCTTTCCGCTTCTCTGCGCCGAGCTTGCCATAGGGCGCGGCGCGAAGCGCACTCTCGCTGCGGCCCTCGGCGAACTGGCCCCTCCGCGCCGGCGCACGTTCTGGCGGCGCTTCGGATCGATCCTCGCGGGCGGATGCTTCATCCTCATGATCTACTACACCGACGTCTCGGGATGGCTTCTCAAATTCGCGGGAGACTACGCCCGGGGCGCCGCTCCGGCGCTTCCCGGCAAGGCTGGCTCGAGCGCCTGCATGCTAGCCGTCGTCGCGATCGGCGCGGCAGTCTGTTTCGCAGGCGTGGTCAAGGGCGTGGAGAGGGTCACGAAAGTCCTCATGATCTCCCTGCTGGCGCTCCTCGCCGCGCTCGCGGCAAGGGCGCTCGCGCTCCCCGGGGCTGCGGAGGGGCTCGCATTCTACCTCAAGCCCGACTGGGCACGCTTCATGGAGCACCCGTGGTCCGCCACATTCGACGCGATGGGCCAGGCGTTCTTCACGCTCTCGCTTGGAATCGGGTCCATGACAGTTTGCGGAAGCTACACCGGCGAAAACCGCTCGCTCGTCAACGAGACGGCGTGGATAATCGCCATAGATACGGCGGTCGCCATCCTCGCCGGACTCGTCATCTTCCCCGCATGCGCCACCTATGGCGTTCCGTACACTTCCGGACCCGACCTCATCTTCGCCGCGCTTCCCAAAGTGTTCGCGCAGATGTCCGGCGGGCGCGCATGGGGCTTCCTCTTCTTCGTCTTCCTCGCATGCGCCGCGCTCACGACTGTGATAGCGGTCTTCGAGTGCCTTATCGCAGGGCTCATGGATTCACTCGGCTGGCGGCGGCTCCCTGCGACTCTCGCAGTCGGCGCGGGCGTCGCCGTACTGTCGCTCCCCTGCGTTCTCGTGGATGGAGTGCTCGCGTGGGAAGACTTCGCCGTGAGCCAGATATGGCTTCCCGTCGGAGCGCTCGCGCAGGGGATTTTCGTCGTGAACGGACGCATCGGATGGGGATGGGAGAACTTCCGGAGAGAAGTCTCCTCGGGACGCGGATGGAGACTCCCCGCCATCCTCAAATATCACATGGCCTTCGGCGTGCCGCTGCTCATAATCGCCGTTCTCGTCGCCGGTCTCCTGCCCTTCATCCAGAAAGCAGCCTCCTGACGCACTTCCTCCGGCTCCGCGATTGCGGGGCCGGAAAACGATTACAATTCTGTAATCCTGACGCATCCGGGGATGTCATCTTCCCTTGCTACAATATGGGCGTAACAATCACAAAGGGAGGCTCGCATATGAACCGTAAACTACTGGCGACATCAATGGCCGCGGCAATGTCTTTCGCAGGGCAGGACGCGCTGGCCGACTTCTACTACGGCGGATACGACACTTCGACCGGCTACTATCAGGATAGCGGCACGGCGGAAGTCTCGGGCGCGTCGTACACAAACTCGTTGAGCGACGCGAACGCCGTGCAGGTGCGCGGCGGGACGTTCACGATGACCGGGACGACCGTCACGAAGTCGGGCGACACCGCGACGAGCGGAGACGACACGAGCTTCTACGGGGTCAACTCGGCCGTTTTCGCAGGCAACTCAGATACATCGACCTCGGCCACGATAACAATGACGGGCGGCTCGGTCTCCACGAGCGCGAAAGGCGCGAATGCGTTCTTCGCGTATGGCGGCGGAATTCTCTACCTCGACAATATCGCCGTGACCAACACGGCGCGCGCTTCGAGAGGCCTCATCGCGACGGGCGGCGGAACGATATACGCGACCAACATGCAGATCGAGACCCAGGACGAGACTTCCTCGGTGATTGCGACCGATAGAGGAGGCGGCACTGTGACTGTCGATGGCGGCTCGTACGTCGCCAAGGGCAACAAGTGCGCCATCATCTATTCGGCGGGCACAATGGCGGCATACAATGCGACGGGCTCTTCGGCGAGCGGCGAGATTTCGGTCATCGAGGGAGACAACTCGGTCACCATATCGAACTGCACGTTCACGAGCGGCAGCAGCTCGCGCGGACTCCTCCTCATGCAGTCCGGCTCGGGCGACGCCTCGGGAACGACGCCTGTCATGACGATCACCGACTCGACGCTCACGATGACCGACTCCTCGGCGCCTCTCATCGAGGTCGCGACCTGCGTCACCGCGGACATCACGCTCGACAATGTGGAACTCACCGTTCCGGGCGGAGTTCTGATGGCGGTCATGGAAGACTCGCAGTGGGATACGTCCGGCGCCACGGGCAATCTGACGCTCAAGAACGGCGACTATTCTGGCGCAGTGACCGTGGACAGCGGCTATACGGGCAACGTCACTGTCGACTCGACCGCTACCTGGACGCTCACAGCCGATACGACCGTCTCGACGCTCACGATGAACGGGACTGTCGCGACCAACGGCTACACGCTCACCTATACGACTCTTTCCGGCTCGGGCTCGCTCGTCAACACTGTAAGCGAGTCGGGGTCTTCGGGCGATTCGGGGACTTCGGGCGATTCTGGGACTTCGGGCGATTCTGGCTCGTCCAGCGACTCGGGAACGACGGTCGACACTTCAAGCGCCGAGATTGCCGATGAGACTGGCATCCTCGACGCCCGCGCCGAACTACTCGCCTTCCCGATCAAGACGACCGTCTCGGCGGCTGGCGAGTATGAGGCTACGGAAGCCGGCGAAGACTTCGTCCTCACGGGAACCTGGACAGGCGACGTGACGATCACCGCGACTGCCGATTGCCGCGTCACTCTCAAGGACTACGCGAACTCCGAAGGCGTCCTTACGATAGCGGGCAACGCCCAGCTCTGGCTCGAAGGCGAGAGCACGATGGCTACGGCGAACGCTTCGGCGATCGTCTCGTCGGGGACGCTCACTGTCGCCGGCCCCGGCTCGCTAGCTGCGAGCGCCGCGGGAGCCAAGAAGACCGGCGTGATCGCGGCGGCCTCCGACTTCATCCTCGCCGGCGGCGACACTTCGCTCACGATCACGGGGACGACCAAAAATGCGTGCGGCGTTTCGGTGGCCGGAAACTACACCCAGCTCGCGGGCAAGCTCACGGTCGCCGGCGCGCAGACGACGAAGGCGAACGGCGTATTCATGGCGACGAAGAAGAAAGCGGCGCTCATTGCGGGCGGCACGCTCGACATCACCCTCGCAGGCGAGAAGGCCGTCGGCTTCGCGATGGACAAGGCGACGATCACAGGCGAAATGACAGGCGGCGTTCTCAAGTTGACGATGAGCGGCGACGGCGCCAAGGGAGTCAAGGGCGACGGGACCTTCACGATGAGCGGCGGCGCGATCGACGCCGAAATCACGGGCGGATATGTCGAAGAGCTCCTCGAATACGAGGATGCCGACGATGTCGCATGGAACTTCTACATCACGCTCGACAGCTCAAGCTATACGACCGGCAACTCTGACGCAGGCTCGAGCTCGCTCACGGTCGCGACATCCACGATCGTCAACAACGGAACATACGCCATTTACGATCCCTCCAAGGCGTACGCCATAAAGGTGGGGACGCTCAACATTTCGGGCGGACTCGTCAGAGCGCGCTGCACGGGAACCGCGGGCCGCGGCATCGGAGCCGACAGCATGTATCTCTCGGGCGGCGTATACGACATCAGCGTTGCGGGCGGGCCTACCGACGTCTACTTCGAGTCGCTCGTCGATGTCGACGACGATGCGTTCGATCCTTCGGATGTCCAGACATGCCTCGATGCCGGCGGCGCGGCCTGCCTCAAGACGAGCGGCACGAACGGCGTAATGCAGATCACGGGAGGAACCTTCGAGCTCAACGCGACCGGAACCGCCGGAAAGCTCATCAATGCGGGCGGATATCTCGTCATCGGCGAGGAAAACTCTTCGACGCTCCCGACCGACTCCACTTTCGCCCCTGACATCCAAGGCTCGGCGCTCGGCGCGAAGACTTTCTGCACCTACTACAAGCAGAAGTACTACGGCTCCACCGGAACGGCAGTCGCGACGACGAACATCAGCGAGATAACATGCGCTGTCGCTTCCGACAACCTCGTTTCGGGAACGCACGACGAAGTCGACTACTCCAACCCGAAGGGCGCGAAGGCACAGAGCGGCGTCACGATGAACGGCGGAAGGATTCGCTTCTACACCGCCAATGACGGCGGCGAAGGCCTGGAGTCGAAGGACCTGATGACTATCAACGGCGGAATCATCGAGCTCAACTGCGCCGACGACTGCCTCAATACGGGCGGGAACCTCACGATAAACGGAGGCTACATATACGCCGCCTCCACGGGCAACGATGCGATCGACTCGAACGCCAACGTCGTCATCAACGACGGATGGATATTCGCGGCGACCCTCACGAGCCCCGAGGAAGGCATCGACATCAACAGCGGCTACACGGTCACCATCAACGGCGGAACGGTTCTCACTCTCGGCGCCGCCCAGACCGCTCGCGAAGGCTCGGTCTCCGGTAGCTACTACTCAGGCAGCTACACGATGCCTACGACCGCGACCTACATCTACCTCAAGGGCACCGACACGGTCTACGCCAAGGTTCCGGCGTGCTCTTCCTCGACGAGCGGCTACATCCTCTATTCCGTTCCCGGAATGACGTCCGGCACGGCTCCTACGAGCTACGGAACCTCGGCTCC
>JAILJX010000074.1 GCA_024694365.1 Kiritimatiellia bacterium
CAAAGGCAAGCGAGGAAATCAAATTGTCGCCCGAAGAGCTGGCGGCAGAGAAGCTGATAATAGAGACCGGCAATTACAAGATAGAGGACGGCAAGGTAAGTCTTGGAGGAAGCGATTTTGAAGATATCCTACACGGTGAAACGCCAAAAACGGTCATTCCCGAATCGACCACAGGCGAGTTTACCATTCCGAGGACGGTCAAGGGTCATCCCGTGACGAGCATCGGGGTCGGGGCGTTTTATGAATGCAAAGGTCTTACGAGCGTGACGATACCGGATGGCGTGACGAGCATCGGGGCGGGGGCGTTTTATGAATGCAAAGGTCTTACGAGCGTGACGATACCGGACAGCGTGACGAACATCGGGTGGCGTGCGTTTGATGGCTGCAGTAAGTCCATTTTCGATACAAAGACAATCCCGGGCGTGAAACTTGTCGGCGGCTGGGCGGTCGGGTGTGATAAAACTCTTTCCGGCAACTTGAGTCTTTCCGGCGTACGCGGGATTGCGGAAGGGGCGTTTTCCGGTTGCAGCGGCCTCACGAGCGTGACGATACCGGATGGCGTGACGAGCATCGGGCGGGGGGCGTTCGCGCGTTGCAGCGTAATGAAGACTATTGTTGTAAATTCAGCCAACAGGCATTACAAGGTCGAAAAAGACCTTTTGCTGACGAAGGACGGCAAAACGCTCGTCGCTGCGCCAGGCGGACTTGCCGGAACAGTGACGATACCCGATAGCGTGACGAGCATCGGAGAGAGGGCGTTCGAGTGTTGCAGGGGCCTCACGAGTGTGACGATACCGGATGGCGTGACGAGCATTGGGGATAGTGCGTTTTATAAATGCAAAGGTCTTACGAGCGTTACGATCGGGAGCGGCGTGACGAGCATCGGGGATTGGGCGTTCGAGGATTGCGAGGGCCTTACGAGCGTGACGATACCCGACAGCGTGACGAGCATCGGAAAGGATGCGTTCTCGTATTGCGACGCCCTGAAGACGGTGTATGTCCCGAGGGGATTCCCGGACAGACTGAAGGAGGCGTTCCCTTCGCGCTGCGGGTTTGTCGAGCGGTAGCGCGGGGGGCGGCGACCCTTCACTCCCGGACTGAAATATGGTATAATCTTCCCACTTATGAAATGGACCAAATCGCTGATTCAGACGCTGCGCGACAATCCGCAGGACGCCGAAATAGACTCCCACAAGCTGCTCGTCAGGGCGGGGATAATCCGCAAGCTCGCCGGAGGGCTCTACACCTTCATGCCGCTCGGCATGCGGACGCTCAAGAAAATCCAGAGGATCGTCCGTGAGGAGATGGACGCCGCGGGCGCGCTCGAGATCGTCTCCCCGATTCTTCAGCCCGCCGAGCTGTGGCAGACGACCGGGCGCTGGGATGCGATGGGCGCGAACATGTTCCGCCTGAGGGACCGCGGCGAGCACGAGTTCGCGCTCGGTCCGACGGCTGAGGAGGTGTTCACCAGCCTCGCGAAGGGGGTGATCAGCTCCTACCGCCAGCTTCCCGTCACGATCTATCAGATGCAGTGGAAGTTCCGCGACGAGACGCGTCCGCGCTTCGGGCTCATGCGCTCGAAGGAGTTTCTCATGAAGGACGCGTATTCCTTCGACGCCGACGCCGAAGGCGCGGACAGGAGCTACTGGACGATGTACCATGCCTACGAGCGGATATTCGCGCGGTGCGGGCTCAAGGCCACGCCCGTGCAGGCCGACGGCGGCGACATGGGCGACTCGATGACGCATGAATTCCACGCTCTCGCCGACGCGGGCGAGGACGGGATCGCGTGCTGTCCGGCGTGCGGCTACGCCGCCAACCTCGAGCGCGCGGAGAGAAGGCTCGGCGAGAGGTGCGACGCGGAATGTCCGCCCGCCGAGGCCGTCGCGACGCCGAACGCCAGGACGATAGACGAAGTCGCCGCGTTCTTCGGGCTGCCCGCCTCCGCGTTCGTGAAGACGCTCGTATACGTCGCGGACGGCAAGCCGGTCGTCATATGCGTGCCGGGAGACCGCGAGGTGAACGACGTGAAGGTCAAGCGCTTTCTCGGCGCGAAGACGGTCGCCCTCGCCGACGCGAGGACGGTCGAGGAGGTGACGGGGGCGCCCGTCGGGTTCGCGGGCCCGGTCGGTCTCGCCAGGGCGGACGTGCCGGTCTACGCCGAGATGTCGCTCAAGGGCGCGCGCGGCGCGGTCGCCGGCGCGAACAGGGCCGACACGCACCTGAAGAACGTGGACCTCGCGCGCGACGCGAAGATATCCGGTTTCGCCGATCTCGTCACATGCGGCGCGGGGGACGCGTGCCCGCAGTGCGGAAAGCCGATGGAGCTTAAGCGCGGCATCGAGGTTGGGCAGGTCTTCAAGCTCGGCACGAAGTACACCGACGCTTTCCGGGCGACGTACAAGAACGACAGGCTCGAAGAGAAGATCATGATAATGGGCTGCTACGGCGTGGGCGTCTCGCGCACGCTGCAGGCGGTCGTGGAGCAGAGCCACGACGCGAACGGCATAATCTGGCCCGCGTCCATCGCCCCGTACCAGGTCGTCGTTGAGAATCTCGATCCCGAAAAGCCCGAGGTGACGTCCGTCGCAGACGCCCTCGAGGCGGCCCTCGAGGCGAAGGGGATCGACGTCATCGTGGACGACCGCGTCGAGCGTCCGGGGGTGAAGTTCAAGGATGCGGACCTCATCGGCTTCCCCGTGCGCGTAGTCGTGGGGGCGAAGGGGCTCGCGAACGGAGGCGTGGAGATCAAGCGCCGCGACGAGGACAAGAGCGCGACGAGGATCGTCGCGCCGGAGGCGGCAGTCGAAGAGATCGGAAAGGTTCTCGCGTGATGTTCCTCGAAGTCTGCGTGGATTCCATGGAGTCCGTCATCGCCGCCGTCAAAGGCGGGGCGGACCGTCTCGAGGTCTGCTCCTCGCTCGTCATCGGCGGGCTTACGCCGTCGCTTACGCTTTTCCTTGACGCCCAGAAGATCGGCGATCTGGCGGAAGGCGGAAAGAAAAAAACGGCGGTGAACGTGATGCTGCGTCCGCGTTTCGGGGATTTCCTCTACAGCGCGAGCGAGAAGGAGGAGATCATGGACGCGGCGTCGATGTTCATGCATCTTCCCGACGGCGTCGTGGTCGGGGCGCTTGACAGCGAGGGGAGGCTCGACGCCAGGTTCCTCGCCAAAGTGATAGCCCACGGCGAGGGAAAGATATCCCATACCCTCCACCGGGCTTTCGATCTCTCGCGCGATCCTTTCGAGGCGCTAGAGACGGCCATAGATCTCGGCTTCGACACGATCCTTACCTCCGGCCAGGCATCGAGCGCGCTCAAGGGCGTCGATCTCCTCAAGGAACTCAACGAGCGGGCCGCGGGGAGGATCACGATTCTCTGCGGAGCGGGCGTCAACGCCGAAAACATCCCCGCCATACACGGGAAAACGGGAATCACGCATTACCACGCCTCGGCGAAGACGGTCGTGGACAGCGGGATGAAGTTCCGCCGCGAGGGGGTGCCGATGGGGCTGCCCGGAATAAGCGAATACGAAATCTGGCGGACCGACGAGGGAAAGGTCCGCGCCATGCGCGAGGTTCTGGACGCCTGCGGCGGGAAATGAACCGCGCCGTCGAGATTTTCGCCGCTCGGTTCAACCCCGCGGCTCTTCTCGGCGGCAGAGCCGTCTGCATACCATCGCTCACCGGCAGCGCCGACGCGTTTCTCGCTCTCGCGATGGCCGGGGGGCGTCCGGCACCGTCCGTGGTCCTCGCCGTGACGCCCGGCCTGCCCGATTCGGACAGGCTTTTCGACGATCTCTGCATCCTCGGCGAAAGAAACCCCGCAAGGATACTGGATTTCCCCCCGCTCATACCCGGCGACAGGTCGTCGCTCGGCGCGCGGCTGAAGACCGTCGCCGCGCTCAGGGCGTGGAGCGTGAATCCATACCCCTGCGTCGTCGTCGCGCCCTATCCCGCGCTCGTGCAGCCGGTGCCGAAAGGGGAGGTTCCGTCCATAAATCTTGTTGCGGGCCGCGGCAAAAGCCTTGATTTCAGAACCCTGTGCGGCAAATTGGCGGAGTACGGCTACCGGCGCGTCCCGTCCGTCGAGCAGGAGGGGGATTGGTCGGTCCGCGGCGGGATAATAGACGCGTGGTCGCCCGGCGAGGAATTCCCCGTGCGCGCGGAGTTTTTCGGCGACGATCTGGAAAGCCTGAGGATCTTCGACGCGTCAAGCCAGAGGTCGATAAGCCGTCTCGACTCCGCCGATCTCGTCGCCGCCGACGAAGGCGGGGCCTCCGCGGGCGAGGGAGGCGCGATAGACCTGCTGCCGCCGGGCTCGACGGTGCTCGCGCTGGAGCACAACGCCTACAGCCTCGGGAAGATCGGCGATTCGCTTGTCTGCATATATACGGGCGATCCGGCTCCTGCGGGCGTGCCGTCAGATCCCTTCCAGACCTCTCCGCTGCCCGGCTTCGCGGAGCTGGGCGCCGACGAGTCGCACCACCCCGAGCTATTCGACGCGGCGCGCACGCGTCTCGAGCGTCACCTCGCGTCCGCCGAGGCGAGGGGCGAGACGATAGCGAAGATCGACGGACTCGGCGGCGGGTTCGAAATCCCCGGGCTCGTCGTGGTCACGAAGGCGGACAGGGTGTTCGCAAAGAAAAAGACGCGCCAGGCGAGATCGCGCGCACCTGATTCCGGACAGAGGCTAAACGATTTCGACGACCTGGAGCCGGGGGAGTACGTCGTCCACGTCGATTACGGCGTGGGGCGTTTCCTGGGCTCCTCCGAGATACTTCTCGACGGCAGGCGCAGCGAGGTTTTCACGATAGAATACGCCGACGGCGCGAAGCTCCACGTCCCCGCCGCGCACGCGCATCTCCTGTCGAGATACGTGGGCGTGAAGGGACAGGAGGTCAGGCTCCACCGGCTCGACGGGAAGAGGTGGAGCAAGGACAAGGCGGACGCCCAGAAGGCCGTCGCCGACCTCGCCGCGGCGCTTCTGGAGACGCAGGCCAAGAGGGAACTGGTGCCGGGCTTCGCCTACGACGTCGACTGCGAGGGGATGGATGCTTTCGAGGCGGCATTCCCATACGAGGAGACGCCGGACCAGCTTGCGGCCATAGAGGCGGTAAAGAAAGATCTTGCCTCGCGCAAGCCCATGGACCGGCTCGTATGCGGAGACGCGGGGTACGGCAAGACGGAGGTCGCGATGCGCGCGGCGTACATAGCGGCGCTCAACGGCAAGCAGACGGCGGTGCTCGCGCCGACGACCGTTCTCGCCGAGCAGCATTTCGAGACGTTCACCTCGCGCTTCGACGGGACGCCGGTAAGGATAGAGTCGGTGTCCAGATTCCAGTCTTCGGGAACGCACTCCGGAACATTCAAGCGCCTCGCCTCGGGGGCGTGCGACATAGTCATCGGGACGCACGCGATACTCTCGCCGAAAATCGCCTTCCGCGATCTGGGCCTAATCATCATCGACGAGGAGCAGCGCTTCGGGGTGAAGCACAAGGAGTGGCTAAAGCGCCTGAGGGCGACGGCGGACGTGCTTACGCTTTCGGCGACGCCGATTCCGCGGACGCTCTACCTCTCGATGACGGGCGCGCGCGACCTGTCGCTGCTGAGGACTCCGCCGCGCGAGCGCGTCGCCGTGGAGACGACGGTGACAAGGGATTCCGACATGACGGTGCGCGCGGCGATAGAGTCCGAACTCGCCCGCGGCGGACAGGTCTTCTTCCTGCACAACCGCGTGGGGACGATCGGGAAAGTCGAGAAGCGCCTCAGGGAGATACTCCCCAGGCTCAGGATAGTCGTCGCCCACGGCCAGATGGAGGCCGCCTCCCTCGCGAGGAAGATGCGCGCCTTCGAGCGCGGGGATTTCGACGTGCTGCTCTCGACGACGATCATAGAATCGGGAATAGACATTCCCCGCGCCAACACCATACTTGTCTCGGACGCCCACACCTTCGGGCTTGCGGACCTTTATCAGCTTCGCGGACGCGTAGGCCGATCCTCCAGGCAGGGGAGGGCGATCTTCCTGCTTCCGCCGGAAGGGATCGTCGACTCCGACGCGCGCGAGCGCCTCGCCGCGCTGAAGCGCCACGGGGGGCTCGGCGCGGGATTCAACCTCGCGGTGCGCGATCTCGAGCTAAGGGGAGCCGGCAATCTCCTCGGCTCGCAGCAGTCGGGGCACATCGCCGCGGTGGGGTTCGGCCTCTACTGCCAGCTTCTGCGGCGCACGGTCGCGATGATGAAGGGCGAGAAGGTGAAGGATGTGGTGGACGTGAAGCTCAACCTCGATTTCATCGACGCCTCCCCCGCCTCGGCGGACCCCTCCGCCTCGGCCGCGCTTCCCTACGGCTACGTCGAGGAGGATGCGCAGCGCATGGGCTTCATGAAGCGCCTCGCCGAGGCGATGGACATGAAGGGCGTGAAGGCGATAGCCGAGGAGCTGAGGGACAGGTTCGGACCGCCCCCGCCGCCCGCCAAACGCCTCCTGCGCCTCGCCGCCCTGCGCGTCGAGTGCGCCGCGGCGGGGATAAACCACGTGGACGTGAAAGGGGGCCGCGCGGTGTTCTACAGGACCGGGTCGCGCGACATCGCATTCGTCCGCGACATCAGGGGGAGTTCGGCGGACAGGAAAATCGGCGAGATATCGCAGGCAATCCGCACGGCGATTTGATATAATAGGGGCATGACAATCAACAGACAGAAAGACGGCGCCACGCTGACCATCTCGCCCGTCGGCAGACTCGACACCACATCGGCTCCGGAGCTGCAGGACGAAATCGCGAATCTCGACGGCGTAAGCGAGCTCATCTTCGACCTCGCCTCGCTCGACTATCTTTCAAGCGCCGGACTCAGGGTGTTCCTCTCGGCGCAGAAGGCGATGAACGCGTCGGGCGGACGCATGACCATACGCAACCCCAACGACGTCGTGCGCAACGTCTTCGACATAACCGGCTGCACGGACATCTTCACCGTGGTTTGACATGAAGCGCGCCGTCCTTCCTCTGCTCGCGCTCGCGCTGGCCGGGCTCTACGCCGCGGCCATATCGGCGATGTGGATCGTCGGCACGCGCGAAGCGGAGGAAAAGACGGAGAACCTCCTCGACTACGCGATCATCGATTTCAAGGACACGGTCAACGGTGCGCTCGACACTCTCCTGGTCAATGCGGCCGACGGCGTCGCGCGCGAGACCGCGGTCGCGAAGAGGATGGGCATCGGGGCGGCGCAGGCCCTGGCCGACCGCTATGGCGTCGACGAGGTGAACATCATATCCAGGGAGGGCGACTTCCTCGCCTCGAGCGATCCGCTGATCGCGGGAAAGAGCGTGACGATGCTCGACAGGGAGGAGACGGCCGGGTTCATGGTCCTGACTGGCGGCGCCGTGCGGGTCTACTCCCAGAAGTTCCGCCGCGGAGCGCATACCGACGGAGCGCGCCGCAAGTATCTGGGCGTCGCCTACCCCGGCGGAGAGGGCTTCGTGCAGGTCGGGCTCAACGAGTCGCGGCTGGCCGAGGGTCTCTATGAAACGCTGCTGGGCTTCATATTCGACGAGTGGCTCGTCGGCGAGACGGGGTGCTTTCTCTGCGCCGACCCGTCCGGACGCCTCTTCTCCAACCCCTCGCGCCACCGCAACGAGGCGAAGACTCTCGCCGAGACGGGCTTCACCCCGCCAGATCCTTCCGTCTTCGACCCATCGCGGGAGCGCGAAGACCAGACTTTCACGGCGACGGTGTTCGGGGAGGAGTGCTTCTGCCGCGAATTCGTCTTTGCGGACCACACTCTGCTCGCCGTCGTCCCGGAGCGCGAATACTACTCGACGCGCAACGTCAATTTCGCCGTGGCCGCGCTTGCTCTCGCGGCCGTCCTGGCGGTGTTCCTGCTCCTGATATACAGGATCTGGCGCGACGCGCGGCGGCTCAAGGCGTTCTATGACGCCGAGGCCGCGGCCAGGGCGAAGGACTTCGCCATAGCGGGCACGATACAGTCCGCCGCGCTACCCGCCGAATTCCCCGAGTCCCCGTATTTTGCGATAGCGGCGGCGATGACGCCGGCGAAGGAGGTGGGCGGAGATTTCTACGACTTCTTCGCCCTCGACGCGACCCACGAGGCGTTTCTCGTGGCGGACGTGTCGGGCAAGGGGACGCCGGCGGCGCTGTACATGATGACCGCGAAGACGCTCATCCGCGACACGCTTCTCGCGAAACGCGACCCCGCGGCGGCGCTTACGGCCGTGAACGCGGAGCTTTGCGGACAAAACCCCGCCAACATGTTCATAACGGCATGGGTGGGGGTCATGGACCTCGAAACCGGCCGCGTATCTTTCGTGAACGCCGGGCACAACCCTCCGTTCGCAAGGCGCGGCGACGGAACCGTCGAAATGCTGAAGGAGCGGAGCGGCCCCATCCTTGCGTACATGGACGGCGTCTCGTACGGCCTCAAGAGCGTCGAGCTGAAGCCGGGGGACACGCTCTTCCTGTATACCGACGGAGTGACCGAGGCGATGGACGCTTCCGGAGCGCTCTTCGGGGACGAAAGGCTCGCCGCGGCGCTCGGCGCCGGGATGTCCGCCGACTCCCCCGAGAGCGTATGCACGGTGGTGCGCGCCGCAGTCGCGGCGTTCGCTGCGGGAGCGCCCGCGGCGGACGACCTGACGGTGCTGGCGGTCCGGTTCCGCGAACGGGCCGCGAGGGAGGTCCGCACGTTCCCGCCCTCGCAGGAATCCGTGGCGGACGCATCGGCGTATCTAGACGGGGCTCTCGAGGCGGGAGGATGCGGGGCGAAGACGCGGCGGGAGCTCGCGATAATCCTCGATGAAGTCGCCTCGAACATAGTGAAGTACTCGGGCGCGACGGCGTTCTCGGTAGACGTCAAGTTCTTCCATGAAAAGAGGACGGTCCGGGTGATCTTCTCGGACGACGGCACCGCTTACGATCCGCTCGCGCGGCAGGATCCCGACACGTCGCTTTCCGCAGACGAGCGGCAGATAGGCGGCCTCGGCATTCTCATGGTGAAGCACCTCGCCGAAGCCGTCCGCTACGAGCGCCGGCTCGGCCGCAACATCCTCATCGTAGACAAGACATTCTGACGGTGCCGGACGGTTCGCTCCGGCGTCCTCGCGGCGGGTTGACACGCCGGATAATATTTTGATATAATTCCAAATGTCCAAATGAAAACAGGAGTCCGGGATGGTCGGGAAATACAACATGTCGAAGTGCGAAAGGCCGGCGCGCAAGTTCAAGGCGCTCGGGCATCCGGTGCGTCTGTGGATAGCGCGCGAGCTTCTCGACGGCGAGCATTGCGTGCACGAATTCGCCGACATGATCGACCTCGACTTCTCCACCGTGTCGGCGCATCTCGCGGCGCTGAAGAATGCAGAGGTCATATCCGCCGAGAAGCGCGGCAAGGAGATATACTATTCTCTCGCGTGCGACTGCGTGCGCCGATTTCTCGCCTGCATCGCCGAAAGGCAACGCTCCGGCAAATGCAAAAAAGAACAAAAGAAAGGAAACGTATCATGAAAATAGCTGTGTGCTCCGAAAACGGACAGGTCTTTCAGCATTTCGGCCACACGCCCGAATTCCTCGTGTGCGACGCAGAGGGCGGGAAGGTGGTCTCCGAGACGGTGGTCTCGAGCGGCGACGCCGGGCATGGCGCGCTCGCGGGCGTTCTCGCGGCGAACAAGGTCGAAACCCTCCTTTGCGGCGGAATCGGCGGCGGCGCGATCGCGGCGCTTGGCGAAGCCGGCATAAAGGTGGTCGGCGGATGCTCAGGCTCTTCGCGCGAAGCGGTGGACGCCTTCCTGGCGGGGACGCTTCAGACGCGGGAGGATTTCCATTGCCATCACCACGATCATGAAGAGGGGCATTCTTGCTCGGGCCATCATCACGGAGAGGGCCACGGATGCTCCGGACATTGCCATGGCTGAAACGCGCATTCCGCAAAGGGGAGAGATGAAAAGAGTCGTCATAATAGGCGGGGTCGCAGGCGGAGCCACGGCAGCGGCGAGGCTGAGGAGGGTGGACGAGTCTGCGGAGATAACCATTCTCGAGCGGGGGCCCCACGTCTCGTTCGCGAATTGCGGCCTTCCGTACCATGTGGGCGGCGTATTGCCGGACAGGAAAAGCCTTCTCGTTCAGACGGCCGCCGGGCTCGCCAACCGCTTCGCGCTCGACGTCCGCACCGGAGTTGAGGCGACATCCATCGACCGCAAGGCGAAGACCGTCAAGGCCCGCAGGCTGGCGGACGGCGCGCCGCTCTCCTTCCCCTATGACGAACTCGTCCTCGCTCCGGGCGCGATGCCCGTGCCCGCGAAACTTCCCGGCGCGGAAGAGGCGACGAACATCTTCACGCTGCGGGACATCCCCGACGCCTCGGCGATACGCGCGGCGGCTGTCGGGCCCGGCGGCGCTCCTGTCCCCTCCGCCGTCGTCGTAGGAGGAGGCTTCATAGGGCTGGAGATGGCGGAGAACCTGCGCGAGGCGGGAGTGCCTTCCGTCACAGTCGTTCAGCGCGGACGGCACGTCCTCAAAACGCTCGACCTCGAGATGGCCCATCCTGTCCATCAGGCGCTCGCGCGCGGCGGGGTCGCGCTGCTTGCCGGCGCGGAGCCCGTCGCGTTCGAGGAGAAGGGAAGGAAGGTGGTTCTCAAGGACGGCCGCCGCCTCGAAGCCGACATCGTCGTGTGGGCTGTAGGCGTCATCCCGGAGTCGTCTCTCGCCAGGGACGCCGGACTTGAGCTCAACTCCCGCGGGGCGATAGTGACAGACGACAGGATGCGGACATCCGATCCGCACATCCACGCCGTGGGCGATGCGGTGGAGATTCTTTACCGCCCAGCCGGCATAAAGGCGTCGATAGCACTCGCGGGGCCCGCCAACAAGGAGGCGCGCGTCGCCGCGAACGACATAGCCGGAATCGAAGACCGATACACAGGCTCGTTAGCGTCGTCCGTTTGCCGCGTATTCGACACCACAGCCGCGACGACCGGACTTTCCGAAGAGCATCTTGCGGCGGAAAAACTTCCGTACCAGGCGCTCCACGCCCACCCCATGGACCGCGTCGGCTGGTTCCCGGGCGCGCGCGCGATTTCGATGAAACTCCTCTACAATCCCGAAAACGGCATGATATGGGGAGCTCAGGCCGTCGGACCCGAAGGCGCGGCGAAGAGGATAGACGTAATCGCCGCGGCGATGGCGGGCGGGCTTGCCGTGGACGATCTCGCAGACCTCGACCTCGCATATGCGCCGCCTTATTCCGCGGCGAAGGACCCCGTGAACATGCTCGGGTTCTACGCCGAAAACGTAAGAAGCGGACTAGATCCGATCTACCAGTGGCATGAGGTTCCCGCATTGCAGAAGCGCGGTGAATACCTCCTGGACGTCCGCGAGGAGGGCGAATTCGCCGCAGGCGCGATAGAAGGGGCGGTCAATATTCCGCTATCCGTCTTGAGAAAGCGTGTCGGAGAGATTCCGAGGAACCGCCCCGTGTATCTTTACTGCCAATCAGGCGTAAGGGCCCATACGGCGCTCAGGTATCTGCGCCAGGTCGGGTTGGACGCGAGGAGTCTCGACGGAGGTTACAAGACGTGGAAAGAGGCGACATCGCCCGTGCCGGAGCCTGCGAAACCGGTTTTCGCCCATGCACCCGCGTCTTCGGCGCAGCCTGCGGCGGTGAACGTGATGAAGGTGGACGCCCGTGGCCTCCAGTGCCCCGGACCGATCGTCGCTCTCCACAAGGCCATGATGTCCGCCAAAGATGGGGAAGAAGTGGAGGTTCTCGCTACGGACCCCGGCTTCCTCCGCGATGTGGAAAGTTGGGCGAAAAAGACCGGCAACATGCTCGTGGAGGCGGGGGCGCAGGCGGACGGATCGGTGCGTGCGCTTCTCAGGCGCGACGGAGCGGCCTCTGAACCGCCGGCGACCGCCGTAGCGGACGGGACGACAATCGTAGTGTTCAGCGGAGAGCTGGACAAGGCCATGGCGGCGCTCATAATAGCGACAGGAGCGGCGGCTATGGGCAGGAAAGTTACGCTTTTCTTCACTTTCTGGGGATTGGATGTCCTCAGAAAGGCAAACAGGCTTCCGCTTTCCAGGATGAATCTGTTCGGACTCGGCTCTGCCATGATGCGCCTTGTCATGAGGCGGAAGAAGGTAGACTCCCTTCCTGCGCTTATGGAAAAGGCCCGCTCGCTCGGGGTCAAGTTCATGGCGTGCGCCATGTCGATGGACGTAATGGGAATAAAGAAGGATGATTTGCCCGACGGCACCGAAGTCGTAGGGGTGGCGACGTATCTCGCCGCCGCAGGCTCATCGGACCATAATCTCTTCATCTGACGGCCGTTTCTGCGGGCAAAAGGCTCTGTCAAGGGAGCGAGCCTGTCAAAAACGCAGTAAGCGGCGTAGAAATACGTTATCGCAATATTGATATATATTCAATAAATATGGCGAAAACCGCAACTTATAAAAATATTTAAAAAAAGTTCAAATTCCCCCTTGCGCGGCGAGGGGGAAAAGTGGTATACTATGCACTCGTTCGCCCCGTTAAGGGATGGACGTCGATCTTTGAAAGCTGGTGCTTGAGAAAACAGTAAATGCTTGTGTGAGGATTTGGCTGCCCGCGAGGGCGGCCGGAACTCGAATATTTTTTCTGAGAGTTTGATTCTGGCTCAGAACGAACGCTGGTAGCGTGGATTAGGCATGCAAGTCGAACGGGATCGCCTGGTT
>JAILJX010000048.1 GCA_024694365.1 Kiritimatiellia bacterium
AAAATATTCGAGTTCCGGCCGCCCTCGCGGGCAGCCAAATCCTCACACAAGCATTTACTGTTTTCTCAAGCACCAGCTTTCAAAGATCGACGTCCATCCCTTAACGGGGCGAACGGGTGCATAGTATACCACTTTTTCCCCTCGCCGCGCAAGGGGGAATTTGAACTTTTTTTAAATATTTTTATAAGTTGCGGTTTGTTGCGGATTTTCCGCCTTTTTTTGCAAGATAATTTGCCAATCCTCCTGCCGCAACAAGCGCCTGCATGAATGGAGGGAACGGTTCGGAGGCGAAAACGGCGCCTGTCGTCTCGTTTTTCACCTCGCCGGAATCGAAATCGACCGAGATTTCATCCCCCGCCGCGATCGATTCCGCCGCCGCCGGGCACTCCACTATCGCAAGCCCCGTGTTCAGCGCGTTGCGGTAGAATATCCTCGCGAACGTCGACGCTATGACGCATGCGACTCCCGACGCCTTGAGCGCGATGGGCGCGTGCTCGCGCGAGCTGCCGCAGCCGAAATTGCGTCCGGCGACGACGATGTCGCCCTTTTTCACGCGCGAGGCGAATGTCGCGTCGGCGTCCTCCATGCAATGCCTGGCGAGTTCCGCCGGATCGGGCGTGTTCAGATACCTCGCGGGGATTATTGCGTCCGTGTCGACGTTGTCCGCGAATCTATGCGCTTTCCCTCTGATTTTCATGCCTGATGCTCCTTTCCTTTCCGCGTCAATCCGGTAGCGCCAGCGCGCCCGCGACAGCGCTCGCGCCCGCGACCGCCGGCGAGGCGAGATATATTTCCGACTCCACATGCCCCATGCGGCCGACGAAATTCCTGTTTGTCGTCGCGACGCACCTCTCGCCCTTGCCGAGTATTCCCATGTAGCCGCCGAGGCAAGGTCCGCACGTCGGCGTCGAGACGACGCATCCCGCCTCCGCGAACCTCTCGAGGAGCCCTTCTTTCGCCGCGGCGATCCATATTCTCTGCGTCGCCGGTATCACGATGCACCTCACCCCCGGCGCGACGGGCCGCCCCGCCATCGCCTCGGCGGCGATGCGCAGGTCCGAAAGCCTCCCGTTCGTGCAGCTGCCGATGACTACCTGGTCTATCGCAAGCCCCGCGGCTTCGCGGACCTTCCTCGTGTTCGACGGCAGATGGGGGAACGCGACGACCGGCTCGAGCGACGAGAGGTCTATCTCGACCGTCTTTTCGTATGCCGCGTCCGCGTCCGCCGAAAAAATGCGCGGCTCCTTCGCGCCGTGCTCCTCGAGATACGCGAGCGCCGCGCCGTCCGCCGGGAAAATCCCGTTCTTCGCCCCCGCCTCTATGGCCATGTTGGCCACGGTGAAGCGATCGTCGACCGAAAGCGCCCCGACGCCATCCCCGCAGAACTCGAGCGACATGTACCGCGCGCCGTCGACGCCTATCATGCCGATCAGATGGAGTATGAGGTCTTTGCCCGTCACCCACTTTCCGGGCCTCCCCTTCAGTACGACCCTGATCGCCGAAGGCACCCTGAACCACGCCTTTCCGGACGACATCCCGGCGGCCATGTCGGTAGACCCCACCCCTGTCGAAAAAGCCCCGAGCGCCCCGTAAGTGCACGTGTGGCTGTCGGCGCCTATGACGAGGTCGCCCGCAGTGACGAGCCCCTTCTCCGGAAGAAGCGCGTGCTCTATCCCGCAGTCGTGCCCCACCTCGAAGCAGTTGACTATCCCCTGCTCGCGGGCGAAGGACCTCATCGCGGCGCATTGGGCCGCCGCCTTTATGTCTTTGTTCGGCGCGAAGTGGTCCGGCACGAGCGCGATCTTCTCCCTGTCGAAAACCTTTTCGCGCCCGAACTTCGGGAATTCGCCTATCGCCACCGGCGTCGTTATGTCGTTGCCCAGCACGAGATCGAGCTTCGCCATCACCAGCTCGCCGGCGCGGACGCTTTCCCGGCCCGCGTGGGCGGCGATTATCTTCTGGGACATTGTCATGGAGTTCATGTTCTTTTCCTTCCTTTCCCGCCTTGCCTTCAACGGTCGGTGCGTCCGCGCAGCAGATCGTCGTCTTCGAACGACCGCTGCACACATGAGGCCGCTCCGGACCCGAGCGCCGCGCCGGAGCCCGCCAGCATGCGGTTTATCGCGTCCAGCGTCGAGAGTATCGACCCTTCTATGATGTCCGTTGAAACGCCCCTCCCGCGGTACGTGCCTGTGGAGTCGGATATCTTCACCGACACCTCCCCGAGCGCGTCGCGGCGCTCGGTGACCGCCTGTATCTGGTAGTCGTCGAGCGAGAACGGCCGCTTCACTATCTTTTCCACCGCGCGTATCGCGGCGAAGACCGGCCCCGTGCCGAACGCCGACTCCGTCGCCGTCTTCCCCGCCTTCACCAGCGTCACGCACGCGGTCGAGAACATCTTGTTGCTGCTCGAGACAACGTAGTTGTCAAGCCGCCAGTCGTTTTCGCCGGCTGCGTGGCCCGTCGCCATGTCGACGAGCGCCACCAGGTCGCGGTCCTCTATCGTCTTCTTGCGGTCGGCCAGAACCTTGAACGACGCGAAGAGGCGGTCTTCGGCGTCTTTCGCGAGGCTGTAGCCGAGATCCCTGAGGCGCTGCGAGAACGCATGCTGGCCCGAATGCTTGCCCAGAACGAGCGCGGTCTTCTTGACCCCTACCGATTCCGGCGTCATTATCTCGTACGTCTTCGCGTCCGCCATGACGCCGTGCTGGTGGATGCCAGACTCGTGGGCGAAGGCGTTGCGTCCGACGATCGGCTTGTTGGGGGCGATCTTAACGCCCGTTATCGAAGAGAGCAGCTGCGCCGTCTTGGCGATCTCCTTCGTGTCGATAGCGTAGTCGAGGTCGTAGCAATCCCTGCGCGTCCTCAGGCTCATGACTATCTCCTCGAGCGCCGCGTTGCCGGCCCTTTCGCCTATCCCGCCGATGCAGCACTCCGCCTGGCGCGCTCCGGCGGCAAGGCCCGCGAGCGTGTTCGCGACCGCGAGGCCGAGGTCGTTGTGGCAGTGGAGCGATATCGTGGCGGACCCCGCCTCCGGCACCCTCCCGATCACGTTCCCAACCATCGCCGCTATCTCCGCCGGCGTCGCGTACCCTACCGTGTCAGGCAGGTTTATCGTCGTCGCTCCCGCCTTTATCGCAGTCTCTACCGCGCGGCACATGTAGTCCGGATCGGTCCGCGAGGCGTCTTCGAGCGAGAACTCCACGTCGCCGCAGAGGTTCCGCGCGTACTTCACCGCATCCGCTATCCTCGCGAGCGCCTGCTCCCTCGTCATCTTCAGCTTGCGCGCTAGATGCAGGTCGCTCGTCGCGAGAAACGTGTGTATGCGCGGACGCTTCGCCGCCTTGACCGCCGCCCACGCCGCGTCTATGTCCTTGACGAGCGCGCGGGAGAGCGACGCCACGACCGGCCCCTCGACCGCCTTCGCTATCGCCTCGACGCTGGCCGCGTCCCCCGGCGACGCTATCGCGAAACCCGCCTCTATCACATCGACCCCGAGCTTTTCGAGCTGGCGCGCGAGGCGAACCTTCTCCTCGATGTTCATCGAATACCCCGGCGCCTGCTCTCCGTCGCGGAGAGTGGTGTCGAAGAATTTCACTTTTCCCGATCCGTCGTGTTCCGTGTTCATTTCATCCTTTCATCGCAAAAAAGAAAGGCCCCGCTTTCCCGCGGGGCCCCGTCCTGGCATCGTTCCTTTTTGGAGGAAACCTTACCCGACCCCGCGTCGCACGTACGCAAGAAGAAGGCCTCCAAGAAGGAAGAACTGTGTGTTGGCTGTCATCTGACGCGTCATATTGTACCAAAGCCACGGCCGGTCTGTCAACGGCGGCGGCGCAGGATTTTCACTCCGAAGACCCCGCCGACGAACTCCGTGCCGGCGCGGCCCGAGAAGCGTATCTCCACGGACTTCTTTCCGCGGAGGATTGCGGACGGCACGGCGTACTTCTTTTCGTAGAACCGCCCTTCCCCCGGGAGGGCCTTCATCCTTTCGGTGGCGATCAGCTCGCCGTCGGCGAAGATGTCGAACACCCTCCCCCTGCCGTCGCCGCTCCAGTACGTCACCGAAAGCTCGGCGCCCTCTTCGCACGCGAGGCGGTAGGAGAACGAGCCGCCGGGGCCGAGCGCATGGCGGTATTTGCGGTCCCTGAAATCCCCCGCCTCGCTCCCGCGCCCTTCGAAGTCGTGGTTGACCTCGCTCTGCTGAAATCCCGGCATGACCTCGTCCACCGTCATCGCCGTCGACTCGCGCCTCTCGGCCTCCTCATGCGCAAGCTGCAGGCGCTTCGCCGCCCATTCGCGTTTCGACATGACCCTGGGATACACCGAGTAGTGCTCCTCGTAGACCTGCCAGAGCGGCATGTGGGGCAGCGCCTTGAACGCCTCTATCGCCTCGGCCTCACTGTCCGCGGCTATGACGGGCCCCGGCTCGTCGGTCATGGCGGGGGCGGCGAGATGGTCGTCCCACCGGCGCTTTGCCATGTCGGGCCTGCCTTTCTGCGGAGGCGTCGTCGCGGCCATGACCGAGGGCCCGTACATGAACGCGACGCGCGAGCCGCACGAGAACGGCAGCTCCTCCGCGTGCCAATTCATCGGCAGCGACACCCTGATCAGCCTGCGCCCTCGCGGCTCCAGGACGAAGCTTGCGTAGCCGTCCTCGCCGGGCTCCGCGGCGCGTCCGTCGATCTCCATCTTCGCGCACCAGTACGGACGGCGTATCTTCACGCGCAGCGGCTTCGCCCCGGGGCCCTCCGGCTCGAACGAGATGTCCGTCCCCTCCCCCTCGGGGAAGCGCGTCTTCTGCTCCACCCTCCATCCGCACGCGCGCGCCCTGGTCGGCATGAAGAGGTTCACGTAGAGAACGTCGCCCGCGACGCTGTACGCGTGGTCGGCGTAGTGCATCGGATTCTCCATCCCCGTCCCCACGCAGCACCACCACGCGCCCTCCGGCGTGGAGAACGCCTTCTCGGCCACGGGCGCCTGCGAGAGGAAGTAGCCGAACTCCCCGGGCTTGCGCCCGATGTTCGCCAGCAGCTGGTTCAGCAGCCCCCTCTCGACATAGTCCATGACTTTCGAATCGGGCTTCCACGAAAAGACGTATTTCGCCAGGCGATGCATGTTGTTTATGTTGCACGTCTCGCAGTTGTGCGGACCCAGCTTCTCCGCCGACTGCTCCACGCAGTAGAAGTGCTCTTCGTCGGAGTGCCCGCCGTTCGCGAACGAGCGTTTTCCCGTCACGCTGTCCCAGAACGTCTCCACCGCTTTCCTGTACTCCGGCTTGCCCGTCAGGTCGTAGAGAAGCGCGAGGCCGACGATCTTCGGAACCTGCGTGTTGGCGTGCTTACCGTCGAGGCGGTCCTCTCCGCGCTTGAGCGGACCGAATATCCCCCTGTCGTCGAAGAGCCTCTCCGCGGCGTCGAGGAAGCGTCTCTCGCCCGTGTCTTCGTAGAGCTGCGCGAACGTCTCGTTGAGCCCGCCCCACTCCGAGCGCAGGAGCTTCTGCAGCTTCGCGTCGTCAAGCCCCCCCGCGACGGAGATGTACCAGTCGCCGAGCTTCCTCTCGATCTCGAGCGCGTCCGCGCTGCCCGCGAGGCGGTATGCGTCGCGCAGCCCCGCGAAGACTTTGTGGAGCGTGTAGTTGGGAACCCACCATCCGTTGATGTCGAAGCCCCCCGCGGTGAAGTCGCCCGATTTCACCTTCCCGTATATGCGTTTGGGGACCGTCATCACGTATCCGTCCGCGTTCGCGTCCTGGCAGGCCTTGAGCTCCGAGACGATGTAGTCGACCTTCGCCTTCGCGGCCGCCTTCTCGCCGGGATCGCGCGAGACCGCGCAGAGGGCCGAGACGGCCGAGAGGTAGTGCCCGAGGGAGTGTCCGTTTATGCCGCCCCCCTCCCAGCGGTTGGGATAGCGCGGCGCCTTTGGCTCCAGGCCCGCAATGCGGCGGAATTCCGAAAGAAGCCTGTCCGGATCGACGACTTCGAGAAGATACTCCGCATCGGTGGCGCGGCGTTCGAGGAACACGCCGCCGGTGAGCTCCGTATCTCCGGGCGGCAGCGGCGCCGGCGCGCAAAGCGGCAGCGCGAAGGATAGAAGAAGCGGTGTCATGGCTTCAAGTATACCAAATCCGCGCTCTGCGCGCCACCACCCTTATGGGGGCGTATGGGGTCCCGTCAGAACTCGAGCGCGGCGTACGCCATGGCGAGGAATTCACCCTCGGTCATGCGCTTCTGCTCCATCGAATCGCGCTCGCGCACGGTGAAAGTGCCGTCTTTCGTCGTCTGCTCGTCAACCGTGATGCACCAGGGCGTGCCCGCCTCGTCCTGGCGGCGGTAGCGCCGGCCGATGGCGCCGGAGACGTCCCACTGCACGTTGAACTTGCGGCGGAGCTTCTCGAAAAGATCCCTCGCGAACTTCATCTGCGCCTCGTCCTTCTTGATGAGCGGGAAGATGGCCGCCTTCACGGGAGCCACCTTGGGGTTGAAATGGAGAACGGTGCGGATGTCCTCCTTGCCCTTTTCGTCGGTCAGCCTCTCCTCCTCGTACGCCTCGCAGAGAAGCGCGAGCATGAGACGGTCGACGCCTGCGGAGGGTTCGATGACGTGCGGCACGTACTTGCCCTCGAAGAGCGCGAGGCAGAACTTTTCGGCCTCGGCGGCGTCCTTGCCGCGCGCCGTCCAGTCCGCCCGGACCTTTTCGGTGAAAGCCTTGCGCGCGGCCTCGTCCATCTTCTTTGCCGCCTGCTTGAGGGGATCGTCGAACACCATCTGCGACACTCCGGAATGCTTTTGGTGCTGCCGGAGGTCGAAGTCGCTCCTCGCGGCGATGCCCTCGAGCTCCTGGCGCCCGAACGGGAAGTCGTATTCTATGTCGACGCACGCGCGGGCGTAGTGGGCGAGCTCGTCCGGCTTCTGCCAGTATTCGACGAAACGCTCCGTGGGCAGCCCTACCGCGTTGAGGAATTTCTTCCTCTGCTCGACCCAGTACTTGTGCCAAACCTCCCATCCCCAGTCGTCCTGCACGGGGCCGTCGAGATCGGGGTTGTCGGCGAGGGTGACGACGTGCCCGTGGAGTATCTCGACCGCTTCGTCGGGACGGATGAAGAACTCGAGCTCCATCTGCTCGAACTCGCGCGAACGGAAGGTGTAGTTCCTCGGCGTAACCTCGTTGCGGAAGCTCTTGCCCATCTGCGCGATGCCGAACGGCACCTGCTGGCGCGAGGTCGCGAGCACGTTCAGGAACTGCGCGAAGATCGCCTGCGCCGTCTCGGGGCGGAGGTATGCGACGTTCGAGGGGTCGTCTATCGGGCCGACCACCGTCTTGAACATGAGATTGAACGGCTTTGGCTCGGTGAGCTCCCCGCCGCAGTGGGGGCAGAAGAAATCGCTCCCCGGAACCTTCGGCTGGGGTTTCTTCTTCTGCTCTTCGTAGATGTCCTTTATCTGATCGGCCCGCATGAGCTTCTTGCAGTCCTTGCACATCGTCATCGGGTCGGCGAATGTGTCGAGGTGACCCGACGCCTTCCAGATTTTCGGATGCATGATGATCGTGGCGTCGAGACCCGCGACATCCTCGCGCCCGCGAACGGTGAACTGCCACCACGCCTGCTTGACGTTGGCCTTGAGTTCGCATCCAAGAGGGCCGTAATCCCAGAAACCCGGCATGCCGCCATAGATCTCAGACGAATGGTAAATGAATCCGCGACGCTTGCACAAAGCCGATAGCGCGTCGAGCGACGATTTGTTTTCTTCTGCCATAATGTTGTATATTATACCATATTTCGTGGCCGTTTGACCACTTGACCGCATGGCTCAACTGGACGGCGCAAACGCATAGCCGACACCGCGGACGGTGCGTATCGCCTGCCCTTCCGCGGCAAGTTTGCCGCGGAGACCGTAGATGAGGACGCTAAGCAAATTGTCGCTCACGGCGGCGTTCTTGCCCCACAGCTTCATGGCGAGCCAGTCGCGAGCAAGCGCTTCGCCACGCCGCGCCGCGAAGAGCCGCAGAAGCGCAATCTCCCTGTCACAGAGCTCCGCCGTCTCGCCTGTGGATCGGCGCATCGAACACTGCGCCGCCTTTACGCGCCACTCGCCGAAGCTGAAGTCGCCACTTGGCTCGGCGGCGCGCGTCCGCCTTAGGGACGCTTCGACCCTCGCGAGAAAAAGCGGGGCGGGAAGCGTCTTTTCGATATAGTCGTCCGCACCGTAGCCGAAGCCCTTGAGCTGGCTCTCCTCGTCGCCAAGGGCCGAGAGAAAGAGAACTGGAACTGCCGCGTCAACTTCGCGTATCGCCGCACAGACGGAAAAACCGTCCATCTTGGGCATCATGACGTCGAGAAGCACGAGGTCGGGCTTCGACTCACCGAAAAACCGCAGCGCCTCTTTGCCGTTCTTCGCCTCGCGCACGACATAGCCGGCTCCCTCGAGAATCGCGGCGACACCGCGCCTGACGGCCCTTTCGTCGTCGACGACAAGTATTTCGGCTGCGATTCCTTCGCCCATCCGCTGGAGAAATCAGGACTCTGGCTGCGCCTCGTCCGGGAAGAGCCGCGCAAGGACCTGCTCGGCGGGAGTGTACGACTTCTTCGCGTTGTTGCACTCCTTGCAGCAGGGGACGCAGTTGCCGCGCGTCGACCGCCCGCCGCGCGAAACCGGCACGACATGGTCAAGCGTCAGGTTCGCCGCGCCGACATTCCGATGGCAGTAGTGGCAGACGCCCTTTGCAACGAGCGCGCGCCACCAGTCGGTCTTGCGCAGCTCGCGCGCCTTTTCGCGCTCGCGCCGCACATGCGCCGGATCGGGATTCAAGTCTAGCCAGTCTTCCATGCTTTGAATTATGATAAATCGTGCCGAGATTACTTGCGCTTTGCAAGCGCCTCGTGGTACTCGGAGTAGCTCCCCTCGAACCAAGTCGTCTTGCCCTTTCCTTCGAACGCGAGGATGTGCGTAGCGATTCGGTCGAGGAACCAGCGGTCGTGCGAGACGACCATCACGCAGCCGCCGAAGTCCTGAAGGCCCTCTTCCAAAGAGCGGAGAGTCGCGACGTCGAGGTCATTCGTCGGTTCGTCGAGGAGAAGGAGGTTGCCGCCCGAGGTGAGAAGCTTTGCGAGGTGGACGCGGTTGCGCTCACCGCCCGAGAGGACGCCGACTTTCTTCTGCTGCTCGGGGCCGCGGAAGTTGAAGCGGCTGCAGTAGGCGCGGCCGTTCATCATGGTAGTGCCCGCGAGCTTCACGAACTCGCCGCCGCCCGTTATCGCCTCGTAGACCGTCTCGTCGGCCTTGAGCTCGCTTCTCGTCTGATCGACATACGAGAGCTTCACGGTGTCGCCCACCTTGAAAGAGCCCTCCACCGGCTTGAGCTGCCCAGTGATAAGCTTGAAGAGCGTCGTCTTGCCGGCGCCGTTCGCGCCGATGACGCCGACTATGCCGCCGCGCGGCAGGTCGAAGTTGAGATCCGAGTAGAGCACCTGGTCGCCAAACGACATCTTGACGTGCTCTGCGCGGACGACAAGATCGCCAAGCCGGGGACCCGGCGGGATGCGGATGACGAGATCGTCTTCGCGCGTCGACACCTCCTGCTTCTGCAGTTCCTCGTAGCGCTCGACACGGGCCTTGGCCTTCGCGTGGCGGCCCGAGGGATTCGTCTGGATCCACTTGAGTTCGTTCTCGAGAAGCTTCTGCCTCGACTTTTCGACCTTCGCCTCGCGCGCGAGCATCGCCTCCTTCTGCTTGAGCCACTCCTCGTAGTTGCCCTTGTAGGGGTAGCAGATGCCGTGGTCGAGCTCGAGAATCCACTCGGTGACGTCGGAGAGGAAGTAGCGGTCGTGAGTGACGACGATGAGCGTTCCCTTGAACTCCTTCAAGTATGCCTCGAGGCGGAACGTCGTCTCGGCGTCGAGGTGGTTCGTCGGTTCGTCGAGAAGAAGGACGTCTGGGTTCGAGAGGAGAAGACGCGTAATCGCGACACGACGGCGCTCGCCGCCAGAGAGAACGCCTACCTGCTTCGACCCGTCGGGGCAGCCGAGATCAGCCATGCGCCGTTCGACGAGGTTCTCGAGGTTCCAGTAGTCGTTAGCGTCGATGATCGCCTGAAGCCGTTCCATTTCCGCCGCGGCCTTCGGGTCGTCGAGCTCGCAGCAGAGGTCCTCGTAGCGAGTTACCATCGCCTGCGCGTCCGCAACGCCTTCCATCACCGTCTCGAGGACGGTCTTCGAGTCGTCTAGCTCAGGCTCCTGCGGGAGATAGCCGACCTTCGTCCCCTTCGCGACCTGCACCGTTCCCATAAGATCGGTGTCGAGACCCGCGAGAATCTTGAGGAGCGACGACTTGCCCGCGCCGTTCGCGCCGATGACGCCAATGTGCGCGCCGTAGAAGAACGAAAGGTTGACGTCCTTCAGGATCGTCTTGGTGCCGACCTGCTTTGTGACGTCGATCA
>JAILJX010000065.1 GCA_024694365.1 Kiritimatiellia bacterium
TGCGCCGGCGGCAACCAGCATCCCGGCCTTACGGCCACCGGCTGCCTCGCCATGCAGCTTCTCGGCTACATGAAGGAGGGCGAGGTCAAGAAGTCGCTCAACTACATGCGCGACTGGGAGCCTTCCTTCACCAAGAACGGAACGAAGGTCGGCAACGACTGCCCCTCGCCACAGTACTACTGCTACTACGCCACCCAGTGCAAGTATCAGGCCGGCATGTGCGAAGGCGCCAACAAGGCCGACGAGGAGACGTGGGTGAAGTGGAATGCGGCGATGAAGAAGCTCTACACCACTTCCATCACCGACATCGCCGAGAAGGTCAAGGACTGCAAAGGCAAGGATCACAAGCAGGGCTTCTATCCGTGCGCGAAGGGCGAGGATACGTGGACGAACGACGTCATGAACTCCTGCCTTGTCGCGCTGCAGCTCATGGTCTACTACCGCTACCTCCCGACCACCAGCACCAAGGCCGCCGCGGCCGAGGCTCCGGAGGGCGATGCTGACGATCTGACCGACGCGAACGACGTCTCGGTGGATGTAGACATCTGACGGAAGTGGGCGTATCGCTCTTTCTGGCGCTCAAGTACATCAAACCGAAGCGCTCCGTCGCTTCGGTGATTACTTGCGTATCCGTAATCGGCGTGATGCTCGGCGTGGCGGTCGTCGTGATCGTCAGAAGCGTCATGACCGGTTTCGGCGATACATGGCGCGAGAAGATTCTCGCCTTCCGCCCCCACATAACGATACAGTCGCAGACTCCCGGTCCGCTTACCGGCGAGGACAGGCTCGCCGACAGCCTCCGCAAGGTTCCCGGAGTGACGGCTGTCAATCCGGAGGTGATGACGCGCGTGATGCTCTCGTGCAACGACCGCGTCCTCGCCCCCGTCATGATCGGAATCGGCGGCGACGATTTCACCAAGGCCTATGATGTGGGCGAGCCCGTCGCCGGGAGCTTCAGCCTGGAGAACGGCGGGCTCGTCATCGGCTCGGCGCTGGCGAAGTCGCTGGGGCTCGGCGTCGGCTCTGAAGCTACTGTCTGCGCGCCGCCTCTTCCCGACGAGGTCTACCTTCCGCGCAAGATCGCTGTGACGGGGATTTTCACCAGCGGTCACCACGACTACGATTCCGACTTCATCATCGCAGATCTCGACACTGTGCGCGACTTGACCGGCATGGAGGAGGGTGTCAACGCCATCTGCATCAAGACCGACTGCCCCATGGACGAGTCGGCGTTCAACTCCACCGTCGACGGAGTCGTCCGCGTGCTGAAATCCACGAGGCGCGGCTACCACATGCTTGACTGGAAGCAGGCCGACAGGCAGATTTTCGACGCTCTTGCCGTCGAAACGAACATGACGGCCGTCCTGCTCCTCCTGATTTCCCTCGTCGCGCTCTTCTGCGTGATGAACACCCTGCTCGTCCTTTCCGTGCAGAAGACGCCCGAGATAGGCCTTCTGAAGGCCCTCGGTTTCGGCAAGCTGAAAATCATGGGCGTGTTTCTGATCCATGGCCTGATTCAGTGCGCCGTCGGCATAGCCCTCGGGCTTCTCGCGAGCTGGGCCGTTCTCTCCAACCTTCAGCGCATCGTCTCCTGGCTTGCGAAGTGCGGAATGGAGGTCTTCCCGGCCGAGATATACAAGCTCGAGGAGATACCCCATCGCGTCATAGCCTCCGATGTCGTCTTCACGGTTGCGATAATCACCGTTTTCGGCCTCTTGGCTTCGCTCGTCCCGGCGCTTATCGCGGCGTCTAAGGATCCCGTAAAGGCGCTTAACGAATAAGGGGGCCGGCCGATGAACGTCGTCGAAGCGAAAGATGTGAAGATGAGTTTCAGGATCCCCGGCCAGCCGGCGATCGAGGTCCTGAAGGGCATAGATCTTTCTGTCGCGCCGGGGGAGAAGGTTGCTATCGTCGGCCGCTCCGGCGCCGGCAAGTCGACTCTCCTGCATATCCTCGGGGGACTGTTGAAGCCTACCTCCGGCCTGGTCTCCCTGCCGCGCAATTTCGGCTTCGTTTTCCAGGCCTACCATCTCTTTCCCGAGCTTACCGTTCTCGAGAACGTGGTTCTGCCCACGGAGGCCAGGGGGAAGATACGCGGCGGCGCGGCGAAAATCCGCGCGAAGGAGCTTCTGGAGGCTGTGGGGCTCAAGGACAGGATGGACCACCTCCCCGCGGAACTCTCCGGCGGCGAGCGCCAGCGTGCAGCCCTCGCCCGCGCGCTCGTGACCGATCCCGCCGTCGTCTTCGCCGACGAGCCCACCGGCAATCTCGATGCGCTAACCGGCGCGGACATACTTAAAATGCTTACGGATCTCTCCAAGGGCGAGACGGCTCTCGTCATGGTCACCCACTCCCGGGAGGCCGCGGCGATCTGCGACCGTACGCTTACCCTTGCCGACGGGCGTCTCGCCTGAGATGGTTCAACACTAGGAGGAAACATGAAAAGAACGGCGTTTATCGTTGCCGCGGCATTGGCGGCGCACATCGCAAAAGCGGACGCGGCTCCGGCAGATTGGGAGAATCCCGCAGTCAATTCATGGAACAGGCTGCCCGCGAGGACGTGGTCCGTTCCGCTCGCAAGCGAAGAGGCCGCCCTCACCGGCGCCCTCGAGCCCGAGACGCCCTACATAATGACGCTCGACGGCGATTGGCGGTTCAAATGGACCGGCGACCCGGCGAGGCGTCCGCCGGACTTCTGGCGGCCGGACTTCGACGACGGCGACTGGGGGACGATAGACGTCCCCTCCTGTGTCGAAATGCGCGGATGGGGCTCGCCGGTCTACACCAACACGCGCTACCCCCATGCGAACAAATGGCCCCTCATACGCGATCGCGACAGCGGCCGCGCCGACAACAATCCCGTCTCCAGCTACCGCCGCGTCTTCACCGTGCCGGAGGGGTGGAGCGGACGCGACGTCATCCTCAGGTTCGAAGGCGTCGGCTCCGCCTTCACCGTGTGGATCAACGGCGAAAGGGCCGGCTATGCCGAAGACTCCAAGCTTCCGAGCGAGTTCGACATAACCCCGTTTCTCAAGCCCGGCGAGAACCTCATTGCGGTCGAAGCGTTCAAATGGTGCGACGGCAGCTATCTCGAGGATCAGGACATGTTCCGCTACTCCGGCATATTCCGCAGCGTGTTTCTTTGGGCGAAGCCGAAGGACGGAATCTGGGATTTCGCCGTCAGAACCTCCATTTCTCCCGACTTCAAGACCGCAAGTGTCAAAATCGAGGGTTTTGACGGTGATGCGTCGCTTTACGACGGCAAGACGAAGCTCGCCTCTCTGACGGTCGAAAACCCCAAGCTCTGGTCCGCCGAGAAGCCCTATCTTTATACGCTCGTTCTCAAGAAGGGCGACGACATCCGCATGAAGCGCATAGGCTTCAAGACCCAGAAGATCGAAGGGAACCGCCTTCTCGTCAACGGCAAGCCCGTAAAGTTCAAGGGCGTGAACCGCCACGAGACGAATCCCGAGAACGGACGCACCGTCACTCTCGACGACATGGTGAAGGACATCCTTCTCATGAAGCGCCACAACATCGACACGGTCCGCACCTGCCACTATCCGGACCACAGGCTTTGGTACGATCTCTGCGACCGGTACGGAATCTACGTGATAGCCGAGGCGAACGTCGAGGGTCACGAGCCCGGCTATGGAGACAAGGGCCTCGGACGTTTCCCGGAATGGGATCATACGATCGTCGAGCGCAACGAGCGCCAGGCGATATTCTACCGCAACAATCCCTGCGTCACGGTGTGGTCCATGGGCAACGAAACCGGCCACGGCGACTGCTTCAGGCACGCCATCGCTGCGGTGAAGAAGATCGATGCGACGCGCCCCGTGCACTGGGAGCGCGGCAACGAGGACGCCGACATCGACTCTTCGATGTATCCTTCCGTCGAATGGGTCGAGGATCGCGGAAAGTCGGGCGACAAGCCTGGCGGCAAGCCCTACATCATGTGCGAATACGCCCATGCGATGGGCAACGCGCTCGGCAATTTCAAGGAGTATTGGGATGCCATCTACGCCCACGAGTCCCTCGCCGGCGGATGCATCTGGGACTGGGCCGACCAGGCGATATGGAAAGAGACCGACCGCATCGACCCCTCCACCGGCAAACGCGAGCGCTATCTCGCCTACGGCGGCGATTTCGACGACTCGCCCAATGACGGACCTTTCTGCTGCAACGGCGTTGTCGATCCGTTGAGGAACGAGAGCGCAAAGCTGAAGGAGGTCGCCCATGTCCACCGCAATCTCGCTATGACGCGAAACGGCGACGGCGCGTTTGAGCTGTGGAATCGCCACCTTTTCACCTTCTCCGACGAATTCAAGCTCCGCTGGGTTCTCCTCGAGGATGGCGTCGAGATCGCGGGAGGCGACATCCCCGCTCCGCGCGTCGCCCCCCTCGGCCGCGCGGCCATCGAGATACCCGGCCTCACCGAGGCGATGATGAAGGCCGATCTCGCGAAGGAGCATTTCGTCAACATATGGTTCGAGACGATGTCCGATTCCCTCTGGGCGCCGGCTGGCCATGTCGTCGCGCGCGATCAGATTCTCATGAACTCCCCCGCCCCGGCGCCCGCCGCAGCCGCCCCGGCACCGAAGATGTTCGTGGAGGAGTCTGCCGGCGAGCTTACCGTCGAATGCGCCCGCACGACCGCGATCTTCTCCCGCGAGACCGGAACGCTGAGGGCGCTTTTCATGAAGGGCGTCAACGTAATCGACAATCCCGCTCCCGGGATTCCCGGCGGACCGCAGCTTACGTGCATGCGCGCCGCGACCGACAACGACAGGTGGATGTCGATGGGCGACCCTTGGGGCGAGAACAGGAAGAAGAGCTACTATTCCTCCGGCCTCACGCAACTCAAGCATCACCCCGGACGCATCTCCGTCACAAATGACGAGGTTCGCGTCGTCATCGACGTCGCCGGCTGCAAGGGATGCGGCTTCACCCACGAATGCGTGTATTCGTTCGCGTCCGACGGATCGATGACAATGAAGAACAAGGTGACGCCATATGGCGTCATGCCCCCGGCTCTGCCCCGCCTCGGCCTTACCTGGCGCCTTCCTCCCCGCCTCGAGATGATGCGGTACTACGGACGCGGACCCTGGGAGAATTACGTCGACCGCAACAGCGCCAGCTTCCTGGGACTTTGGGAGTCTACGGTGACCGCCCAGTTCACCGAATACGTCCGCCCGCAGGACAACGGATTCAAGACTGACGTAAGGTGGGTGGAGTTCTTCGACAAGTCCGGGAAGGGGGTCCGGTTCTGCGCTTCCGAGCCGATGAAAGTCCAGGCGCTCCACTATGGATGGGAGGATCTGGAATTCTCGCGCCATATTCTTGGCCAGCGCAGGTACCGCTCGCCTTTGAGACCGCGCGAGGAAATCGTCCTCAATCTCGACGTGCGCCAAACGGGGCTTGGCGGCGCGAGCTGCGGACCCGTCCCCATGGACAAATACCGCTTCGACCCCTCGGAGCCTGTGGAGTGGTCCGTGACGGTCTCCCCGATCGGCAGATAGTGCCTAACCGAGCGCCAGCATCGCCACTCCGAGAAGTATCGCCGCGAGGGCGATTCCTTTGCGCACGAGATTCCTCTCATTGAAGAATTTCGCGCCGAGAATGAACGTTATGACGACCGAGAACCTTCTCATGAGCGACGCGACCGATATCGGAACGCCATCTCCCGAAATTCCCCGGAAGTAGAGCCAATCCGCCCCCGCGAGGAGAATTCCCACAAGCGGGATCGTCCAGCGCCACTCGAATTTTTCCCCCGCCATGCCCAGAAGGCGCCTGCATGCGAGCAGCGCGGCGTAGACCGCGACCAGGCCGATCTGGAAGAGGAACTGCACCGCCTCGACGTCCGCCCCCCTTATCTGGAAGATGTACTTGTCCCAAATCGCCGAGCATGCCGACAGGCACATCCCCGCGAACGCGCACCATACCGCGCGGTTTCTCAGGAAGTCTATCCCCTCGTGGCGTCCGGCCCAAGAGAAGGCGAAATACCCCGCGAAGACCGTCGCCATTCCCGCGGCCTGCCATGCTCCGGGCCTTTCCCCGTAGAGGAAGAACGCAATGATGAAGACGAGCGCCGGTGCAGAGGCGCGTATCGGCGTGGCTATAGATATCGGAAGCGTCCTCAACGCCTTGAACGTGAAGACCCACGACGCTGCGACGATCGCGCTTTTGGCGGCTGCGAGCGACACGATCTCGGGCGTCGCCGCGTCCGCAGCCGCGCCAAGCCTCCCCGCCGCGCAGAGCGTCGCCAGGTATGCGGCGCATCCTGCGATCGTGGAGAAGAGGAGCGTCGGGAGAACCGCATTCTCCCTTACGCTCGCCTTTTTCGCCAGGTCGTAGAACGCGAGCATCGCCGCGCTCGCAAGCATCCAATTCGTCCAGTTCATCGCAAGGCGGATATTATATCAATTTTTACCCTATGGGGGAGGGCGGAAAACGCATGGATTGTGGTAAACTGTCTGCATCAACAAAGGAGGTGGACATGGCCCTTCATGTCATGGACGAAGCGAAACTCTGTCTCGAATGCCGCAACCCGCGCTGCATGCAGGGCTGTCCGATAGGTACAGACATCCCCGGCGTCATAAAGCTTCTGAAGGCGGGCGATCTCGACGGCGCCGGAAAAAAGCTTTTCTTCAACAATCCCCTCACGACCGTCTGCGCGCTTGTCTGCAACCATGAGAAGCAGTGCGAGGGACACTGCATCCGCGGCCTCAAGGGCTCGCCTGTCCATTTCAGCGTCATCGAGAGCTACATATCGGCGACATACGCCAACAAGATGGTCCGCGGGCCCGCAGAGCCGAACGGAATGAAGGCCGCCGTTGTCGGTTCCGGACCCGCCGGCCTCACGATAGCCGTTCTTCTCGCCCGCTGGGGATACGACGTCACCATCTACGAGTCGCGCAACCGCATCGGCGGGATGATGAGATACGGAATCCCCAACTTCCGCCTGCCTGACGCCGTGCTTGACGATTTCCAGTATCGCCATCTGGAGCTGAAGAACATCAAGGTGAGGCCCAACACCACCATCGGCAAGACTATAACCATAGACGATCTTTTCAGGGACGGCTTCAAGGCCGTGTTCATCGGCGCGGGGCTGTGGAAGGCGCGCGCCATGCACGTGAAGGGCGAGTCTCTCGGCAATGTCGCCTTCGGGATAGACTACCTCGCCAACCCCAGGGGATTCAAGAATCTCGGAGAGGACATCGCCGTCATAGGCGTCGGGAACAGCGCCATGGACTGCGCCCGCACCGCCATACGCCAGGGCGCGCGCCACGTGACCTGCTACGGCAGGCGCGACGAATCATGCGTCTCGGCGTCGTCCTACGAAGTGAGCTACGCGCGGCTCGAGGGCGTGGACTTCCGCTTCGGCGTTGTGCCGGTTGAGATTCGCGGGAACGGACTCGTCTGCAGGGACAACGTGAAGGGCGAGGATGGCGTCTGGCGCGTTGTGGAGGGAAGCGAAAAGCTCTATCCCCACACAGGCGTCATCGTATCCGTCTCCCAGAGCAGCACCTACGAGGTCGATACCGGGTCCGACGGCGCGATGATGAGAGGCGAGAAGGGCCTTCTGGCCGTGGACGAAACCGGCGCCACGACACGCGAGGGCGTCTTCGCGGGCGGCGACGCCGTCGCTGGCGCGAGAACCGTCGTGGAGGCCGTCGCTGGCGCGAAGAAGGTCGCCGCGGCGATGGACAGGTACATGAAATCCCTCCCGCGCGACACGACTCCAGACCCTTACGCCTGCATTCCCGTCGTTTCCGCCCCCAAGCCCGACGCCCTCGCCGAGCAGCGCGTGTAGCCCCGCCCCGCCCCCCGGCGAAAAATGGATTGAGCGGAATCGTCAACTGGTCGGGAAAATTTGATATAATACCGACCATGAACTTCGATTCGCTTACCGCCATTTCGCCCATTGACGGGCGCTACGCCAGCAAATGCCCCGAGCTTCGCGAGGTGTTCTCCGAATACGGCCTCATAAAAAGGCGCATTCTCGTGGAGTGCACGTGGCTCGAAGCCCTCTGCGACGCGCCGGGGATAAAGGAGTGCAAAAAGCTCTCCGCCGCCGAGCGCAAGGCCCTCAGGGCGATCGCTTCCGGCGTCACCCTCGAGGACGCGGCGCGCGTGAAGGAGATAGAGAAGACGACGAACCACGACGTCAAGGCGATCGAGTATTTCCTCAAGGAGAGGATCAAGGGGACGAAGCTGGAGAGCCGCACCGAATTCATCCACTTTGCCTGCACCAGCGAGGACATAAACAACATGTCCCACGCGCTTATGCTCCGCGACGGCAAGAAGGTTCTGCGCGACGCCATGGACGAGATGACCGGCCGCCTCGCAGCGATGGCCAAATCTTCCGCCAAGATCCCCATGCTCGCCCACACCCACGGCCAGCCCGCCTCGCCGACGACCGTCGGCAAGGAGCTCGCCGTCGTCGTCGCCCGCTTGCGCCGCCAGGCCGCCGAGATAGACCGCCTCGTCATGCCCGCGAAGATGAACGGCGCCGTGGGCAACTTCAACGCCCACCTCTCCGCCTACCCCGATGTCGACTGGGAGGCGCTGAGCGACAAGGTCATCCGCTCGCTCGGCCTCAGGCAGAACCGCCTCACGACCCAGATCGAGTCCCACGACGGCATAGCGGAGCTTTTCGACGCGCTTTCGAGATGGAATTCGGTCCTTCTCGATTTCGACAGGGATGTGTGGATGTATGTCTCGATGGGCTACTTCAAGCAGCGCACGGTGAAAGGGGAGATCGGCTCCTCTACGATGCCCCACAAGGTGAACCCGATCGATTTCGAGAATTCCGAGGGGAACCTCGGGCTCGCGAACGCGGTCCTCGGCTTCATGGCCCGCAAGCTTGCCGTCTCCCGCATGCAGCGCGACCTTACCGACTCCACGACTCTGCGCAACATGGGCGTCGGCTTCGGCTACACCCTTATCGCGATACGCTCCACCCTCAAGGGCCTCGGCAAGCTCGAGATCAACGCCGACCGCCTCGCCGAGGATCTCGACCGCAATTGGGAGGTCCTCGCCGAGCCTATCCAGACCGTCATGCGCAAGGTCGGCATGGACCATCCCTACGAGCGGCTCAAGGAGCTTACTCGCGGACGCCGCGTCAACGCCGAGATCATGAAGGATTTCGTCAAGGCCCTCCCTCTGCCCAAGGCCGACAAAGACCGCCTCCTCAAGCTTACGCCCGCCTCCTACACCGGTCTCGCGGCGAAGCTCGCGAAACTTGTTTGAAAACCACCGCAAGAAAGGAACACCGACATGAAGAAATGCACATTGGCTATCCTGACCGCAGGCGTATTCCTCCTCCTCGGAGGCTGCCACTCCTCCTCCCACCACAAGAGCAAGCACTCCAGCCATACCGTGACCGAGGTGAGGACTTCGCCCAAGCCCGTTACGCGCGCTCCCGGCCCTCTTCCCCGCCGCGGAAAATACCGCGATGCGAAGTATCACGAGGAAAAGCCCGTCGTCGCGACCCCCGCGACCCCCGCGACCCCCGTGAAGGTTGAGAAAACCCCCGTGAAGGTCGTCAAGACCCCCGCGAAGGTCGTCAAGACCCCCGTCAAGGTCGTCAAGACCCCCGTAAAGGTCGTGAAAACTCCCGCCAAGGTCGTGAAGGTAGAGCCGGAGCCCAAGACCCACAAGGGCTCGATCAAGAAGATCGAGACGCCGAAGAAGAAGTCCAAGAAGAAGTGAGAACGCTTTCCGTCCTGTGGCTGCATGCGCCCGGCAACTCGGACGCAGAGTCTCTTGCGCTCGTCGAGTACGGGCTCTCCGACGCGTTCCGCGATTTCTGCCACGGCGCATTCAACGTGCGCCTTCCTCTCGACTATCCGCCCCTCCGGCTCACCACCGTCTCCTCCCCCGAGGATCTCCCTAAGGCGCTTTTCATAGACGGCCGGGCCAGATCGGGCCTTACGGAGAACGGCGACGACATATGCCTGTTTCTCGTCGACGATTCGCTCTACTGCGACAGGGTCGACGGCATGCCTCTCAAGGACTGGCTTTCGACCTACATCCCGGCCCTCCCGAAGGTTGTCGTCGTCTATCCCGGCCACGCCCCCGTGACCGTTCCGCAGAGAAGATGGGCGAAGAAGGAGGTCTCCGCCTTCACCGATCCCGTCCACGCCCACGAGAGGCTCGTGCATCTCTTCCAGTCGTTCTGGCTGCCTCGCTTCTGGTTCGCCATGAAGCAGTACGTCTCGGTGAAGGCCGGCGCGACATGGCATACCCCGGGCCACGGCGGCGGCAAGGCCTTCGACGCGTCGCCTTTCATGCACGGCTTCCACGAGGCGTTCGGATCGATGATCTTCCGCACCGATCTCTCCGTGTCGGTCGAGTCGCTCGGCGATCTCTCCAGCCCCGAGGCCCACACTCCGCTTTCCGAGGCCCAGAAGCTGTCCTCCGAAATCTTCGGCACGGCCTTGAGCAGCTACGTCACGAACGGAACGTCGACCTCCAACAAGGCGATGCTGATGACTCTCCTCAAGCCGGGCGAGACCGTGCTTGTCGACCGCAACTGCCACAAGTCGGTGCACCACTCCATCGTCATGTCCGGCGCCGTTCCGCGCTATCTGCCTTCCAGGTGGAATCCCCGCCTCGGAGTGTGGGGGCCCGTCTCCCTCGGCGACATATCCCGCGAGCTTGATTCTTCGCCGACCCCTCCGAAGCTTCTCATCCTCACGACCTGCACCTACGAGGGCATCCTCTATCCCGTCTGGGAGGTCGCGCGGCTTTGCGAGAGGAAGGGCACGCTGTTCTACGCCGACGAAGCATGGGCCGGATATCTCAATTTCCATCCTTTCTACACCCACGACGAACCCGAGGGACCTACGCGCCGCTACAATGCCGTGAACGAGACGAGCGGCGCCCACTTCGCCGTGCAGTCGACCCACAAGACCATGGCTGCGTTTTCGCAGTCGTCGATGATCCACGTCTCGCTCCGGTTCAAGGCTCTTCTCGAGGAGGACGCCTCGCCACAGTTCAGATGGCTCAGGAAGCGCTTTGCCCTGCACGGACACGGCTCGTGGGAGAAATTCGTCCACGACTTGCACGAGTTCCTGCGCTATTGGCACTCGACCTCCCCCCACTATCCCTCTCTCGCGACGCTCGATACGGCCGGCGTGCAGATGAGGCTCGAGGGCCTCAATCTTCTCGACCAGCGCCTCAAATGGGTCGCCGAATTCAAAACGCGCGTCGCCAACGCCTGCGGCAAGCGCGAGGATGAATGCTTCGCCGGACTCAAGGAAATCGCAGGCGGCGGCTGGGACTGGTCCCAGTCCGGCTATCTGCAGGATCCGCTGAAGATAGTCGTCATGCTCAAGACGCCCGACGCCTGCGCCGCTTTCAAGAAGTCTCTCAGAAAATCCCATATCCAGTGGGAGAAATCGACGTCGTCGACAGTTCTCTTCCTTGTCACGGCGGGCACTTCCGAAGAGCATTTCGAAGATCTTTTCCGCGTATGCAGACTCTCGAAGGACTTGATCGGCATCCCGGAGAACGCCCCCGACGCCTCGGCGTACGTCGACGAGGCTGTCGCCGGCGAGCCCGTCGTCCTCCCCCACGACGCCGCCCTCTGCGACGGCGAGCTCGTCATGCTCGAGGAATCTGTCGGCCGCATCGCCTCGCAGTTCCTCGTCCCATACCCTCCCGGAATCCCCGTCTTTCTGCCCGGCCTTCGCATAACGCGGGCCATGGTGGACCTCGTCCTGGACGTCATCGCCTCCGAAGGTGTCGCGGCTGTCCACGGCCTTTTCTGCCGCGGCGGACACGCTCCCTACTATGTCGAGGTACTGAACCGCGACGAAGAGCGCCGGCTTCTGCGCTGAAAAAAAAAAAGAAGATTTTTTTTCCTCGCCTATTGACAACGGTGTGTTAGGTGTGGTAAACTTTGTGGCGTCTAACTCCCAAAAGGAAATAGAAAGGTACAAAACAATGAATTCGAAGTTTGCAGTTGCGTTTCTCGCCGGAGCTGTCGCTTGCGGCGCAATGGCTGAAGGTTCAGGCTGGGCCTACAATCCCGGCGAGGGCCTTTCCTACAACGAGGATCCCGTCGTGAAGGCTGAATTCGGCCTCTCCCTCGATTCGAAGTACATGACATACGGCTGCGTCGACGGCAAGGACCCGATCCTTACCCCGTCCGCCAAGATCACGTTCGCGGACTGGATGTATTTCGGTCTCGAGTCCATCTTCGACGTCACCAAGGGCAACGGCAAGCGCGGCGGTTACGGAAACCGCGCCGGAGAGTGGACGACTCTCGATGCGATCGTCGGCGTCTCCCACGGCTTCGAGCTCAATGACGACCTCACGCTCAACGTCGACGCCAACTACATCTACGAGTACATCCGCCGCTATCACAGCGACATGGGCGATACCCAGTACCTCAACCTCGAGATCGGCCTCGAGGGTCTCTTGATCGAGCCCACTCTCGCCATCGAGCGCGACCTCATGGCCGATGATGGCACCTACGTCAACTTCTCGCTCGCCCACACGTTCGATCTCGTCGGCGAAGGCGAGGACGCCGTCCTCACCTTCACCCCCTCGATCGGACAGGGCTTCGGCGACAAGCACCGCACCCGCGGCTACGAGCTCGCCCGCGATCATGGCGGACTCATGGACACGACCATCATGGGCGAGTTCGAGTACACGCTTTCCGACAACGTGACCCTCGGCGCCTACCTCGCCTACAGCGACTACTGGTTCGACAGCCGCCTGCGCGACGGCGCCCGCGAGTACAACTCCGCCTGGGGCAACAACTCCAGCTACGACAACAGCTGGAATATCTACGGCGGCGTCTCCGTAACGGTTGCGTTCTGATGATTTTCCTTGGTTGGGAAAAGAAAACGGACGGCGGTTTCCGTCCGTTGGCCGGAGCCCGTCGAAAGACGGGCTGCGGCTTCATCCTTCCCGGCTTGTTTTTTTTGCCCCGCAGATTAGTTTGGTCTAATTAGAATCGGCTTATTGCGGGGTTTGCGAAAGAAGGCGAAAAATGCCGCTGGCAATGATTGGCGAAGGTGAGAAGGTCAGGGTCCGGGAGATACGGGGCGCCGATGCCGCACGCAAGCATCTGGGCTCTCTCGGGTTCATAGCGGGGGCGCTCGTAGCCGTCGTCCACATATCGGACGGCAACATGATCATCGGCGTGGGCGACAGCCGCATCGCGATAAACCGCGAAACGGCCGTGCGCATAATCGTCGAGCCGGTCGATGCGCGTTGATTTCAAAAAGATTCGAAAGGAACTGACAGCATGAAAACGCTGAAAGACATGAAGATAGGCGAGACGGGAAAGGTTGCCCGCCTGCATGGAGAAGGCGCGGTCAAGCGCCGCATAATGGACATGGGCCTCACCAAGGGCGCCGAGGTCGTTGTCCGCAAGGTCGCCCCCCTGGGCGATCCGATAGAGCTTACGGTGAGGGGCTATGAGCTCTCCATCCGCAAGGACGAGGCCGAAAAGGTCGAAATCGCTTGATTTTTACGTGAAAGGCTGAAAGAAATGTCAATCAAGATAGCCCTCGCAGGCAATCCGAACAGCGGCAAGACGACGCTTTTCAACGAGCTCACGGGCTCCAACCAGTATGTCGGCAACTGGCCCGGCGTGACGGTGGAAAAGAAGGACGGACGCCTCAAATCAAACAAGGATGTCGTCATCCAGGACCTCCCCGGCATCTACTCGCTCTCCCCCTACTCCCTCGAGGAGAAGGTCTCGCGCAAATTCCTCGTCGAGGAGAACCCCGACGCGATACTCAACATCGTCGACGGAACGAACATCGAGCGCAACCTCTATCTCTCGACCCAGCTCGCGGAGCTTGGCCTGCCGATGGTCATCGCCGTCAACATGATGGACGTCGTCAAGCGCAACGGCGACAAGATCGACTTCGAGAAGATCGCCAGGTCCCTCAACTGCCAGGTCGTCGGCATATCCGCCCTCAAGAAGAACGGCTGCCTCGAAGCGGCCCAGAAGGCCCTTGAGCTGGCCCGCTCCGCGGCCGACAGGAAGCGTCCCGAGGTTCCCCACGTCTTTACCGGGTCGGTGGAGCACGCCATCGCCCACATCGAGGAGACGATCCAGGGCAAGGTGCCGGCGAAATCCATACGCTGGTTCGCGATCAAGATCTTCGAGCGCGACCGCGAGATCATCAAGGACCTCGGCATAGGCGTAGGCGAGATGAAGCACTTGGAGGAGCACATCCGCGACTGCGAGAAGGAGCTTGACGACGACGCCGAATCGATAATCACCAACCAGCGCTACGAGTTCATCAAGAGCCTTACCGACAAGGCCCTCTCCAGGAGCGAGGCGCGCAGGAACAAGGCGACGCTTTCGGACAAGATCGACAAGATCGTCACGAACCGCATTCTCGCCCTCCCGATCTTCCTCGTCTCGCTCTGCGCAATGTGGTGGCTCGCAGCCGCAGGCGACGGACCCGGAACGGTCATGACCGACTGGGCCAACGACCAGTTCCTCGGCGAGGACGGCTGGTTCCTTCCTTTCACCGAAAAGACCCACGCCAAGGACTCTTCCCCCTACTCGGGGATGAGCTACGAGGAGGCGGGCGATGCATACGCCCCCCACGAAAAGAACATCGAGGCGTGGGAATCGGCCTATGTCGAACAGTGGAACGAGGCCAACAAGGACAAGGAAGGCTTCGAGCCGCTCGAGTCGTTTGACGAGGAGAAGGTCGACGAAGCTTTCGCCAAGACCGTCATCGCCGAAGAGGTTCAGCTCGACGACGACGAGGAGACCGGCGAGCCCGTTCTCGGCAAGACCGACCGCGCCGAAGGCAACCTCATCGAGCTTTCCCCCTGCGAGTGCTGTCCGGGAGAGTGCGCCCTCGCCCGCGAGAAGGATCCTTCCCACGTCTGCGACGACTGCGTCAACGACGACGGCGAGCCCAAGGAGGTCTGCGAGGACTGCCTGAAGAAAGCCAAGTGGGAGGCCGCCTACATCGAGGCGTACGACAAGAAGAACGGCGAAGGCTCCTACGCCGCCAAACTCGAGGAGTTCAACCGCGACGCCGAGAAGGCGTGGCGCGAGGCTTCCGCCAAGGCGCGCGCCGAGGCCCATGCCCAGAACAAGACCTACATCCCCGGAGCGCTCTTCGAGGAGTCCGGCTTCGAGATATTCGATGTGGACGGCAATGGCATCTCTCCGATAGCCGCCGCCCTCGCCCTCGACCGGGAGTTCGGCGAGCGTCCCGGCGACTGCGACTGCTGCGACCACAAGATGGTCTGGAGCTGCGACTGGGAGATGTACAAGGCTTCCAAGGAATTCCCTGAAGTCAACCCCTCCGACTACGGCGTGTTCATCCCCGGCCTCACGACTCTCGTCGAGAGCGGACTCGACGCCATCGGCGTGAACGACACCGTCAAGGCGCTCGTCAAGGACGGCGCATGGGCGGGCGTCGCGACTGTCCTCGGCTTCGTGCCGGTGATCGCGATCGTCTTCCTCTTCCTCGCGTTCCTCGAGGACTGCGGCTACATGGCGCGCGTCGCGTTCATCATGGACCGCCTCTTCCGCCGGTTCGGACTCTCCGGCAAGTCGTTCATCCCGATGATCGTCGGCAAGGGCTGCGGCGTCCCCGCGGTCATGGCCGCCCGCACCATCGAGAACGAGCGCGACCGCAGGATGACGATCATCCTCTCCACGTTCGTCCCCTGCGGCGCGAAGACCGCCATCATCGTCATGTTCTCGGTCCTCTTCTTCCGCGACATGTGGTATGTTGCGGCCCTCATGGACGTCATCGGCATCGCGATCATCGTTCTCGGCGGCATCGCCCTCAAGAAGACCAGGGCGTTCGCGGGCGAGGCGGCCCCCTTCGTCATGGAGCTTCCCGCCTACCACATGCCTACGCTGAAGGGCATCGTCATCCATACCTGGGAACGCGTCAAGGCGTACATGCTTAAGGCCGGCCTCATAATCTTCCCGGCGTGCGTGTTCCTCTGGTTCATCATGAGCTTCGACTTCAAGTTCAATCTCGTCGGCGACGCCGTCAGCGAGTCTATGCTCGCCACGATGGGCAACTGGATCGCTTGGATGCTCGCTCCTCTCGGCTTCGGAACCTGGCAGGGTGCTGCGGCGTCCGTCTCGGCCGAAATCGCCAAGGAGCAGGCCACTGCGACGCTCGCGCTCGTCTCCTCCGAGATGACCGCCGCCTCGACCGGCGCCCAGATTCAGATGCTCTTCTCGTCGATGAGCGACTTCCCGAAGCTTGCGGCGATGTCGTTCATGCTCTTCAACCTCTTCATTCCGCCCTGCATGGTGGCGATCGCCGTCACCTTCCGTGAAATGGGGTCGAAGGCGTGGGGCTGGCTTGCGATAGCCTTCCAGCTTGTCGTGGGCTACCTGCTCTCCCTCTGGGTCTACCAGATCGGCATGCTTGTCGCAGGAGGCGTCTTCGGAGTGTGGACAGCGGTCGCGCTGGTGCTTCTCGTCGCGGCGCTCTGGTTCATATTCCGTCCGGCGCCAAAGCTCGAGGAGGTCGCGAAGTGACGCTCGGCTCTGTGGTGGTGCTTGCCGCAGTGGTGGCTCTTGCGGGATTCGCCGTATGGCGCAACCTCCGCAAGGGCGCCCCTTGCTCCTGCGGATGCAGCGGCAAGGACTGCGCCTGCAAAGGCGGCTCCGGCTGCAAGTGCCACGGCTGATGCGCCGCCCCGAAATGGGATGCAGGCTTGCCCCGCAGTGTGCGGGGCAAGCTTGTGCTTTACCTACTCGACCCTACTCGACCCTAATCGCCCCTAACGCATGCCGTGTCTCTGCACGCGTATTGGAGGTTCCCCGATTTTACTTTGGGCTGCCGAACCTTTGCGACCCTCTGCGCGGTTTTGGAAAAACTCCGATGGTTGATGTTCTCGCGCGTGCTCTTGCGACTTTCGCTTCGCGAAAGCTCCTCGCGTCGCTCGTCGGCCAACCTGACGCCTTCGGCGCAGGCGCATCTCCGCTCCACTGCTTCGCACAATCCAACCACGAACCATAGAAGTTCATTGTTCTGATCATAGCGGCCTTCGGCCGTATTATGCGCCGCAGGCGCATCCTGAAAAGATGCAAAGTCTACCGAAGAGTCGTTCGTCTGTGCGAAGCCGGGCGGAGCGTTAGCGGAGCCGATTTTGCCAACGCTCGGAGTCGATACCAACAGGAATTTCCGTATGCCAAGGACGGGGACGTGGCGCGACGTTGCAAACGCTCGGAGTTCAATTACAAACCGGAAGTGGATTTTCACTTAACGCAAAATGAATATTGCCACTTCACCCTTTGTTTACTGGGGTGTGGCCGTTTTCATACCCGAAAAATCGGGCGTCGTGTCCAGAGCTAAACGCAAGTTCTGGAAGTAAACGCAAGTTTATCCGATAACTTTTGGCAAATTCCTCTGTCGCTGCGAGCGGAAGCTCGCCTCGGTCACCGCTCCGACTCCGCCCTTCGGGCTTTCGTCGCT
>JAILJX010000088.1 GCA_024694365.1 Kiritimatiellia bacterium
ATCGTTTTCCCCTTCGTGCCGAGCGAGCTGAGCGGTCTGACGCCGATGGTCAGCTTTTTTCCTGCGGGGAGCTGGACGCCAGGTATTTCAAGCATCGTTATGCCGTGATTCGGCTCGTGGCCGTAGCCGAGGTTCATCCCCTCGGCGAAAACGCACTTGAAAAGCCTCGCCTTCGGGTCGTCGCCGACAACAACGACTTCGTATGCGTAGACGCGCGACTGCGGATTGCCGTTGGCGTTGGGAATGGTGAGCTTGAGAGAAGGGACGGAAGCGACAGAACCGCCGTCGTTTGTCCTTTTGGTCGCCTTTGTCGCTTGCGTCCCTTTCACAACCGCCAGTTTCGCGCCCTTGGGGAACTCAGGATTGCCGATGGCGGCCTTCCTCGCTTCGAGCGTGAACGAATCGCGCATGTTCGCGCCAAGCGGAATCACCCAGTCCGGCCCCAGGCTGCCGCCATGATCGCCGAACTCGCGCCGCTCCACCACGATCATGTCGTCATAGACCCGCAGAACGTAGGCGCTGCGCGGATAGCCCGCCGCCGTCTCGCCCTCAGGCTTCGCCTTCGCAATGGGCAGAGTCCCGGCCAGCCCCAGATTGTCGCCGCGCGCATCGCACGCCGACATTTCGATGACGGCGTTCCCGCCGTGCAGCCTCACCATGTTCCACCTCGCCGCCGATGTCGTGGTTGCCGGAGACGAACAGCTTGACCGGACCGCCCGACTTGCCGAAAACCTCCCGCCACTCCTCGGCGTGGAACCGCATCGACGCCGCCATGCCGCGGTGCGCGAAGTCTCCGCCATGCACGACGGCATCGGCATTAGAAGCCTTGAACCATTCGAGCGCGCCTCTGAAGTATTTCAGCGAAAACCGCCAGTAGCGGCTCACGCCGTCGTAAGCGGTGCGAACATGCGTATCGCTTACCGCGCCGAAGACGAGGTTCGGCTTTTTGCCCTTCGGCTTCCAGCCGGGCGGCGCCGCGAAAAGCCCGCCCGGCAACGCCAGAAACCCCAGCGAGGCCAAACCGCCCTTCACAAATTCACGTCTGGTCAGATTCATAACGCCGTCTCCCGCGATAAAATTTCCAAACTTGCCCCGTTGCGCGGCAGGCGGAAATTTGCTACAATACACCCCGAATTGACAAACAGCCGTTTGCTAACTGCACATTTGCCAACAGAGACGAAAGGACTCTTCAAATGAAATTCTTCGGCAGGGAAACCGAGATCGCGGAGCTTCACAAGATCCGCGAATACTCCAAGACCGCAGCCCGCATGACTGTAGTCACGGGACGCCGACGTGTAGGAAAAACGGAACTCATCACCCATGCGCTCAGCGACGGGAAGACTCCGTTCATCTATTTCCTCATTACCCGCGCGCCGCAGACGGTCGTCTGCGAAAACCTTCAGGCGGAAATCGCCCGCGTCTTCGCTCGCCCAATGCCAGGACGCATAGAACGCTTTGTCGACATCTTTCGGTTCGTGATGGAAAAGGCCGAAACCACCCCTCTCACTCTTGTTGTGGACGAGTTCCAGGAATTCGACCGCACCGCGCCGGAAGTTTACGGGGAAGTCGCCGGCATCTGGGACCAGCTTCACAAGACCTCGCGCATCAACCTCGTGTTCTGCGGCAGCGTGAACCGTCTTATGCACAAGGTGTTCTTCAGCTATGCCGAGCCTCTCTATGGACGCAACACAGGCCGGCTCGACCTCAAGCCGTTCCCCGTCTCGACACTCAAGGAGATTTTCGCCGAATACGCCCCTGCGAAGCGAAAAGCATCCGACCTCCTCGACCTCTGGACGCTGACTGGCGGAGTCGCGCGGTATGTGGAGCTTTTCATGGATGCTCGCGCCTTCAATCGCGCCGCCATGCTCAAAGCAACGTTTGGTCCGGTTACGACGTTCATCGACGAGGGCAAGACTGTACTCATTGAGGAATTCGGACGGGACTACGGCACCTATTTCGCGATACTCGCAGGAATCGCAAGCGGGAAGACGACATTCGCCGAGCTCAGCACGCTCCTCGGCATCGACGTCGGGGGCTACCTTACAAAGCTTGAGCGAGACTACTCCATCGTGTCCCAGACACGCCCCATCTTCGAGAAGACCCGGAACAAAAACTGCCACTACCGGATTGACGACTGCTTCTTCCGCTTTTGGTTCCGATTCATCTACCGCAACCAGTCCATGATCGAACTCGGGCGCTTCAAGGAACTCCAGACTCTCACGGCGCGCGACCTCGACGCCTTTTCCGGCTACGCGCTCGAGCGCTACTTCTTCTGGAAGTTCTGCGAGGATACCTCCTATACAAACATCGGCGGATGGTGGGACCGGAAGGGTGAGAATGAAATCGACCTCGTCTGCGAGGATTCCATCAACGGACGGCTTGACTTCTATGAAGTTAAGCGAGACTTGAGACGCATCGACCTCGCCGCCCTCAAAGCCAAGACGGAGGCGTTCTACGCGAAGAACCCCGAACTTCGAGACCTTGCAAGCGACTGTCGCGGGCTTTCTCTCGCCGACATGTAAACAGGCGCATCCCCCGAACGTCGCCAAGCCGCCTTTCGCAAACTCCCGCCGCGTCATTTCCATCACGCCGCCCTCCGGG
>JAILJX010000096.1 GCA_024694365.1 Kiritimatiellia bacterium
TACTGTATCAATCCTACTGTATCAATAAGCTCTGACCCTTCTCTCCCGCTATTTCTTCGCGCGGCGAGTATGCTCTCATGCCTCACTGGAAACCACATGCGTGGCATGGGAATTGGGATATCGGCTTGTGGGGCGGATAGCGCAAGCGAAATTTATGGTTGATCACAGTTGACATTCTCTTCGGGAAATGCGATAATCTGGATCGTGGACGAGGGACGCGAGGCAAGCGTTCCGTCCCACATCCGGCCGCGACGGACCGAGACGGGCGCGCGGCACGGCACGGGAGGAGATTTGCCCGGCTCTCTCCCCGTGGAGTGACAACAAGGGCAGTAAGGAAACAAATGATGAAAAAGTTGATGGTTGGTTGTGGTGTCGCCGCGCTTCTTGCGGGATGCGCGTTCAATCCAGAGTCCATGCCGGTAGGACAGAAGGACTCGATGGTGTATGTTGACGCCGGAGCTCCAGAGCAGTTGACCACCGAAGAGTCCAAGGCGAAGGTCGCCGTGATGACGTCCGTAGGGGATTACAAGGAGTATTCGGCGATGGCGGAATCGCTTGACAGCTTCCTCTGCTCGAAGCTTTCCGGCTTTTCGTTCTTCGAGGTCGTAGACCGCAAGAGCCAAAGCGCCCTCATCAGGGACGCGGTCGCATCGGGAGCAGACGCCGAGGATATCGAGCTCGGGGGTGTCGAGGCGGACTTCCTGGTCGTCGCGCGCATCGCATCCCTCACGGTGAGTCCCGTCGGGACGAGCTACAACTTTGACGTCGTCTTCGATTTCAAGTGGATCAGTAAAGCGACGCAGAGGGTGATCATGACCGAGTCGCTCAAGCCGCCGACACGTTCGGCCAGCTCGCAGGCTGATCTCTCCGCCGCGCTCAACCGTGCGGCTGAAGTTGCCGCGCGCGACTTCTGCGCCAAGATCGCCGTGAAGTACGCTCCTCCCGCCAGAGTTCTCCAGACGCGCGGCAACGGCGCTGCGGCGAGGATTTCGATCGGCAAGAACTACGGCGTCGGCGAAGGCACGAAAGTGTGCTTCTATGAAATCATCGACAACTCCGACATCGGCGGAGAAGCCCGCGACATGAACGACATCGCGACAGGCGAGGTCAAGAGGGTCGAGGACAAAATCGCATGGGTCGCCGTCGACAATCCAGAAGAGACGAACGTCCGCAAGGGCGTTTACGTCCGCGTTCTTGAGCAGACGCGCGGCATGGGTGCGTCGTTCCTCGAGTCGACTGGGCTCGGCGAGAGGTTTGGCCTGTGATGCGACAGGAGATCGCCATGAAAGAGTGGATGATTCTTTTTTGCATGGCTTCGGTGTTCGCGGGAAGCGCGTGTTTCGCGGATACCGGGGTTCTTGAGGATGACGACGAATATGAAGAAGTGGTCGTTAGGCGCAAGAAGAAGCGCCCGGCCGCGGAACAGAAGGTCGAGGCGCCAGCCGCCCCTGTCGTGGCTACGCCGGCCGTCGGCGTCGTCGTGCCCGCGGTTGTCGCCGTTCCGGTCGTAGTGCCGAACCCGGTCGCGGTTCCTGCGACCGAGGAGGTGGAGGAGGATCTTCCTCCCGAGCCTCCGTCTGAGGATGCCGCCGAGCCCAGAAGGCTTGTCCGTTATTTCTGCAAAGCATGGAAGGACAAAGACTACGAACGTCTTTGGTGGGCCATGTCGCCGAAGTACCGCAAGCAGGTCTCGCTCAAGAAGTTCAGGAAACTGTTCGAATCCGACGAGGAGACGAACGGCGGGCTTATTGACGAGAACATACTGGAGACGGGCAAGACGAACAACGGTGACGAGGGCGTCAAGGTGGAACTCATATTCAAGTTCCCCAGAGCAAAGCACCGCTTCGTGATGGCGATTGCCGAAAGGCAGTCCGGCGGCGCGTTCCGCATAGTCGATTCACCGTTCATTCCGCAGGATCTCGACGACCTGTGACAAATGACAAAAACAATAAAACCAACAAACATAAAGGAAACAAAAAATGAATACACAGACACTGCTGAAGCTTTCCCTCCTGGGACTACTTTCGCTCTCCTTCGTGGCGACGGAAGTCTACGCGCAGGATGAGGATGATGAAGATACGGAAGAAGTCGCGCCCAAGAAGAAAAAAGGCAAGAAGGCCAAGAAGGCTGAAGCGGCCCCTTCGAGGATGCTTGTCGCAATCAACAAATTCGAAAACAAGAGCGATGCACCAGACAGCGTCTTCGAGACGATTCGCGCACGCGTACAGCAGTGCGTCGTCGGCGCCCGTAAATTCGAGGTTGTGGAACGCGAACAGCTCAAGGCGGCCATGAGCGAGCAGAATCTCGTCGCATCTGGACTGACGGACGGCGAGGATCCTGATGCGCCTGAGGCCGGCAAACTCAAGGCAGCGTCGTATATCATCTACGGCAACGTCCTCTACTGCGGAACGGACAAGTCCGACGGCAGTTCCGAGGGTGTCGCATCGGCCGTGGTAAAGTCGAAGGTCGAACTTCAGATCAAAATCACCAACGGCGAGACGGGCAAGATCCTTACGCAGAAATCTGCCATCGGGTATGGCGTTGATAAAGCCATGGCGACAGAAGGATTCGCTTCATCGACGGGTCAGGGCATGCGTGATGCGATCGATGAGGCCTGCCATCTGGCGGCTGACGCGCTTCGCAACGTCGCATATCCGGCCAAGATCATCAGGGTCGGCAAGAAGAATGTAACGATCAATATGACAGACGAGGAGGTCAAGGAAGATGACGTGTTTGACGTCATTCAGGTTGACGGGCCTCTGACGGATCCCGACACCGGAGCATTTCTTGGCTACGATGGCGATGAGATTGGCCGCGTCAAGATCACGCGCACGGGTCCCATGACATCCAAGGCGGAGCCGTATGAAGATTCGCTCGATCTTAGCGAACTTGATACGGATGAATGCACCTATACTCTCCAGCGTGTCAGCAAGGCGACGCTGAAGAAAGAAGCCAAGAAGAAGAGCCAGAAGAAGAAAGCCGCTTTCGAGAGCAGGTTCTGATGGACGGCATCACAAGTGATGCAGAAAGGACGCGGCGTGAAAGCCGCGTTCTTTTTCTTTCCGCATTTCCATGCCGCGGAGGGGGATAATATGGTATTATAGCGGCATGAAAATCAAGAACATCCTTTTGATGTCGGTCATCGCCGTTTCGGCCTTCGCGCCGTCGGCGCTTTTCGCAGATGCGGCTTTCGGGCCGAAAATCCCTGCGGACGCCACTGTGGGCGCCCTGTTCAGGCTCGGCGTATCCACAACGGGGGGAATGAAGAGGGAATGAAGGGTCAGCTTATTGATACAGTAGCCGAGTTTTGGTATAATGTCCGCATGAGAAAGAACAGGGTTGTCGAGCAGAACAGGCGCTGTCACCTTGTCAGCCGGCTTGCGCACCGTGCGTTCTTCCTCTCGCGCTGCTGCATGACGCCGCTGATCGAGAAGGGACTTGTCGCAAGAACCGACCCCGAAAATCCGATGTCGCCTAGGCAGGAGTACAAGCCGACATGAACTACTGTATCAATCCTACTGTATCAATAAGCTCTGACCCTTTTGACCCCTTTTGACCCAGGCGTGACGGCACGAAGATGATCTTGCGCGTAAGAGATACCGGAATCGGAATGAGCGAGGAGACGATGAAGCACATGTACGAGCGCCGCTACAGAGGCGAAGAGGCGAAATCGCAGGGCTTTGAAGGCACCGGCCTCGGCCTCGCGCATGTAAAGTCCGTAGTCGTCCTCTACAACGGCGACATCGCCTGCGAATCCGCCGTAGGAAGGGGCACAACTTTCATCGTTACGCTGCCACTGACTACGGCTTCTCACACAAAATAACGCAAAAATTGGTATAATATGAGCAACGAAAAACAATATGACTACAGCCGAGAACCTAAAATGTCATAATCTAAAGGAAAAGGCAGCGGACACACCATGAGGCGTATGAAGAAAAAACTGACTACTAAGAGTGATGACCTGATTGCGCAGGGAGTGGCGAAGAAGCTGATCCACATCAGCGACGACGGGAAGCGGATCGAGTATCTTCGACATGGGATTTCGCGCGATTGGACGAAGCCGGAGGCGATTATCGAGGCCAAGTCA
>JAILJX010000024.1 GCA_024694365.1 Kiritimatiellia bacterium
GCGGATGATCTTGCCCTTGTTGCCGCACGACAGCGACGCGACCGCCGCAGCGCCTGAAGGCCCGCCCGAACCGCCGCCGCTCTCCATGAGGTTGCGCTGCTACTGCAGGAGGTCCTGGATCTGCTTCTTGAGCATCTCCACCGTCTCCGTGGACTTCTCCAGCTCCTCCTTGGCGACCGCCGTCTCCTGCACCGCCGCCTCGACATCGTGGTTCAGGCCTTCGATCTTGCGCGTCATCTTCGCGATCAGGTTCTCGCATTCCGCCTGCTTCTCGAGAAGGACCGATTTGTCGGCAACCAGGACGTCGATTCTATCCATTAACGTCTTTTCCGAATCATCCTTTTCTTTTTTCTCTTTTTCGACGTTTTGCAGTTGTTTTCGTGCGGTCTGCAAATCTTCTCGCGTGGCTCTCAAATCTTCAACAGCGATATTCAGACGGTCTTCGGCGGCTTTGGATTCGCGCTGGCGGCTCTCAAGCCTCTTACCGTACTCCTCGTTTTCGGCTTTTGCCGTGGCATATGCAGACGCCATCCTGCGCTGACCGTTTTTCGCGTTTGCGGCATATACGACGCATGCCGTGGCGATGGCCAGAGAAATCACGGCAAGCGCAACAGTCCATGTCTGGATGCAGGATTTCGCGCTGCGGCGATCTCGCGGTCCCGTGCGAATGCTCCTGCGCCTCTCAGGCACAAGCAGAGACATGCAGCTTGCAGGACGTTTCTGCGGATCCTTGGCGAGCCCCGCCATCACGGATCCGCCAATCGCCAGATGCGGATCAAGCTTCGCCGGAATGTCGTTGTCTATCTGTATCTCGATGCGTCCTCGGCTGAATGGCGGTTTCCCCGACAGGCACTCGTATGCCATTGCGGCAAACGAGTATACGTCCTGCGCGGGAGACGGGTCGGCGCCATGAAGCTGCTCTGGGCTCATATACTGGAGCGTACCCGACGAAAGCATGCCCGTGACGCGAGTCATCGTTTCCTGCATCTCTCTGGCTATGCCGAAATCGAGTATATAGGAGCGCCACTCGTTGTCGATCATGATGTTGGCCGGTTTTATGTCCCGGTGGACGACTCCGATGCTGTGGGCATAGTCAAGCGCGCTCGCAACAGGCTTCAACAGCGCCACCGCATCCTCCTCCGGAAACTTTCCGTTTTGCGCAAGAAAATCATCCAGCGTCCATCCGTCAATGTAATCCATCACCAGAAAAGGGTTGCCGCCGTTATCCTCAAACGCGCGCAAAGCGACGATGTTCGGATGAGTCAGCTTCATCGCAACGAGCGCCTCATGCTTCAACCGTTCGTAAGACCGTCTGTCCGAGACGAGAATTGAAGGCAGCATCTTGACGGCAAAACGCTTGTTGTCGAGTTTCGTGTCCTCGGCAAGCCAGACGGACCCCATGCCGCCCTGCCCCAACTGCTTCACCACACGGTAACGTCCGGCGAGAAGAGGTTTTTCGCCGCCGGGCATCGTCACATCATCGTTAATCGACTTGTCGTTCATATATGGCATCTACCATTGCTACTGGCGCCGCCTCAAGGCAAGAACCTCGGCGATGTATGCTATGTGGAGATCGTCTTCGGAAGAATACCATTTTTCGAACGGCGCGGAATCGAGAAACGATCCGCGCGTCATCGGCTGCCTGTAGAGTGCTCTGCATTCCAGGACCGTGTCCGCCTCGGCGAAAGCCGGAGCCTTTACGATGTTCGCGGGAACCGGAGTCAGTCCGGATAGAGCGACCTTGTCGCAGTCGCGTCCGCTCTTGGTGCCGAGGATCGTAAGAGCCTTCTTGCATTCCTCAGGGAAAGCGGAAAGCGTGAATTCGGGATTCGCGTCGAGAAACTCGCGCGTGTAGCGTCCTGGTCGCACGACGACCGCGACGACAGGCTTGCCCCACATCGTCCCGGCGAACCCCCAGCTGACCGTCATGGTGTTCCACTTCGACGAGAAGTCTCCTCCTGTGAGAAGAAACCACCCCTTGTCGAATTCGGCGAAAGGCTTCGCCGACCACTCTGCAATGTCGATGTCTTTCATGCGGACAGTATAGCGAATATTCAGACGCAATGTCAAGCGGGACCACCGAACCCGGACCTCGGGAAATGTCAGTATCCGGCGCGCAATTGCACTTTGAAAAGGCAGGGATTCCGCTCTTCCGGCGGCGCGGGAAGAGAAAAAACAGCTTCGCCGTCCACTAAAGAGAAGTCCGTCGCCTCAACCGTCTCCGCCTCTGCCATGTTCCCGTCCAGATACACGGCCCAAGGCCTGGCCCACTTCGTGAGCGGAACGGACGCGCCGTCCGCATTCTCCGCGCGGACGCGCACCGAAAACCCTTCCCCGTCGCGCAAAACCGCAGGAACCAGCCTTACGCCCTCCTCTGCGGACGAATCGAGCTCGAAATAAAGATGGCGCGCGGCATGGGAGCACACAGACTCGGCATGCGACCTGTTCCAGCTCGCGTATGACGTCGCTCCGACATTCGAGGCTCCGTTTGCAGCCGAGATGCTCGCATCGTTCGCCGCATAAACCTCCACGCCGTCGAAATCGGGAACGGTGTTGTTGATGTTCCCGAAGGCACCTCCTGCCGCGGTCGAGGTGCCCGTCTGAACCTCCACTCTGGCAGAAGGCTCGAGAATCACCGTGCAATTCCTGACGGAGACGCTCCCCGCCGCATTCACATTGCCCGCAATCGCTCCGGCGACGCCATATTGGAGAGAAAGGTCCCCTTCTGAAGTGTTCCGCGCCAAAGTCCGGATCATTCCTGCGACCACGACAGTGCAATCCTCTATTTTCACGGTCGTCCCGCTGCCTGCCCATATCTCGCCGAAAAGTCCGCCGGTCCTGTTCGGACCCTGCACTTCGGCGTCTTTCCTGATCCTGAGCGTCACGTTCGATACGACAGTCCCTCCGGAAGATCCGGTGGCCATGCATGCCAGGACTGCCGCGTGATGGCCCGTCGCGAGCCCCTCGGAGTTCACCGTTATCGTGCTTGCCGTAGAGCCTTGCGAAACGGACGTATCGTTCCACCTCGAGGAGCGGCTCACGACACGTCCACCAAAATCGATATTGAGGTTTTTCACCGTTCCCGTCAAATTGCGGATCAGCGCGGGCTGATCGGAATGGCAGAGCCAGGTCTCGAACGGAATCGTTATCGTATGCCCGTCTCCATCGAGCGTTCCGGACCATGTCTCTATCGGCAACGGATCGTGGCCTAGCGTGATGTCGGCCGAGAGCCTCGCGCTTATCGCCGAGCCTGCATTCTCCCTGAGCCACGCCCAGTCGTCTTCGCTGTCTATGAGGTATGTCGAGCCGTCTTTCGGTGGCGCCGGATGGCGATAATACTTATCGGGCCAGATCGCCTTCGACTGGTGGCGCGCAAGGCAGAGATAATTTCCGTTGTACCAGCCAACGTCCGTGTAATACCCCCAGCTCATCACCCCGCCGAGCCCATTCTCGCGGCACCAGTTGCATTTTGCGTGATAAGAGGACGGTCCCTCGAACGTGCGCTTCGAGTTCCACATGCAGTCGCCGTCCCACCACCTCGTCTTGTCGTCTCCCCAGTAGCTTGGCAGCGCGTTGGCGATGGTGGACCATCCCGGATTGCCGTTTTCGGACGCATACATCGCCTGACCGACGACCACGCGGCGCTGGGGGACTCCATTTGCGGTCGCAACGTTTATTCCGTTCATCATGGCCTGGGGCGACGAGTTTATGGAAGTGTTGCCGTACGCCATCGAATTGATGAAATCGACGCCGTGGAGAACCCCTCCGCAAGTGTCGGTCGACACCGTGAAGCCCGGCATCGCCCACCCGCTTTCGTCGGTGCAGAGAGAAAGCACCCAACCGCGCTCGAAAAAGGCGACCGCCAGATCGCGCACCAAAAGCCCGTAATACCCCCAGTCGCGTGCGCAGAGGTCCGCTGACTCGATCTGATAGTTGTCAACGCCCGGGTATTCCCAGTCGATGTCGAGTCCGTCAAGTTTGTTGTTCTCGAGAACTTTCACTATTGCGTTGACGAGCTGTTTGCGGTAGGTTCCGTTCGCTGCCGCCACAGCTATCGGATAGCCCGTCACGCCTCTCGCAGTCACCTTCGCCGAGCCTCGCGTGAGGCTTGCGCGCACCATGCACTTCTCGTTGTACCTGTCCCTCAGCGCGCGGATCGCTGTCGCCGTCTGTGTATCGTTCCGGCCTGAATACGCGTCCCAAGTCGTATCGAAGCCGTCCGTGCTCTGAACATACCGCACATTCATGTCGTTTATGAGGATGATGTCGGTAAGGCCCTTGACGCGATTGCCGTCCCCGTTGGAGAGATTCCCCACTGAGCCTGAGTGCGTCCAGTCCTGCCTGATGTACGTCCCGACCTGATATGCATAGGGGAAGACTCTGTGGGGAGCGCTCGCCGTTCCGTTCGCGACATTGTATACGCTCGAGCCTCCAAGGGTGATCGTGGAGTCGGAAACGCTTACCCATATTTCGGCGTCTGGCGATATTGAGGGGTTTATCGTCGCCGTGACCCATATGTAGTCGGATTCCGTACGCGTCCCTACGCAAGGGTATATATGCGTCGAACAGCCGCCCAATGTCGCCGTCATGAACGATTTGTCGGCATTGGAGGTAGCGGTTCTGGTTGAATTGATCTGCGTCGCCTTTGATTCGCGGAAGATGTACGGCATCGCGCTGTTGTAAGGCTGATACCATACCTTCAAGTCGCCCAGCACATCGGAGGTGCAATTCGTGAAGGCGAAGGAGAGATGAAGGTCGCTCATCGCCCCGCCGTAGCTGTTGTCGAAACGTATCCCGAAAAGCGCCTCCCTCGCAAGCCCTCTCGTAAGCCTGGGATGCACGCGCACTACGGTAGCGGTGCCGGCCCCGAAAGCTTGGAAAGCCGCTGCGCACGTCAAAGCGACGGCGGCAAGTTTGGCCGGGAAACTTTCAAACATGGATCAGTTCCAAATCGCGTATATGCTGATAGTCTTTCCGGTCCCCGTGGCATTCTTGAACCACGCTCCATCGGTCTTCCACACCTTGCCTTTCGAGGCATTGGCCTTGCTGGAACCCCAGCCCTTTAAGGAATGTCCGCTGCGAGTCCATCCCAAGGCGGAAATCGTGGAAAGCCTCGCCGACGTCCCCGTCTGATAGCCCAGAGTCCTCCATTTCCCCGTGCCGTCGTTCTTGTTGAAGCGCATTTCGTAATAGCCCGGCTTGAGCTTCCATCTTGCGTATACGTTTATCGTCTCTCCGGGCTGGACGGTAGTCGAAAGATATGCCCAGTCGCCCTTCCAGGGACTTTTTCTCGTATTGTCATTGGCATTGGCGGTGGTAAGCTCCCAGCCCATGAAGTCGTAGCCGCGCCGAGCCCATCCAAGACCTTTCGCGAGAGAGGGCATTCTTGTCTTCGTTCCGTACGGGAATGCGACTTTGCGCCATGTCCCGGCGCCGTCGTTGCGGATGAAGTTGACGGCGAAATAACCCGGCTTGAGGGCCCAGACTGCATAGACATCGAGAGTCTTCCCTGCATCGGTTGCGGTCGAAACGTATGTCAGATCCTTCTTCCACACCTTCCCGGCCGCAGCATTCGCCGCACTTGTCGCCCAGCCCTTGAATTCGTATCCTCGTCTCGCCCAGGCGAGCTCCTTGAGCGACGGCAGCCATGTGTCGACGCCGTATTCGAACTCGTAAGTCTCCGTCTTTTCGCTGCTCGAGTCGTTGCGGTGGAAGTTGATCCAATACGGGGTGGACTGCTTGAGAACATAGAAATTCTCGCCGGTCGAATCCGA
>JAILJX010000090.1 GCA_024694365.1 Kiritimatiellia bacterium
AAAGTATACCAAGAACGACGCTTTCTTTTCCAGAGGAAAGTCCGTTTCACCCACAGGGTGAAACCTGAAATCACGCCATTAGCCCGTAAAACAAAGGCGGAATCAACATCCCGCACATTCAACTGCCGCACTTAGGTTAAGTTAGCGGCATTCGGGTCTGACCCCAGCTGCCCGAAATCCTTGCGATTCAGTTGCGCTCCAAGCCTTTTGCGTGGCTAATCCTTTCGGGTTATGGCAGGAAGAGCGGCGATATGGTAGAATATGGGTGATGAAACTCTCCATATCCGCCGTCGCGGCGCTTCTTATCGCCGCATCTCATGCCGAAACCGTCCTCAAGGACGCTTTTGAAGGCCGCTTCAGCCTGGGCGCCGCCATCGCCGCCCCCGTATGGGAAGGGGGAGACGAGCGCGCTCGCTCGACTCTCCTCGCCCACTTCAACTCGATAACCGCCGAAAACGAGATGAAGCCCTACGCCCTCCAGCCTCGCGAGGGCGAATTCCGCTGGGAGACTGCCGACAGGTTCGTAAAGTTCGGCGAACGCCACAATATGAAAATCATCGGCCACTGCCTCGTCTGGCACAATCAGATGCCCGCGTGGTTCTTCAAAGGCCCCGACGGGAAATCGGTCGGCCGCGAGACTCTCATAAAGCGCATGCGCGATCATATCCATGCCGTCGTAGGCCGCTACAAGGGGCGCGTGTACGGCTGGGATGTGGTCAACGAGGCGTTCGACGCGGACGGCTCGCTCCACGATTCCCCATGGCTCAGGATAATCGGCTCAGATTTCATCGAGCTTGCCTTCCGCTTCGCGCATGAGGCCGATCCCGAGGCGGAGCTATACTACAACGACTTCGGCATGGCCTCGGAGGGGAAGCGCCGTGCAGTCGTGAGGATGGTGAGGGAGTTTCAGGCGAAGGGCATCCGCATCGACGCGATAGGGATGCAGACTCACGTGAATCTCGCCGACCCCGACGTGAAGGAGTGGGAGAAATCGCTCGAGGCCTTCGCCGCCGAGGGCGTGAAAGTCGCCGTCAGCGAAATGGACGCAAGCGTACTTCCTTCGGCGTGGGAACTCTCGGCCGAGATCACGGGCGAGCGGAAATACGACCCGAAATACGATCCGTGGAAAGAATCGCTCCCCGCAGGCGCGGAAGAGCGGCTCGCGAGGCGCTATGAGGAGTTTTTCAAAGTCCTCCTCGCCCACTCCCGCTCGGTAGACCGCGTGACTCTCTGGGGAGTGGAGGACGGGGCGAGCTGGCTCAACGACTTCCCCATGAAAGGCCGCACAGACTACCCGCTCTTCTTCGGCCGCAACGGCAAAATGAAGCTCTGCGCCCGCCGCGCCGCGGCGCTAAAAGTCGAGGAGGCGGAATCTGCTTCGCCTGAAGGGAAGTGGGCCAAGTTCACCGGCTTTGAACTCAAGAGCGAATGCCCCGATGTCGACGGGATGGGGATTCCCAACCCCATATTCCCCGGGATGGCTCCCGACCCGTCCATTACGCGCAAGGGAAACGACTATTACCTCGCGAACAGTTCGTTCTGCTATTACCCGGGTATTCCCGTATGGCACTCGACCGACCTCAAGAACTGGGATTTTTGCGGATATTGCGCCGCGCGCCCTAGTCAGCTCAACCTCAAGGAGGGGCTGGGGCTATCGAAGGGCGTCTACGCGCCCGACATAAAATACAATTCCCATAACGATACGTTCTACCTCGTGACGACCGTGATTGGCGACAGGGGCAACGTAATCTATAAGACGAAAGACCCTCGCCTTGGTTGGAGCGAGCCGATAAAGATTCCAGTGGGCGGAATCGACCCGAGCATCTATTTCGAGGACGCCGCAACCGCCTGGATACTCAACAACGACGACGCCCCGGGCGGAAAAAGCGAATATCCCGGCCACAGGACTGTGAGGATGAGGAAGTACGATCTCGTCAAAGACGAAGTCGTCCCCGGAAGTGAGCGGATAATAATCAACAAGGGCGTGAAGCCTGAAGACAAGCCCATCTGGTGCGAAGGCCCCCATCTCTACAAGATAGGCGGCGTCTATTACGTCATGACCGCGGAAGGCGGCACTGCAGGCTGGCATTCCGAAGTCATTTGGCGCTCGGACAAGGTCGAAGGGCCATACAAGCCATGCCCTGCTAACCCGATTCTCACCCAGCGCGACATAAAGAACGCCGACGTCACTTGCGCCGGCCACGCCGATCTCTTCGAGACCCCTGACGGAAAGTGGATGGCCGTATTCCTCGCAGTCACGCCGTACAGGGCAGGCGGCCGCGACTGGTGCCCGACGGGTAGGAGCACATTCCTTTTGCCGGTAAAGTGGATAGGCGAGGGTGAAGCCCGCCAGCCGATAATCCTCGCGAAGGGGAAGCGCCTCGTAAATCGCGGCACAAGAACCGATATCATCAAAGACTCCTTTTCCTCGCACGAAGTCGATCCTATGTGGTTTCAGATAAGAACCCCCTCAGAATCATGGTACAAAAGCGCGCCCGGCGGCGAAGCGGGAATGATGCTCAAGGCGAGGAAAGCGAGTCTCTCGGGGAAGGGAAATCCTAGCGCGCTTTTGAGGTGGATTAAGGGAAATCGATTCAGCGCTTCTGTAACCGTCGACTTCAATGCTCGGAGCGAGGGCGATTTCGCCGGCCTCGCCCTCTACCAGAGCGATGAGTGCCATTTCGCGCTGGGGAAGACCATGATCGCGGGCCGCCGCTCGCTCGCCCTCGAAACAGTCGACAAGGGTAAGCGCCGGATTGTCACGGCCGACCTCGAAGCCGACGGGCCTGTCGCATTGAAAGCGGAAGCCGAAAACGAGACGGCGCGATTCTTCTTCAGCGAAGGCGGCGGAGCGTGGAAGCAAATCGGCGGCGATGAGGATGCCCGAATCCTGACGACCGATTATGCGGGCGGCTTTACCGGCGCGGCGGCCGGGATTTATGCGGCCTCCGTTTCCGACTGAGTTCCGGCCAATTCTCCTTTTACTGCCCGAAAGGACAGTGCGGGCCTTTTCGGAAAGTGGTATTATATATACCGTTCAATGACATAAAAGGAGTGTTTCCGATGAAAGCAAAGACTGTCATGGTAGTAGCGGCCCTCTCGACCGCAGCCTATGGTTCATATCCCAACGAAGGGATGTATTCCGATGCCGTTACCAATATCTGGACCGGCGCTGCCGGTGACAACGATTGGAACACGGCCTCAAACTGGTCGCTGCGTGCAGTTCCCGTGAACGGTACCGCCGACTATGTACATGTTGAGGGGTACGAGGACATCCCCGGCACGAACGGAATCCGGGGAGTGTATGCCAAGTTCAATTCCACTGCCGATCTCACCGTGACAACGACCGGCTCTTCACCGTATGCGACGCGCGGCGTTATCGTCGAAAGCGGATCCGGGCAGCTTACGATCAGCAAGAACTCCGGCTGGTATAATTCGGGCATTACGCTCGGCATGAACAACGACAGGCCGTCGTTCTTCAACTATTCCGCCAATCATGCAATCTTCGACGCCAATGTGTCGTTTGACGGCCTCCAGTACGGAAAGTCGGGAATCCTTCCGGGCGCTGAATTTCGTCGCAATCTGTCTTATTCCTATGGGGACGTCTTTTACTTCTATGCAGGCGACTCCGAAAGAAGCGCTGACGAAAATACGACTCTCTTCAACGGAACTGTCGACCCCCCTTACAATTCTACTGTGACCGCCAACTTCGGAAGCCACAATGTATCCATTCTTGCGAACCACTTCGTGAAGGTGGTTGGCCCCGACTACAAGTTCATCACAACGGGCAACATAACCGTGACGGGAGGCTTCGAGGTTGACGGGGGCACGGTCTCCGCTGCGGAACTTTCCGGTACCGGCACGATTCGCCTCGCCGACGCGACGGCGGTTGTGACCACATTGGGTAGTGCGACAATCGCCGGCACAACCACGCTTGCGACAGGAACGAGCGATGTATCGGTAGGCGCGCTCACCTTCGAAGCCGGAGCCAAGCTTGTCCTTACGGGAACAGGTTCACTTACGTTCAGTGAATCTATTTCGGGTTACAAACTCGCGCTTTCCCCCTCCGGAGCGGCTGCGGGAGCGACCGTTTCGTCCGTCACAATCAAGAATGCTACTGCGAGCGACCTCAAAAGCGTATTCACGGTCGTCCCGCCAGAAGACAGCGCGAAGGGGAATGTCCTTGCGGCCGGAGCGACTGTCAATCTGACTCAGAGCGATTCCGATGTCGTCGTAAGCGTAACTTATCCTTCTTTCGTCACGCAGACGACCTCCTCCCAGGCATGGAACGTTTCAGCTGCGTGGAGCGATGACGCTGAGGCGACTTCCGGGAAGCACTACCTCGTCGAAGGTGAGTACCGCCTCAACACGCCCGCCGATGCGGTGACGGTGTTCCCCGGCGATTCTCTCACCGTGATCGGCACAAATACATATTCAACGGGATTTGTAGCGCAGAAGTCGCGCACGAACACAGTCGAAAACCTATATCTTGGCGCTTACGGCTCTTATCATTTCCAGAACTACGACTCTGGGGCATCTGTCGGCCAGTGGCTCAAGGGCAATATAACGATCGCGTCTGATACCGACAATGCCTGCGCCGCGATCCGCGCATCCCACGCCAATCCCTGCCGCCTTGAGGCGAACATCGCTGGCGAGGGCGAGCTCAGGTTCATTCCGTGGAGCAATTATAACTTCAATCTCGAGATTTCTGGCAACAACTCCGCCTATCTCGGCAAGATGATTTTCGATTGCTCGGGAACGAAAGTAGCCAACATCACCATCTCGACGGCCTCGGCCCTCGGCGGCAATCCCGAGAGCGAGCTAGATGACGGCGTAAGGCTCAATCTTGCGACGCTGAACGTAACGGACGATGTGACTCTCACCGCCTCAAACAGGGCATGGAGGATTCTCCGCGCCTCGACGATCAATGTGGCCGACGGCAAAACCTTCGAGATTCCCGCGCCTTTCACTTATGAAGTCACCTCGAGCGTGAACCCCTCTCTCACTAAGACGGGCGAAGGCAAGCTTATTCTTTCGGGAGCGGTCAATTCCGCTTCGAGCGCCACGTTCGCCGTGAGCAATGGCGTCCTTCAAGTCGCCAACGAAAAGGCGCTTTCGGGGATTTCCACGGTCGCTTTCGCCGACGGCACGACTCTCCTTGTTCCTTATGCCGGAATCGGCGAGAATGGCTTCCTCCTCGACTCTACCCCGACCGGAACCGTGACAGTGACAGTCCAGTTCGATACGACTGGCTACACAGAGCCACCAGAGACTGTGGCGCTCTTTTCCGTGAAAGGCACGACTTCAAGCGTTGCGGCGCCTGCAGTCTCGCTTACGCGCCCCGCGAAGCACTCGATATCGCTCCTCGCCGAGGATGTGACGATAGACGGCGTCAGCTATGTGCGCTATTCTGCCGCAATAAAGCGCACAGGTTTCATGGTCATTGTGCGCTGATATCTGATATAATCACCGCATGGTGAATCTACTCGCAGCATTGTCGATAACGGGAGTGGTGACGGCGGTTACGTCACCCTCCCATCCTTCGTTCGTGATAGCGCCCCTCGCCGACCCAAACGGCAGGGCGGTGTATGTGGCGGGGAGCGATTCAAACGACAATACTGCCAAGTACTTCGGTGAACGCCCCCCGAAAAGCGGCGACATAGTCGAAGTGCGCGGAAGCGAAGTGCCGCTCTTTTTCAAGCCGGGGATCCTAGCGAAGGAAGTGAGGCTTTTGGGCTCGACTTCCCTCCCGCCTGCCCCGGGGATATCCCCCGCAGAGTTGAGGACGGCCAAGTACGACAATATGCGCTGCTCGGTCGAAGGCGTCGTGAGGCGCGTCTGGACGGAGCGCGGCCACGTAAGAATGACTCTCGGGACTCCCGACGGAATAGTCGCAGTCCGCCTCCCCGGAAACTCCAAGGCGGCCAAGGACTTGGTCGATTGCGACGTCAGGATAACGGGAATCGCGATGAGCGAATTCAACCACCGCGCCGAATTCATGGGTTTTTGGATCGAAGCCCAGGAGGAGGGGGCGGTTGAAGCAGCGGAAAGGCGAGAGGCCGGCCATAGGACTAAGGCAACGGGCGTCGTCACGGCCGCCGATCCGAAAGCGGGGGTCTTCTACCTCGATACCGGCGTCCGCGGAGAGAAGGTCAAAGTCGAGGACGGCAATCTTCCAGAGCCCGGCGAGAAGGTCGAAGTCCTAGCCTACCGGGACGGCGAAAAGGGCGTTCTCGTACTCAACAATGCCGAGTGGTCTTCCCTGGGCCGCGGCGATATCCCAAAAGCCGAGCCCTTTGAAATAGGTTCCAAACGCCGGCTCAGGCTCAAGGAGGGGATTTCCTTCGTCGATCAGCAGTTCAGGCTAGTCTCCGTATCGGGCCGCCTCGGGAGATTCTCCGACGGGCGGCTCTCCATCAAAGTGAACGATGAATTCTCCATGGCTTTCGAAGACCCCGGCGATGAGAGCGAAATTGCGGATTTGGCCGATCTTGAACCTTTGATCGAAGCAGAGGGCGTGTGCGACATGGAAGTCGCGACTCTCAACAGCGATGGTGTTACGTACGGGCTCGTGAAAGACGCGAGGCTGCTCGCATATTCGCCGAAGGCCGTGAGGATAATCCGCGACTCCGTATACAGGCGAAATCAGATGCGCCGCTATCTCGCGGCAGGCCTCTTGGCGCTTCTCCCGGCGCTCGCCGTGGCGCTCGCGGCTGCCCTTTGGCTCAGGCTCAGGATGCGCCGCGAGCGCATGAAAGCGGCCGTCATCGAGGCCGACAGAAAGCGCATCGCGGCCGATCTGCATGATACGGTCGAGCAGTATCTCGCCTGCGCGAAGATGGTGCTGAGCGGAGCTGCGCAGGGCGGGGAGATGTCGCCTAGTGTGAGGGATGCCTTCAATGTCGCCGCCGAGGTCCTCGGCCAGGCGAAGAGGGAAGTGCGCGACGCCGTCATGAATCTTCAGGTTGCGACTTCCGGGGGAGTCACGCTCGAGACTCTCCTAAGGGACGCGGCGAAACGCGTCTCGAAGTCGGGAGCCGCATCGGTGAGGCTCATGCTTCGCGGGATTCCCTCCAGTTGGGAGGGGCCGAAGGCCTTGAACGCCTCTGCGATAGTGAACGAGGCCATCACGAACGCCATCAAGCACGGCAAGGCGAAGACGATCATAATCGTAGCCGATCCGCGCGAAGGCGGCGGCTTTATCTTGAGAGTCAGAAACGACGGCGAGCCTTTCAAGCCCTCCGCAGCGCTGGGCCCCGCGACTGGGCATTTCGGGCTCTCGGGGATGAGCGAGCGCGCGAAGCGCATAGGCGGAAAGTTCACCATCTTTACCGACGGAAAGTGGACCGAGGCCAAACTGGAGGTTTTCAAATGAGTGACGCGAAAAAGACGAGAATCGTGATGATCGACGACCATGCCGTAATGCGCATGGGGATAAAATACGCTCTTTCCTTCGTCCCCGACATCGAGTTCGCGGGCGAGTACGACGGGGGCGACGGCGCGGCCAAGTGGGTAATGGAGCAGAATCCCGACGTCATACTCCTAGACATCAGAATGCCCGACAAAAACGGCCTCGAAGTACTCTCCGAGATAATGCTCGTAAGGCCTAAGTCGAACGTCCTCATGCTGACCACAAGCGCCGCCGACGAGGATATCTACCGCTCGCTCAACCTGGGGGCGAAGGGCTATCTCGTAAAGGACCGCGGCTGCGACGAGCTCGCCAAGGCCATACGGACCCTCGCCCAGGGCGGAAAGTACATCCCGGGCGAGATAAAGGAAATCTACCTCGACCGAAAGAGCATGCCCGACCTGACAAAACGCGAGAAGGAAGCGCTCGATTTGATGTGCGCGGGGCACTCCAACGATGATATCGCCCGGCTCATGGGCATAACCCACAGCTCGGCCAAGCAGCACCTCAAGCACATATTCGAAAAAATGGGCGTCTCTTCGCGAGTCGAGGCGATGAGCGAAGCGATCCGCAGGGGATTCGTGTCGGCGCCCGCCAACCGTGGATGAAACTATGAAGAAACTGTTAGCTCTAGCCGCCATAGCCGCAGCATCGTCGGCCCTCGCTCTCGATCACCCGGGGGCTGCGTCCGTATCGGGGAGCGGCTTCCTCCTCATAGAGAAGGGTAGGCCCTCCGTATCGGTCAAGGTCGACCCATCATGCGCAAAGGGCGTTGCGCGCGCTGCGAAGGACCTGGAAGAGGATTTCATGCGCGTAACGGGCTCGTGGCCCGAGGGCAAAAAGAAGCTCGTAGTCAAGGTCGACCCGAAGAAACTCGGCGGAGGGTGGGAGAAGTACGAGATAGAGGTCGGAGCCGACTCGATAACGGTCACGGGGAGCGACAGGCGAGGGGCGATATACGGCATCTACGAGATATCCGAGTGGCTTGGCGTATCGCCTTGGGTGTGGTGGGCCGACGCCCCCGTCGAAAGGAAGCCGCGCCTCGCGGTAAAGCGCGGGAAGTATGTGAACGGCGGCCCCGCAGTCAAATACCGCGGAATATTCCTCAATGACGAAGCCCCCTGCCTCACGGGCTGGGTCAAGAAGACTTACGGGACAAATCACGGCGACCACCGGTTCTACGAAAAGGTCGGCGAGCTAATCCTTCGCCTCAGGGGGAATTTCCTCTGGCCTGCGATGTGGAGCTGGGCTTTCTACGCCGACGACCCGGAGAATTTAAGGACGATGGATGAAATGGGGATAATAATGGGGACTTCCCACCACGAACCCATGGCCCGCAACCACCAGGAATGGGCGAGGCGCAGGAAGGAATTCGGCGCGTGGAATTACAGGACCAACAAGGAGGTTCTCGACAATTTCTTCGCCGAGGGGATAAGGCGGATTAAGGGGACCGAGGACGTCGTCACAATCGGAATGCGCGGCGACGGCGACGAGGCCATGGACGGCGCCGGCAATCTCGAGCTCATGAAGTCGATAATCTCCAGCCAGCGCGCGATAATAGAGCGCGAAACGGGAAAGAGCGCTTCGGAGGTTCCGCAGGTGTGGGCCCTCTACAAGGAGGTCCAGGAGGATTTCGAGAATGGGCTCAGGCCGCCCGACGACGTAACGATTCTCCTTTGCGACGACAATTGGGGGAATGTGAGGATGCTCCCCAAAGCGGAGGAGAGGGGCCGAAAGGGCGGATGGGGAATGTACTACCACGTCGACTATGTGGGCGCTCCGCGGAACTCCAAATTCCTCAACTGCACGAGCGCGATTTCGATGTGGGAGCAGATGTCGCTGGCCTACGAATACGGCGTCGACAGGCTCTGGGTTCTCAACGTTGGCGACTTGAAGCCGATGGAATACCCGATGACGCTCTTCCTCGATATGGCGTGGAGGCCTGAGAAATACACGCCTTCGACTCTCCATTCCTTCACTGAGGAATTCACAAGGAGCCTTATCGGGGAAGGGGAGGCGAAGGAGGCCGCGAGGATTCTCGATTTGACTTCGCGTTATGCCTGCCGCTGCACTCCGGAGATGCTCAATAAGGACACCTACAACCTCGCCTCGGGGGAGTGGGAGCGCGTCGCTGGCGACTACGCGAAGCTTGCGGAGGATTCCAGGGCCCTGACGGCGAGGCTCGACGAATCGGCGAGGGACTGCTACTTCGAGGTGGTAGGCTTCCATGTCGAGGCGATGGCGAACCTCTACGCGATGTATTTCGCCCTGGCGAAGAACGATGCCGAGGGGGTAAAGGCGGCCTTCGCCCGCCACAAGGAGCTTTGCGACGAATACAACCTCAAGACGGCCGGAGGAAAGTGGAACGGGATGATGCGGCAGAAGGTCATCGGCTACAAGTCGTGGAATGACAATTTCCCCGCCGACACCTGCCCGAAGGTCGAGGGCGAGAGCGAAGCCATCGCGAGCCTCGACGTCAAAGAGCCGCGCATCTATTCGCATCAGCGCAAGAAGAGTTTCGACAGGGACATGGGCGATAATTGGTGGATGCGCCGTCACGAGGCGATATTGAAGGCTATCGCGGACGACCCGGTCAAGGAGTATGACGCCGTGATCTGCGGCGATTCAACCACCCACCGCTGGGAGAGGCACGGGAAAGAAGCGTATGCAGCTGTGACTAACGGCCTTAAAGTTCTCAACCTCGGCTTCGGCGCCGACACCGTCCGCAATCTCCTGTGGCGCCTGAGGAGCGGAGAGCTCGACGGCTACAAGGCGAAATTCGTCCAGATAATGATCGGAACGAACAACGGCGTAAAGGAGCCGCCCGCGGAAACAGCGGCCCAGATAAGGGAGTGCCTGAGGGAGATACGCCTCAGGCAGCCGGAGGCGAAGATTCTCCTCTGCCCCATTCTCCCGCGCGGCAATCCCGATTCAGTCGAGCGCGGCAAGAATGAAGGCGTCAACAGGCTTTTGAAGCCGCTAGCCGACGGGGAGCGGATAATATGGACAGACTATTCTTCCGTTTTCCTTCTCCCCGATGGGCGTTTCGACCCGAAGCTCACGGGCGACAATCTCCACCCGAACGCTGAGGGGTACGCAAAGTGGGCGCCTGTGATGAGGAAGGCCCTCCTCGGCGAAGCGCCCGCGCCGATAGAAGAGAAGCGCGCGCCCAAGAAAGCGGCAGAGGCCCTCGCGATCGAGGCGGCCCGCTTCACCGAGTCGTCGGCCCCCAAGGGATACCGCTGGGAGTTTCTCCCCGGGCTTGGCTATGGCGAAGGTGCGATGGAGGTCTTCCCGAGGCTCGGCAAGCCCGAGGGCGCTTCGCTCGTCTACAATGTCAAAATCCCCGCCGGGACGAAGTCGTTCACCGTGAAGGTTGCCACCCGCTCGACTCTCGCCTTCGCCCGCAAAGAAGGCCACAGGTATCGCGTAAGGGCGCTCGGCGAGGCTAAAGAGGTGAATTTCAACTCCAACCTCAACGAAAAGCCCGAGAACCGCTACAGCGTATTCTACCCGACTGTCGCGAGGAGGGTGGTAGTGAAGGATGTCTCGTTCGGCCATGTCAATCGCGTCGCTGGCGGCATGGTCGAGCTCGCCCTCGAGCCGCTCGATGAAGGAATCGCTTTCGAAAAGATCGAAGTGGAGACAGAAAAATGAAAGAATCTCTTGGCTGGCTCGTCAGGATAGGTTTCGGCGCGGGGGATCTCGCGCAGAACCTCATCTATCAGACGATCAGCATGTATCTCCTCTTTTTCTACACCGACATCTTCGGCCTTGCGCCGGCGACGGCGGCCACGATGTTCCTCGTCGTGAGGCTCGTCGATGTAGTCTGGGATCCGCTCGTAGGAGCTTTCGTCGACAAGCACAACCCGAAGTGGGGCAAGTACAGGACCTACCTCGTCCTCGCGGGGCTTCCGCTTACGGTCCTCGCGATACTCTGCTTCTGGAATCCATTCGGCGACACGGGAGGCGCCGCGAAAACGCTCTACGCCTACGTCACATACGTCGGCCTTTCGATGCTCTACACGCTCGTCAATGTGCCGTACGGCGCTTTGAACTCGTCGCTTTCGCGCGATACCGACGAAGTCACCGTCCTCACCTCGACTAGGATGTTCATGGCGAATGTTGGCGGACTCGCAGTCTCGGCCGGAGTTCCTCTGCTCGTCGCGGCCCTCGCCTCGGGCGCTTCACTTCCCTGGAAAATGGCGCTTTTCATGGGCCTCGGCTCGCTCCCCTCGTTCATATTCATGCCGCTCGTCCCCGCGATAAAGCGCAAGATCGGCAAGAAGGGGCTCTTCTTCACTTTCCTCTCGATAGCGATTGCGGGGATGGCGGCCTTGTACGCCATCAGCAGGCTCGGGAGGGTCGAGGATCATCTCGGCCTCGTCTACGCCGCCCAGTTCGTAAAGTCGACGGGCGTCATAGTCGCGACGGGCTATATGTGGGCGCTCGTCCCCGAAGTCATCTCCTACTCCGAGCACAAGACGGGGCGGCGCATCTCCGGAATCGTGAGCGCGCTTACGGGGATATTCTACAAGGCCGGAATGGCTCTCGGGGGAGTCGTCCCCGGGGCGGTCCTCGCGTGGACGGGCTACAAGGCGCAGGCCGCCGAAAAGGGCTCGTCGCTGCCGGCCGACCCTCACGCCTGGTTCCTCGCGATGCTGGTTTTCGCGCTCGCGGGCTTTGCGCTACTCGTCTTCTGCTTCACCCAGTCGAAGGAGCGCGTCATCATGGACGGCGAAGCGACGGCGAAGGTGAAGACGAGCGACCTTTGGAATGAGTTCAGGCGCAACGCGCCTTTGAGGATACTCGCGCTCTTCTTCGTGACGTCCTTCGCGATGATGTCGGTCGGGAATGCCGCGGGGGCGTATTTCATGAACGGCCTCGAGTCGCAGGCCCCTCTCGCCCAGGAGGGGATAAGGTGGCTCGTCTGCGTCATTCCCGCGATGCTGCTCGCGCTCGCCATGTTCATCATTTCGAAGTATCCGCTCGACGACTCCACAGTCGAGAAGATCAACCGCGAAATAGAGGAGAGAGGAAAATGAGCGAAGCCAGATACATATTCCCGTCGGACTGGATGGCCGACCCCGCGCCCCACGTCTTCGGCGGCAAGATATACATCTATCCCTCGCACGACCGCGAAAGCGGGATTCCCGAGCGCGATAACGGAGACCATTTCGACATGGTCGACTACCACGTCCTCAGGATGGATTCGATAACCCAGGAGAGGGCCGAAGACTGCGGCGTCGCCCTCGAGCTCGCCGACATTCCCTGGGCGAAGCGCCAGCTCTGGGACAGCGACGTCGTCGAAAAGCGAAAGTACTACATGTATTTCTCCGCGAAGGATGCGAAGGGCGCTTTCCGCATAGGTGTCGCCGTCGCGGACCGCCCGGAAGGGCCGTTCACCCCCGACCCCGAGCCCATCCCAGGCAGCTATTCCATCGACCCGTGCGCCTTCAAGGACGACGATGGCGAAGTCTATCTCGTCTTCGGCGGGCTTTGGGGAGGGCAGCTGCAGCGCTACCGCAACAACCGCGCGGTGTTCACGGCGGAGGAGGACACTCTCCCCGTCGACAACCGCGCCGCCCTCGAGCCTGAGCCGGACGAGCCAGCTCTATCGCCCAAAATCACAAAACTCTCCCAGGACATGCACTCCTTCGCCGAAGCGCCGAAAGACCTCGTGATAACCGACGAATCGGGCGCGCCGCTTCTCGCGGGCGATCACGACAGGCGCTTTTTCGAGGCGAGCTGGCTCTGCAAGAAGGGGGGCGTGTATTCGTTCAGCTGGTCTACGGGCGACACCCACTTCATCTGCGAGGCGGAGTCGGACTCAGTGTACGGGCCCTACGTCTACAAGCGCAGGCTCCTCGGTCCGCAGGTCGGCTGGACGACGCACCACGGCATCTGCGAGGTGGACGGGAAGTGCTGGCTCTTTCATCACGACAGCGCCCCCTCCGGCGGCCGCACGTGGCTGCGCTCCCTCAAGCTCAAAGAGCTGTAGCTGCCAGGGGAAATATCGCATGCGGCTAGGCGCGTGGGGTCTGACCCCCAGCTGCCGCAAGCCTTTTTGAGATTGACTGCCAGGGGACAATGTGGTATACTCCCGCCCATGAAAATCACTAATCTGCTTATCGGCGCCGCATTGGCGGCAACAATCCCGGCCACGGCGGCGAACAACTACTTCGTCGTCTACGACAACTTCCTGCGTGCCCCCGCGTACTGCTATAAGCTTCCTTCCGGATGGACAGGCGTGGGGTGGATCCAGTGGGAGATTCCATACAAGCTAAACCCGGTCGTGGAGTCCATCATCCTCATGAACCCGGCGGAACACCGCATTGTGCAGAAGACGACTTCCATAAACCAGGGATCGTTTGCCCTTCAGCAGGTCGGCAACATCTATTCCGACGCAAACGCCATGGCCGCCTATCAGGCGCAGCAGATCAACTCGACCATCGTGGTCCCAGGCCTCGCCAACTTCAGGCCGAAGTACGGGCGTTTCAGCGACGACGTCCCGCCGGAGACGCTGAAGGTGATAAACCTCGCCTTCTCCTTCGACAGGACCGCACAGTTCAAGAAGGCATTCAAGGTGGAATGTTTCTTCGACTGCGAGTACAACGGCGCGAAATGCGAGGCGCTCTATGAATTCGTCTGCGCGTTCACCGCCACGCAGGTGCGGCCGAACCTGCCGACGATCGCATCGGTCGTCGAGCACAACCGCTTCTTCACCATCGCGCCACCTGGCGAGATTGCCGCAACGAAGAAAATCGGCGGACGCCTCTTCGCCGGCGTGTTCGTGAACAGGCTCTGGAAATGCGCCGAGGACCGCATGATCGCGGCGATGATCGAGGGCAAGATGATCGGCATGAACGAAGGCATGGACCTTATGCGCCAGTCGCAGGCCGAGAACCAGCGCATCATGGACGACGTCCGCAGAAGGTGGAGCGAGGTTATCCGCGAGGTGAAGACTGTGGACAACCCGCTCTCGCCCGGCGACAAGATCGAGCGGCCGATCTACTTCGACCACTCGCTGATCAACTCGCGGCAGGACGCCCTGATCATGAGCGACCGCACCATCGAGCCGCACGAGGCCGAGAAGCTCATTGGCCAGGGATTCTGGACGGCCGTAGACTAAAAAGTCTCCGCCGGCCTTGTGTAGGCAAAGTCTCCGACAGCGGTAAGCACCATCTTGAATGACGGCTTTGTTTACAGTGGAGAATGAAGGGTCGGCAACTGTAAATTTCATGCGAAATTTTCTGGCATTGTCTAAAGACGTGGATTTCCATCCTTGCGCGTCAGCGCAGGGAAGAGATAGCAAGGAGGATGAGGGGTTGCGGGGGCCTCACGAGCGTGACGATCGGGAGCGGCGTGACGCGGTTGTAATGTCGGCTTGGTGTCGCGTCTTTCTTTACCCTCTCATTTTCATGCCTGCATTCTACACCATATCGCCATGATCCGGCAATAACCCATCAGGGGGGGCCATCTGCAGGCCGGCGATGGCATTTTGGCGGCGGTGTTGCATGCGGCGGGAGTGATTTGGTATAATTCCACACCAATGCCCGGATGGGATTTTTCACGAAAAAGAGGAGGATACATTGAACAGGCTTACTTTGTGTTTCACCGCCGCCTTCGCATGCGCATGCGCTTGCGCAAGCGAGGATTGGTCTCGCATATACGCAATGAACGGAGGGACGATCAGTCCGGACGGGAAACAGGTGTCGTTCACGTGGCTCGGCACGAATTGGGTCGCTTCCGCCGATGGAGGAATTGCGGAACCTGCGGCGGAACAGCCGTTCGAACGGGGCGCCGGCGAATTCTCCGCCATAATGCACGAGTCGGGCGCGCTGGATCCGTGCGTCTCGCCAGACGGGAAACGCGTCGCTTTCAGGATGCGCGGCGACGACCTTCTCAGGCGCCGGAAGGGCGACGCAGGATCCCGGGCGGGCGAGATATGGATCTACGACGGAGAGAGCGGCGAATACACCTCTGTCGTGCGCGGAGACGTCGACTGCAGAAGGCCCGTATGGCTCGGCGAGGATGAGATAGCGTACCTCAAGGCCGACGGCAAGGGCGGACGCGATGTCGTGAAGATGGAGATAGGGTCCGGAAAGGAGACGCAAATCCTCTCCTGCTCCGGCGGAGAGCCGGCGACAGGGCTCTCTGCGGACGACGGGGGGAAGACGATCCTCGTCAGGCGCGGATTCGATCTCTGGAAGTATAGGATAGGGGAAGACGGAAAGGCGGACGAGGGAAAAAGACTGGTTTTCCATCCGGCGGAGGGGGCTCCGCACGGACGCCGCGAGCATGTGAGGATATTGCGGACGGCGTGGAACAACGGAAGGTACGGCAGGATAGAGCGTTCGCCCGACTGGAAGGATTTCATCTTCACGGCGGGAGGTGCGATATGGGCGATCCCCGCGGAAGGGGGCGAGCCAAGATGCCTCTCGGGTTCGGCGAGGTTCCAGGAGAAGGATCCGTTCTTCTCGGCGGATGGTTCGCTCGTCTTCCATCTGAGGGAGTTCGGGGACAGGTCTGAAATCTGGGCGATGAAGAGGGAGGACGATTCCAAGGACTGGAGCGATCCCGAGAACAGGATAATGCACAGGTGCGTAGTCGGGGGCGAGGGGCTGAGGATGGGGCTTTCGCGCTCGCCGGACGGAAAGACGATAAGCTGGATGAGCGTGAAGGGCGGATTCTTCTTCATGCCGGCGGAGCTTCCTGCGAACGGGAAGGCTGGGGAGCCGACGGAGATCAAGCCAGAGGGGACGATCGCATGCTGGGAATACTCGTGGAGTCCGGATTCGAGCCACGTCGCGCTCGTCTTCGTTGACGGATCGAGAATCGCCGACGTGTGGCTTGCGGACATAAAGGAGCCCGGGAAGGCGGTGAACGTGTCGTTCCATGCGTTCTCGGACGGACGCGCGAGATGGGCGAAGGGCGGCAGGCAGTTCTTCTTCACGGGGCAGTGGGAGATATGCGGAGGCGAGAGGTATTTCGGAGTGGATCTCGACAAGAGCATCACGAAGGGGTGCGCATACCTGCTGCCGCGCGACCACGAGAAGACGCTTGACAGCATACTGCAGACGGAGCCGGACTGGAGGCTGCCCGAATTCAGGATAGCGCAGGAGATCGATCTGGACGGATACAGGCGCCTTGCGTTCCTCAAGGTATGGTCCGGGGTGAAAGCACGCATCCCCGCCGGAACGGTGGAGGGCACGGACTGGGCGGAGCTCAGGGAGAAGTACATCGACGCCGCGACGCACGCAGCGGGATGGGGGGAGTTCATGATCGTGGTGCAGATGATGCTCGGAGAGCTCGACGCGTCGCACCTGGTGTTCAGGCCGACGCCTGCGACGATGAAAGCGTGGACTGTGCCGATGGAAAGGAAGAGGCGTCCGAAAGCGTATCCGGGGTGTCCGTGCTGCCTGGCGAAGGAAGTGCACGAAAAGACCGGCGACAGGTGGGGGTACGTAAGGATCGACGACATGTCCGAGGCGAGCTACGATCAGTTCCGCAACGATCTTTTCCGCGAGGGAAGGGGTCGGGAAGGGATAATCATCGACATACGCGGCAACGGCGGAGGGAGCTATGCGGACGCGATGATCGCGTCGCTGATGACGCCTGCGCACGGATGGTCGACATGGCAGGACGGAGAGAAGGGCTACATCGCGAGCCATCTCGAGAGATACTTCTTCGCGGGGAAGATAATCCTCCTCATAGACGAAGGGGTGGCGTCCAACGCGGAGATGTTCGCGCACTCGCTGAAGACGTTCAAGCGTGCGACGCTCGTCGGGAGGGCGACCGCGGGAAGCGTGCTGGCGGCGTCGCCTTTCGAAGTGATGGATCTCGGCGAGTACCTGATGCCGGTAGGCAGATGGTGGACCGAGGAAGGCGTCGAGATGGAGAAGAACGGCGCCGTTCCTGACGTCCGGGTCGACGATTCGCCGGCGGACCGGGCAGCCGGAAAAGACCCCCAGCTCGAAAAAGCCCTTGAGCTTATTGACAACCGATAATAAAATATCGTATAATATCCTCCATGCCGCGGGAAGTGTTTCCGCGCACAAAAACCGAAAGAGACCAGCATGAAGACAAAGCCCACGAAAGTGAAGACGGCGAGCGCCGCAAAGCCTGCGGCGCCGGTCAAGCCCACACCGGACGCAGAGGCGGAAGCCAAGGAGTTCGCGGAGATTCTCGCGAAGTCCCGTGCAGCCCAGAAGAAGTACTCGACATACACGCAGGAGCAGGTGGACAAGATATTCCGTGCGGCAGCGCTTGCGGCCAACAACATGCGCATTCCGCTCGCCAAGGACGCGGTCGCGGAGACGGGGATGGGCGTCGTCGAGGACAAGGTCATCAAGAACCACTACGCGGCGGAGTACATCTTCAACACGTACAAGAACATGAAGACGTGCGGCGTCATCGAGGAGGACCAGAGCTTCGGCATCCGCAAGATCGCAGAGCCCGTCGGAGTCGTTGGCGCGGTGATCCCGACGACCAACCCGACATCCACGGCGATCTTCAAGGCGCTCATCTGCCTCAAGACGAGAAACTCGATCATCATCTCGCCCCATCCGCGCGCGAAGAAGTGCACGTTCGACGCGGCGAAGGTGATACTCGACGCGGCGGTAAAGGCCGGAGCGCCCGAGGACATCATCATCTGCATGGAGTCGCCCTCGATCGCAAAGACGCAGATGCTGATGAAAGAGTCGGACTGCATCCTCGCGACAGGAGGCCCCGGGATGGTCAAGGCGGCGTACAGCTCCGGCAAGCCTGCGCTCGGCGTTGGCCCCGGCAACACGCCCGCGATCTTCGACAGCTCCTGCGACGTCAAGCTGGCGGTGAGCTCGGTCATCCATTCGAAGACTTTCGACAACGGCATGATCTGCGCGTCCGAGCAGAGCGTGATCGTCGACGACAAGATCTACGACGAGGTGAAGAAGGAGTTCGCGTACCGCGGATGCCACTTCCTGAAGCCCGCCGAGATGGAGAAGATGAGGAAGGTCATCCTCACCGAGGCGGGGTCGGTGAACCCCAAGATCGTCGGACAGAAGCCTGTCGCGATTGCGAAGATCGCAGGGTTCGACGTGCCGGCGTCCACGAAGATCCTGATCGGCGAAGTGAAGAGCGTCGAGCTCACGGAGCCTTTCGCCCACGAAAAGCTTTCGCCGGTTCTCGCGATGTACCGCTCGACCGATTTCGCCGATGCGGTAAACAAGGCCGAGAAGCTCGTGGCGGACGGAGGATACGGGCACACGGCGTCGATCTATCTCTACAAGCGCGACAACGAGGAGAAGCTCGCCGAATTCCAGGCCAGGATGAAGACGTGCCGCATTCTCGTCAACACGCCGTCCTCGCAGGGCGGCATCGGAGACATCTACAACTTCAGGCTCACGCCGTCGCTTACGCTCGGATGCGGAAGCTGGGGCGTCAACTCCGTCTCCGAGAACGTCGGGGCGAAGCATCTGCTCAACATCAAGACAGTCGCCATCAGGAGAGAAAACATGCTTTGGTTCCGCGCGCCGGAAAAGGTCTACATCAAGAAGGGGTGCCTGCCGGTGGCGCTCCGCGAAGTGAGCGAAGTCTGGGGAAGGAAGAGGGCGTTCATCGTCACCGACTATTTCCTCTACGCGAACGGATACACCAAGCCGGTGGAGAAAAGCCTTGAAGAGCAGGGCATCGCCTGCGCGACATTCTCGAACGTCGCCCCCGACCCCACGATCGCCTGCGCGCTCGACGGAGCGAGGCTCATGGAGGAGTTCAAGCCCGATTGCGTCATAGCGGTAGGCGGAGGCTCGGCCATGGACGCGGCGAAGATCATGTGGGTTCTCTACGAGCACCCGGAGTGCGACTTCCTCGACATGGCGATGCGCTTCATGGACATCCGCAAGCGCGCGTACACGTTCCCGAAGATGGGGGAGAAGGCGAAGTTCATCGCCATCCCGACATCCGCGGGAACGGGATCCGAGGTGACGCCTTTCGCCGTCATCACGGACCAGGACACGGGGGTGAAGTATCCGCTCGCAGACTACGAGCTCATGCCGAACATGGCGATCGTCGACGCTGACATGCAGATGATGGCCCCTCCCGGACTCACCAGCGCTTCGGGCATCGACGCGGTCTCCCACGCACTCGAGGCGTACGCGTCGGTCATGGCGACGGAGTTCACGGACGGACTTGCGCTGCAGTCGCTCAAGATCACGTTCGAATACCTGCCGAAGTGCTATGCCGCGGCGGTCGCCAAGAAGGCCGACTTCTACGCCCGCGAGCGCATGGCCCACTCCGCGACGATGGCCGGCATGGCGTTCGCCAACGCGTTCCTCGGCGTGATGCACTCGATGGCGCACAAGCTCGGAGCCTTCCACCACATTCCGCACGGCATAGCCAACGCGCTCATGATGGTTCAGGTTCTCAGGTTCAACGCCAGCGAGAAGCCCACGAAGATGGGGACGTTCCCGCAGTACGACCATCCGCACACGCTGCACCGCTACGCCGAGATCGCCGACGTGCTCAAGCTCGGCGGGAAGAACGACAGCGAGAAGCTCGAGAACCTCATCAAGGCCATCAAGGCGCTGCAGAAGAACATCGGCATCAAGCCGACGATCCGCGATTACGTCCCCGACGAAAAGGACTTCCTCGCGCGTCTCGACGAGATGGTCGACCAGGCGTTCGACGACCAGTGCACGGGGGCGAATCCGCGCTATCCGCTGCTGAGCGAAATCAAGCAGATGTACCTGAACGCCTACTACGGGAAGGACGAAGCGGTCTGAAAGACTTCGGGTTCTATCTCGTGATGACAAACCCCGCAACAGGCTACGAGGCCTGTTGCGAGGCGGCGGTCCGCGCAGGCGTCAGGATGGTCCAGCTCCGCATGAAGGAGAGGGACACGCCGCGCGGACAGCTTCTAGACATGGCAAGGCGGCTTGTCGCGATAACGCGCGGCACGGGCACCAATCTCATAATCGACGACGACGCGTCCGTCGCCGCGGAATCCGGTGCGGACGGAGTGCATGTAGGCCAGGACGACATGCCGGTCGCCGAAGTGAGGCGTCTTTATCCCGGGATCAGGATAGTGGGGCTTTCGACGCACAACCTCGAACAGGCCAAGGCGTCCGTCGCCCAGAACCCGGACTACATAGGCGTAGGGCCGGTTTTCGCGACGCCCACGAAGAAGATACCGGATCCTGTGCTTGGAACGGAAACAGCGGGGAAGATGATAGCATCCGTTCCGTTCCCTGCGGTGGCGATCGGCGGGATAGACGCCGAGAGGCTGCCTTCGGTGATAAAAGCCGGCGCGAAGAACTGGTCTGTCGTTCGCGCTGTTTGCGGATCGGACGATCCGTATTCAGCCATCCTGCGGCTTCAGGCGATAGCCCGCGAAGCCGCAGAGAAGGGGTCCTGACTCATTCGACGGGGATGTCGAAGTCGAAATATCGGATCGTTCCGTCTTCCTGCATCTTGCCGAACGGTATCTTCGGCGGTTCGGTTTTGTCAGGAGAGGCCTTGGAAGGGGATTCGGCAAGATTTTCGGCGACGGGCCTCACCTCATCGAAAATCTCGAGATTGAGATCGTCCTTTGATTCCTTCGTCTTCTTCGGAGAGGCCTTCCGGGAAGCCGGGGGATTCGCGGGACGCGGAGCCGGCGTCTGCAAGGCTTCGGGCTGGGGTGCGGCAAGGTTGGAATCGTCGGGAAGGGTGTCGGGGATGAAGTAATCTCCGCCAAGGACAAGTTCCTCCTGTTTGCGCATATTCTCCTCGGCCTCTTTCAGTTTCCTGTCTCGCTGGGACTGCTCGATATCCTTTTCGCGCTGACGTTTGGCCGTTTCGGCTTGAGCCGTGGCCTTTTCCTTTACGGCGGCTTCGCGCTTCTTTACGGCATTTTCGCGGCGTTTAAGCTCCGCCTCCTTGGCCAGAGCCTCCTTTTCGGACATCGTGAGCTGCGGGCGTGCAGCGGCCTCCTTGGCGACGGCTTCGGCGCGGGATTCGGCTTTCTCCTTGGCCTGGCGCAGCATATCCGCTTCAGCCTTGGCGGCCTGGGCTTCGGCCCTGGCATTCGCGGCGATGGCTTCGGCTTCGGCCTTTGCGGTTACGGCTTCCGCTTTTGCGGCTAGATATTCGCGCTGGAACGAGATGTCCATCTGGGGAACCGCAGGAACGCTCTGGGGAACGTTCTGGCGGGACGACAGAGCGAACACCTGATCGAGCAGACGGTTCATCGTCTCGTCGTTACCGCCGCGTTTGTTCAGCGAGAAAATTATGACGAGAAACACCGCGACGACAATGGTCAGGACAACGGTGAAGAAGATGCTTACGCTCATCATCCGCTTGTGGGCCTTGGCCTGTTCGGCGTCCACATATTGCTGGAAAGCCTTGAGCACGGGAAAATCGTCCATGGCGTCGGATTGTCCGTAAAGACTCACGGCGTTATGAGCCGGCGGGATTGCTCCGGAGACTTGAGGATTGCTGTTATCGACATTCATAGAGGTCCCTTCGGTGTTTTGATTTGTTTCTTATAAGACGCGTTATGTAAACTAGTGTTATTGTTCACAAAAGACATACCAGTTGAGAATCTCCCCTTTGACCATGGAGCGCAGAGAGAAAATCTTCTCGAGGCGCGTCTCGGGCGGAGCGAAAACGAATATCGTGTACGTCTTGGCGCCGATCGACGACGCGAGAGATGCGGCATCGGCGAGTGTTGCGCACGGATGTTCGGTCACGGAGAGCTTAGGGTCGATGGATTCCTCGTCGGACCAATCCTCATGGATTTCGCATACCTTGAAAGATCCGTCGGCCAGGAAATGGACCTCTGGAGGCTGAGCCAGGCGTTCGCGCCGGTCTCTCCATTTCTCCAGCGGGACGTAGGCGCGGAAATACAGCTGATTGGCCGGAGCGCCGTTGAACTTCACCCCGGGCGAATCGAGCGTCGCGAGCGCAGCGGAAACGTTTGCGGCTTCGGCGAGCGTCATAGAGGGCGAGAAATCGCACAGGACGTCGAGCTCGGCGGCGGAAGACTTCTCCTTGAGAGTGTTGATGGCGTCCGCCAGCTTCCCCGGCTCGAGGCGGAGGGTCACGTTGTCGTGGGTCGGGCGACCGTTCCACGAAAGGGCGATTTCGACCTTCTTCCCCTTCTCGAAGCGTTTTGCCGGTCGGAACCTGCCGTAGGTCTCGGACTGTCCGAGCGAGTCGTCGAGCTGGAACATGGACTGCGGGCAATTGTAGAGGGCGAACATCGCGCCGGGCGTTTCCGTCTCGGCGACAGGCTTTCCCGACGCGTCGCGCGTTCCGCCGGTGTAGACGGCGGGAGGAGTCGGGTCGCCTCTGGTCTCGCGCAGAAGATTGGTGAAGGCCGGGGACATCTCGATGGCTTCCCCGACAGGCCAAAGCCGCCAAGCGAAGCGGTCGAAATCCTTTCCGCGCGGGATGCCGGCCTCATCCATCGCCTTGGCGATTTCGCTAAGCGGAGATTCGGTCAGAAACAGCGCCTCGTACTCGTGGTCGGACGAGGGGGCGGCGAAGAGGAATTCGATGTCGGTATCGGTGTCGTGTCCCGCGGCGATGGCTGTGAAGCGGACCGTATGGTTCGCCTTGTCGACAGACACTCCGGCAGCGAAAGACGCGACGGCGAAAGACGCGGAAACGGCGGCTGCGCAAAGAGTCCCCTTCTTCATTTGCATGCCTCCACTGCGCGTTTGAAGCCTTCGGCGCTGCGCGCGATTATCTTCTCGTCTACGGAGCAGCTCAGGCGGATGTGGCCCTTGCGTCCGAATCCAGATCCAGGAACGGCGAGGATGCGTTCGGCCAGAAGAGCGTCGACAAACTTTGCGTCGTCTCCTCCAGGCGCTTTCGGGAAGAAGTAGAAAGCTCCGCGGGGCATCGTGAATTCGATTCCGGCGTCAGAGAGGACTTTCGCCATCAGGTCGCGCCTGCGCCTGTAGATCTCGAGATCGACCGTCTCATTGCAGATCGCGGCGGCGAGGCGCTGGCCGATGACAGGGGCGTTCACGTAGCCGAGGGTGCGGTTGACGAGAATCAGCGCAGACATGAGTGCACCGCCGTCCATAGCGGAGAGCGCGGGATTTAGGGCGATGTAGCCGATGCGCTCGCCTGCCATGGAGAGAGTCTTGGAGAAGCTTCCGAGGACAACGGCCCATTTCGCGAGGGGCAGGACAGGAGGGACTTCGGCGCCGTCATATGCGAACGCGCGGTAGGGTTCGTCGGAAAGGATGAAAAGCGGCCTCTCCCCTTCTCCGCGCGAGGCGTTCGTCTTTTCGACAAGCGCGGCGAGAGACTCGAGCTCGGCCCTGGAATAGATGGTGCCGGTCGGGTTGTTGGGGGAGTTTATGATGATTGCGCGCGTCTTCGGAGTCACGGCCGAGGCGATGGCGGGGATGTCGAGGGTGAAGTCGTCATGGGTCGGGACGGGGACGAGTTTCCCGCCGAAGTGTCCGCAATAGTTCCCGTACTCGACGAAATACGGACTCGGCACGACAACCTCGTCGCCCTTCTCTATGGTTGCGCGGAAGAAGCACACGAGAGCGCTCGCGGCGCCGACTGTCATCACGACATCGCCGGAGGAAAGCGGCATTCCCTGCTGCGCGGAAAGATGCTTCGCCATCGCTTCGCGCACTGCGGGGATCCCTGCGTTGGGGCAGTAGCCGAGGCCGAGCGGCTTTATGGCGTCGTCGGCGATCCGGTGGAGAACGGCGCGGGCTGCTTCGGGCGGGGGCACGTCGGGATTGCCGAGCGAAAAGTCGCATACCGCATCAGCCCCGAACTTCGCCTTGAGCTCAAGCCCCTTCTCGAACATCTTCCTGATGAAACTCGCCTTGCCGGCGGCTTCGCGGAATTCATTTGTCACTGTCTGCATTTCATATTCCTCTCGTGCCGTATATTATACCAAAAAACGGCGCGCTACTGTTGGGAAATGGTCGGACTGGCGGGGATCGGACCCGCGACCCCAACATTAAAAGTGTCGTGCTCTACCAACTGAGCTACAGTCCGAGGTCGTGGGGGATAGTATACCAAATATCAGCGCGGAATACAACGGGCGGAGAGAAGATTTGTGATTTTGGCTATATGTTCGACAAGATGGGGGTCGAGCGCGGACTCGAGGTAGGGGATGATCTCGTGCCTTACCTTGTTGCGCTCGATCGACGTGTCGTCGTTGGTCGCGTCCTCGCGCCAATCTTCGCCGTACTTGCGAAGGTAGTCCTTGAGCTCTGTGTCGCGGCATCCGAGAAGCGGGCGCACGAAGCGGATGTCGCCGACCTGCGTGCGGGGTTTGATGCCGGCGAGCCCTTCCGGACCGGACGCACGGCGTATGCGCATCAGGAAAGTCTCCGCCACGTCGTCCATATGGTGGCCGGTCGCGATGGCGTCGAGCTTGAGCGAAGCCATGCACCTGGAGAAGAAAGCGAGCCTCACCCTTCTCGCGGCCATCTCCAGCGACTCGCCGGGCTCCTGAACGACTTTTGCGTGCACGCCTTTGAAAGGGACGCCGATGCGCTTCGCGAGCGAGCGCACGAACCTGTATTCCTCTTTCGACTCTTTCCTCAGCCCATGGTCGACATGCAGGACGACGAATCGTTTTGCGGCGTTTTTCTTCTTTCCGCCCTTCGTGAGAAGGAACGCGAGGGCGACGGAATCGGAGCCGCCGCTCACTGCGAGGCCGATCCTTCCCGGCGGGAGTATCTTTCTGTCGATTTTCACAAAATGATATTATATCAATTTTCCCCATTGAACGTAACGCAAAAAAATGATATACTTTCTCCCGTTCGTTCAAAGCGGGCGTAGCTCAATGGCAGAGCTCCAGCCTTCCAAGCTGGCTACGAGGGTTCGATTCCCTTCGCCCGCTCCAGGCTCGACAAGCCAGGGTGGCGTAATGGCAGCCGCGGCAGACTCAAAATCTGCTATACGAGAGTATGTGCGGGTTCGAGTCCCGCTCCTGGCACCAGCGTCATGGACGGATGAACGATACGGAGAGGTGTCCGAGTGGTTTAAAGTACCGCCTTGGAAAGGCGGCGTGGGGGCAACTCCACCGGGGGTTCGAATCCCCCCCTCTCCGCCAATTTTTCCCCTGATCCCCTACTTGCCCTTCTTCTTGCGCCAGACGGTCATTCCGTCTTCGACGCGCGATTCCTTGAGGGCGTTGCCCGGCGTCACGCGCGAGCGGATCGTGTAGAACGTGTCGGGCGCGTTCCATTTCTCCCCGGCGATGGAATAGGGCATCCTCTCCTTGGAGACCGTGCCGATCGACTCGTAGCCCTGGGCGTATAGCTGGGCGATCGTCTGGGGGACGATGGCGAAAGAGGCGGACGGCTTGGCGGGCTTCGGCTTCGCGTTTTTTCCGGTGGAATCGATCTTGACCTTGGCGTATATCTTGGACATCGTGTCCGTCTTGCCGTAGAGCGCCTTCTCGAGGTAGGTGTCTCCGACGACGAGCCGCTTCGCCCTGACGTCGGGATCCTTCTTCGCGCGTTCCTTCAGGTCCAGCACCCGCCGCACGCTGGGCATGGCGAAGAGCATGCCGCAGCGCTTTCTGCCGCGGTGCTTTTTCTTCTGCCACTTGTTGGGTTCGCCATAGGCGACCTGGCCATGGGTGACGACATGGTCGTCCTTGATCTTGTATATCTTCTGGAGCTCCTTGACGAGCTCGCGTATGGACTTGAGCTGCGCGAGGGGCATCGCCTTGTCGTGGTAGCCGACGCATTCGATTCCTATGGAGAAGTTGTCGACCTCGGTCTTGCCGTCCCACATCGACGTTCCGGCGTGGTAGGCGACGCGTCTGCGGTCGACGATCCTGTACACGGTGCCGTCGGCATCGACGCAATAGTGGCATTCTCCACGCTCGGAAAGGTGCCTGAGCGAACCTTTCGCCGGAGCCTCGGTGGTATGCAGGACGATCAGCGTCGTCTGCTTGCGGAGAGGACGCTCCGCATTCCTCGGGCTGCGGTATCTGTTGACGATCGGCAGCGCCTGGGCCGCAAAAGCGGAGGCAAGCGCCACCGACGCAACGAGGAGTCTCAGAATGTGCATCAGATGTCGAGCGCGGTCTTGGACCACGGCTCCTTGCCCGCCAGAAGCGAAGGTGTCGTCATTTCGGAAGGCACCGGGAGGCCGAGCATCTGCAGGGCGGTCGGGGCGATCGCGGAGAGCTTCGCAAGAGGAGTGAGCCTCACGCCGGCCGCATCGTTTGCGACATAGAAGCAGTCGACGAGGTTGAGCGTATGGGACGTCTTGGTCATCCCGGTCTTGTAGTCGATCATCTGCTCGGCGTTGCCGTGGTCCGCAAAGATCAGGACATGGGCGTCAAGCTCGAGGAGCCTCGGGAGGATCTTGCCGATGCACTCGTCGACGACTTCGGTCGCCTTCGTGGCTGCGGCTGTGTCGCCCGTGTGGCCGACCATGTCGCAGTTGGCGTAGTTGACCACGATGAAGCCGTAGGGATTGTTCTCCAGGCGCTTCAAAAGCTCGTCTGTGACGGTGTAGGCGTCCATCTCGGGATGGGACGCGAACGTCGCAGGATCGAAGCGGGACTTGAGTTCGACCTGGTCCTCCCCCTCGCTGGGCGTGGTGGACTTGCCGTTGAAGAAGCTCGTGACGTGGCGGAACTTCTGCGTTTCGGCGATGCGCAGCTGGCGGATGCCGGCCTTGGAGACGACTTCGCCGAGAAGATTGTCCATTCCTCCGCCGGCGCCCATCGCGCCGAGGAGATAGTCGTCGAACTCGTCCCAATAGCGCGTGAAGCCGAGGAAGACTGTTTTCGGAGTCTCTTTGCGCTTGCCGGGATAGTCGGCGCAGACGAAAGCCTGGGTAAGCTGGATGGCGCGGTCCTGGCGATAGTTGGTGTGCATGATCGAGTCGCCGTCCTTCACGCCCTCGTATCCCTCCACGACAGCCGGCGGGATGTACTCGTCGGTCATGGGCGTTCCGTCCGGAGTCTTGTCGTTCTCGTACGAGGCCTTGATCGCGTCCTCTACGGAAGATATCTTCTTCCCTTCGGCCGAGACGATGCAGTTGTAGGCGATGTCGGTCAAGGTCCAGTTCTTCACGCGGTCCATCCCGTAGTAGCGGCCCATTATGGTGCCGATGGTGCAGTTGCCGACGATCGCCATCTCCTGTTTGAGGCGGGCGATGTACTCGAGGGTGGAGCGGGGCGGGGTGTCGCGTCCGTCAAGGAAAGGATGGATCACGATCTTCCCCTCGGGATATTCCTGGCGCGCGCGCTTCATGAGCTTGTAGAGGTGCTCCTGGTGGGCGTGGACGCCTTCGTCCTGGAGAAGGCCGAAGAAGTGGAGCTGAGACTTGTTCGCCTTCCAGTTGGCGATGAGATTCGCCCATTTCGGGCTTTCGAAGAGCGAACCCGAGGAGAGTCCGTCGTCGATGCGCTTGAGCTCCTGCACGACGATCCTGCCTGCGCCCATGTTGAGGTGGCCGACTTCCGAGGAGCCCTGGTAGCCGTCGGGAAGCCCTACCGCTTCGCCGCAGCAGTCGAGAAGGCAGTGCGGATAGCGTGCGCGGATCTGGTCGATCACAGGGGTTTTTGCGAGGAAAGCGGAATTTCCCTCTTTGCGGGGATTGACGCCCCAGCCGTCTCGTATGACAAGAACTACAGGTCTCATTTTCGGTTGTTCCTTTCGTATAAAATCGTGTTGAGGGATATTATATCAAAAATCGCGGCGCAGGATATGGTATAATGTTCGGAAATGAAACGTTTTCTCGATACGCTGGCCGTGGTGCTGTCGGCGCCGCTGTGGATTCCGGCGGCTCTCGCTGTCGCTGCGGCGATATGGATCGCGGATGGACGCCCCGTGCTCTTCTCGCAGATGCGCGCAGGGCTGGGCGGAAAACCCTTCAGGCTGCTCAAGTTCCGCACCATGCGCCAGGGAGAAGGCAGCGATGGCGAGCGCACGACGCGGCTCGGCGCATTCCTCAGGTCGACGTCGCTCGACGAGCTGCCGCAGCTTCTGCACGTGCTCTCGGGGAAGATGTCGCTTGTGGGTCCGCGTCCCCTTCCCGTGAAGTATCTGCCCCGCTACTCCCCTTTCCAGGCGCGCAGACACGAGGTCAGGCCCGGAATCACCGGCTGGGCGCAGGTAAACGGGCGCAACGCCATTTCGTGGGAGAGGAAGTTCGAGCTCGACGTATGGTACGTGGACAACCGTTCGCTGCCGCTGGACCTGAAGATACTGTGGCTGACGCTCCGGCGGACAGCCTCGAGGGCGGACATAAACGCATCCGCGACCGAGACGATGGAGGAATTCAAGGGCTGAGGAGCGCCTCGGCGATCCACTCTGCGCCATCGTCGGCGACGTTGTAGTGGACGGAGAAGTAGAATTTCCTGGATTTGCAGGGGACGCCCGCCTTTTCCAGCTTTTCGTGCAGCGACTCCATCTGGGAGATGGGGATCGCGCCATCGGTCGTCACAAGCGGGGCGAGCTGTCCGTAGGCGAGCACGGTAGGGACGGAATTTCCGTCGACCACGTTCACGGGCGACCACTTCGCAGCCAAGGGCCAAAGATCGCCGTCGCTCAAGTCGTCCCTACCCGAAATGACGCGTTTCGCGAGGATGCGGAATTTGTACCGGTACGAATTCGGGTTCAGCGAGGAAGTCTCCTCGTCATGGTCGTTGTCGAGAGCGGGGAAATCGACGGGGCCCGCGACGCTGCCCGCTTTAGTCACCGTGAACTCGTGCTTGAGGGAAAGTCCGAGCGCCGCGGGATTGCCCTGGTCGTAGGCGTAGAGGAGGGCGAGATGTGCGCCGGCGGATTCGCCGGCTATGGCGAAAGACGAAGGCTCCACGCCCTTCTCTCGCAGGAACAGCTTCAGCTTCCCGGCCGCTTCGTCGACATCCCGGAGCATGCGTGCGAACGTCGCTTCGGGACGGAAGCCCGGCCTTGGCTCGAGGGTGTTGTCGGTCTGGAGGATGTATCCGGGCGAGCAGACGACAGCCCCGCGCGCGAGAAGCTCGGCGAGGAGCTTGCGCGGGAGGTTGTCCTTGTCGAACGGCTGAGACCACGCCCCGGTGTGAAGGAACATCACGACAGGCGCGGAGCCGCGCACCCCATCGGCAGGCATGTAGACGTCCATGTCCTGGCCCGACTCGTGCCAGTCTTTCTCGTATGGGAGGTTTCTGCGCGGACCGTACTCGATGTCTTTCCAGCAGATGAAATCTTCCGTGCGCAAAGGGTCCGGAGAAGCGTCCGCCGCAAGCGCGACGGACGCAGCAAGCACTGCCGCAAACATCGTGGCCTGAGTCCTCACCGTCAATCCTTCAGCGGGCGAGCCAGCCCCCATCGACAGGAATTATCGCCCCGTGGATGTAGGCGGCGGCAGGAGAGCAGAGGAATACGCAAGCTCCGGCGATGTCCGACGCCTCACCCCAGCGTCCGGCCGGAATGCGCTCGAGAATCTGGCGCGAGCGGACAGGATCGGCCCTCAAGGCTGCGGTGTTGTCCGTAGCGATGTACCCGGGCGCGATGCCGTTGACGTTGACGCCCTTCGGCGCCCATTCGTTCGCGAGAGCCTTGACGAGCTGCCCCACGGCACCCTTGGACGCTGCATAGCCGGGAACCGTTATCCCGCCCTGGAACGTAAGCAGCGAGCAGGTGAAGACTATCTTTCCCCATCCGCGGGAAACCATGTCCCTGCCGAATTCGCGCGCGAGGAGGAACTGGGAATTGAGGTTCACGTTCACGACCTTGTCCCAATACTCGTCGGGATGCTCTGCGGCGGGCTTGCGGAGGATCGTGCCTGCGTTGTTGACGAGAATGTCGATCTGGTGCTCTTTCTTGATCTTTTCGATGAAAGCGTAGACTGCGGCGCGGTCTGACAGGTCGCACTCCCTGGAGCAAGTGCGTATCACCTTGGCGCCAGCCGCTTCAAGCGCATCGGCCATGGCCTTGCCTATTCCGCGGTTGGAGCCTGTCACGAGAGCCGTTTTACCTGCGAGATCGTAAGTTATCATTACGGAAATCCTTTCTTTTTTGTTTCAGCGCATTTCGAGGACGGGCACCTTGTCCATGTCGCCATAGTCCAGGTTCTCTCCGCCCATGCCCCAGATGAACATGTAGTTGGACGTGCCTGCGGCGGAATGGACGCTCCACTCGGGCGCCGTGACCGCCTGCTCGTTGTGAAGCCACACGAGACGCTGCTCGTCGGGGCGTCCCATCTGGTGGCATATCGCCTGGCCTTCGGGGACGTTGAAGTAGAAGTAGGCCTCCATCCTGCGGTTGTGGACATGCTGGGGCATCGTGTTCCATACGCTTCCGGGCTTGAGCTCGGTAAGCCCCATCTGCAGCTGGTTGCATCCGCCACCCTCGACCTTGGAAAGGACGGGATGGACGATGAGCTGGTTGATGATGCGGTCGTTCGACTCTTCCATCTTGCCGGCCTTTATGTACTTGCCGATAGTGTAGCCGGGCTTCCTGCAGTTCTGGTCTGAAGTGATCCGCTGAGTCACGTACTCCTTGTGGGCAGGCGTAGAATTCAGGTAGAACTTGGCGGGATTGGAGGGATCGGCGGACGAGAACCTGACATCTTTCTTGCCCATGCCGATGTAGAGGGCCTCCTTGAATTCGAGATCGTATCTCGTCCCGTCGACAGTCACGGCGCCGGGTCCGCCGACATTGATGACTCCGAGTTCGCGCCTCTGGAGGAAATAGTCCGCCTTGAGCTCGAGGAAAGGCTCGAGCGTCAGCTCCTTGCCTACGGGCATCGCGCCGCCGTACACGAGCCTGTCGTACATCGAATATGTGACGTTTATCTCGTCTGGGCACATCACCTTGGGCATGACGAACCTTTCGCGTATCTTCGAGGTGTCGTAAGACTTGAAGTCGTCCGGGTGGACGGCAGTCTGCACTTCGTAATTGACCGGTGTCGCGCAGCATACGCCGGCGATGAGGGCCGCTGATGCGAGAATCTTTGTTTTCATGTTTGTCCTTTCGATTGTTGTATGCCGTATTTTAACGAAATTCCCGCTCCCGCGCAATCCCCCTTTTGCGGCATGTCAGTTCCAGATCGCCCTGCAGTATATTCCGCTTGGGCATGGCATGCGGCTTCCTTCGAGAAGCATCTCGCCCGATTCGAGCCTCGCCTCCGGGAAGAGCTGGCCGAGGATGTTCTCCGCCCCGACAGGCGAGAGCCCCGGCGTATGGGAGGAGAAAAGCACGAAGGAAGGAGTCTTGGAAAGAAGGCGCTTCACGAGCGCGAGAGTCTCCTTCAGGTCTCGCTCTATCTTGTACATCTCGCCCCCGGCGCCGCGTCCGAAAGTCGGCGGATCGAGTATGATCGCGTCATACTCTCTTCCGCGGCGTATTTCACGCTTCATGAACTTGTGGGCGTCGTCGACGATCCACCTGATCGGCGCGCCGGATAGCGCGTTCAGCCTCGCATTGCCTCTCGCCCATTCGACCATCCCCTTCGCCGCGTCGAGATGGCATGTCTCAGCCCCTCCGAGAGCCGCGGCCATAGTCGAGCCACCCGAATACGCAAAGAGGTTCAGAACCCTCGTGGCGCGCCCGGAACAGCGCTCGCGAATCCATTTCCACTGCGCGCGCTGCTCGGGAAAAATGCCGAGATGGCCGAAATCGGTTCCGCCGAGATTGAACTTTATCCCCGCGGTCTCGATCGTCCATCCTTCGGGAAGGTTGGACCTTCCGTGCCAGCGGTTGCCGTCTTCGCGGTCGAAGGAGGCATCGGCCCTGGACCATTCCGAGGAAGGCAGGGACGGACGCCACATCGCCTGCGAGCAGGGCCGGGCGAGCACGTAACGTCCGAACCGCTCGAGCTTGCGTCCGTCGCCAGAATCGAGAAGCCCGTAATCGTCAGCCATCACTTGGCCTTGCGCTTTTTCATGATCTCGTCGAAATCGACGACGACCGGAAGCTTCGGGAGGTACTTGTCGCCGGCGATTGCGCTGTCGAGTTCGGCGGCGCGGTCTGGATCGTACCACCAGTATGCGAGGGTGCTGGCTTCGTCGTCATACCGGGAAAGGACCGTGTCGGGCATTCCGAAGCGGTTCCAGTAGAGAAGGCGCGTTTCGACGGTGTTCCAGAGAAACGCGACGGGGCACTCGGCGGTCACGAGCTTGTCGATCTTGCGATACGTCTCCTCGCGGTCTGCCATGCGCGTCATCGTCTTCTCCTCGGCGATGAGCCTGTCGACTTCGGCGGACTTGAACCCAACGGTGTTGTTGCTCTGCTTGCGGTCCGCCTCGGAGGAGAGCCAGGCTATCTCGGGATTCGGGAAGAGCGAAGCCACCAAGGACTGCCACGTCATGTCGAAGTCGAAGGAGTCCATCTTCTTCATCCATCCCGCGAAGTCGGTGCGGTCTATAGTCATCTCAATGCCGAGCTTTTTCATCTGCGCGTCGAACTGGGAGAGAAAGCGGTCTTCGGTCATGCTTCTCGAGAGGAAGGTGAACCTGAAGGGTTTTCCGTCCTTCATGATCATCACGCCATCTGCGTTCTGCCTGCAGCCCGCCTCTTCAAGAAGACGCTTCGCCCCCTCGAAATCGTAGAGGTAGAGCGGGTTGGTGCACGGATGGCTCTCGTCGTAGAGCGAACCGTAGAAGGATCTCTGGAGGAAGTATTCGTTGAACATCATCGAGCGGTTCATGAATTCGCGGTCGAGAAGCATGGCCATCGCCTTCCTGACGCGTATGTCTTTGAACGGCGGACGGCGCATGTTCATCGCGAAGGCCTGGTAGCCGACGGGATTGTGGTTTCTGACGCGGCGCTTGACGATCCAGTTCCGGACGAATTTGGGTCCGTCGGTCTCCAGCGCCATCTGCCTCGCCGACGAGACTCTCATTATGTCCATCCTGTCATGCTTCAGCGCCGCGAACGCATTCTCCGACTCGGCTATGTAGTTCATCTTGATCTTGTCGAAGTTGTACACGTGGCGGCAGCTGGGGAGGTCTTTCCTCCACCAATTCTTCTCGCGCTCGTACTCGGTCGCGACCCATTCTTCGGTGCGGGCGATCATGTAGGGTCCGCAGACAGGCGCGCCGACGAGATCGATCTTGTTGAAGTCCTGTCCCTCGAAAGCATGCTTCGGCATGATGTTGAACGTGCCGCAGTACATGAGGTCGCGCCAGTTCTTCTCCACGGGCTTGTCGCCGAATCTCCGCTTCGTGAATCTGATGCGGCGGGTGCGCTCAGCCCCGGCGTCGACAATCACAGGGCTTTCGAAGCAGCCGAGAATCGTCTTCCAGGAACCGGTGTCGCTCTTGGGGTCCAGTATGACGTCGAACGTCCACTTTACGTCATCCGCTGTGACCGGGAAGCCGTCGGACCATTTGGCATCCGCGTCGATCTCGAACTCGAAGGTAGTTCCATCATCGGAGACCCACCATCTTCTCGCCAGGTGGGGCGCGAAGTCGAGAGTCTCGGTGTCGGTGACGATGAGCGAACCGTACATCATCGCAAACATCATCATCGTGTATGAGTTGTTGTCGATGTACGCGTTGAAGCTCTTGGGCGAGGAGCCTCCCCAGAACCTGAGTATGCCCCCCTTCCTCGCCCTGGGAGAGGCGATGGGATCGGGCTCGTCTTTCCAGTCGGGCGCCGGATACGAGGCGCAGGCGAGCCCGGCGCAGGGAAGGATGTCGGGCCTGCTCTCGGGCATCTGGATTGCGGGTGAGGACGCCGGAAGCGCCGCTGCGGCGATTATGGAAGCGAGCATGCTCACAGGACCCTCCCCAGGCGATCGATCGCCTCGATGACGTTTTCCCTGGAATTGAACGAGGATATGCGTATGTATCCCTCGCCCGCGCGACCGAATCCGGCTCCTGGCGTCGTCACGACGTTCGCCTCTTTGAGAAGCCTGTCGAAGAACTCCCAGCTGTCGCCCTTGACCGCCACCCAGAGGTAGGGCGAGTCTCCTCCTCCCGCGACTTCGTAGCCGAGCTTCTGCAGAGCCTCCTTCATCAGCCTTCCGTTCTCAAGGTAGAAGTCGATCGTGGCCTTCGTCTGGACGCGGCCCTCGGGCGAGTAGACTGCCTCGGCGCCGCGCTGCGTGATGTAGCTAGCGCCGTTGAACTTTGTCGTCTGGCGGCGCGTCCACATCGGACGCAGCTCCACGCTTTTGCCGTCCGCCGCATAAGCGACGAGTCCCTTGGGGACGACCGTATAGCCGCACCTCACGCCGGTGAACCCGGCGGTCTTGGAGAAGCTCCTGAACTCTATGGCACACGTCCTGGCGCCTTTGCACTCGTAGATCGAGTGGGGGATGCCGGGGGTGCGGATGAACGCCTCGTAGGCCGCGTCGAAAAGTATCAGCGACTTGTTCGCATTGGCCCAGTCCACCCACGCCTGAAGCTGCTCCAGGGTCGCGACCGCGCCTGTAGGATTGTTGGGGTAGCAGAGATACACGATGTCGCATCCCGCAGCCGATTCGGGCGAGGGGACGAATCCGTTCGAGGCGTCGCACGTAAGGTAGACGAGCCCGGAGTAGCGTCCGCCCTCGTTCGCTCCGGTCCTTCCGGCCATTACGTTGGTGTCGACATAGACGGGATACACGGGATCTCCGACCGCTATCTTCACGTCGCCGCCGAAGAGCTCCTGTATGTTGCCGCAGTCGCATTTCGCGCCGTCGGAGATGAATATCTCGTCCGCCGCGATGTCGATCCCCCTGTCGGCGAAATCGCATTTCGCCGCGGCTTCGCGCAGGAACGCGTAGCCCTGCTCCGGACCGTATCCGTGGAAAGTGCCTCTTGCCGCCTCGTCGTCCACCGCCCTGTGCATGGCCGCGACTACAGCCGGGGCCAGGGGTTCGGTCACGTCGCCGATGCCAAGACGGATGATCTTCGCGCCGGGATTCGCGTTCTGGTGGGCGGAGACGCGATGGGCGATTTCTGTGAACAGGTAGCTCGCCTGTATTTTCGAGTAGTTTTCGTTTACGTGAAGCATGGCTTTATGGATTTTCCTGTGGTGTTGTTGAAATGTTCTCGGTTCCTATGTCGTCGATGACGGTACTGATCATGCCGCTTATGCCGCCGCTCGATGACGTGGCTTCGACGATGTCGCCGATCGTGTCGCGTATGACCTCCCCCTCCTCGCCGGGATATCCGAGCTCTTCGGTCATCTGATCGAGGAGAATCTCGCGTTCCTTCTTCGCCAGCGGGGCGATCTCCATCTGAAGCTGCACCTGCTCGGCGAGCGTCCCCATGTCGGGGATGAGGCCGGTCGCCTTCCCGGCAAGCTCCTCCTGGCGGGCAAGAAGCTCCATGTACCGCGCATGCGACGAGCGATCGGAGTCGTCCATCTTCGAGGTGTCGACCGATTCCAGGAATCCCATCCGCCCTTTCGCACGTTCGCTCCTGCGGGCACGCATATGGGCGAAAACGTTGGATACGACGCCGTATTCCGCGGCGGAGAGGCTTCCCTTGAGCTGACCTTCGATCCCATCCCCCGCGGAAAGAAGGTCCAGGGGCTGAACGGCGGGAACGGTCGCTGCGGGCACGGCTTCCGCGGCAGGCTCTGCGGCGGCGGGCGACGCCTGGACGGACCTGAGGTCCGCCAGCTCCCGCTCCAGCTCGGCGATGCGCCTGTTCGCGTTGTCGAGCGCCGAGTTGTCGGTCACCACCTTGATTTTTTCGATCTCGACGGGTTTCTCCGTTTCGGACGGACGGCAGACGATCCCCAGGAGAGATCCTGCAGCGACAGCCGCGCCGAGCGAGGAAAGAAGCACGGCGAATTTGAGGGTTTTCTGTTTGTCAGGCGCTTCCATCGTCATTTCTCTTTGATTTTGGGCATGAAGCCGTCCATTGAAGCCAGCGACACGAAAAAGAGGGAAAGAACCGCGGGGCTACGCAACGGACAGTCGCCGAGCGAATGCAGCAACGTAGCCACCGCCGACAGGAGTATGCAGAATACCGGCGCAGGGAGAGCGAAGATGGCTATCGGCTTCGGCGGCTGATCCTTGGGCTTCGTGAACCGTACGGAATCGATAAGCGCTTTCCATACGCGGCCCAAGGGCCAGACGAGCATCGCTATTATCACGAGGATCAGCGCCACGCCCGCGATGCCGTGCTCGGCGAGGAACTGGAGGAAATCGTTGTGGACGTTCGCGCCGCCAGTGCGCTGGATGTTCTTGTATTCTTCGTCCGTCATCTTGGGTATGGAAAGATGCTTGTACCCCCATCCTCCTACACCGAAAATGGGATGGTCCTTCCAGACTCTGACGGCAAGCCTGGCGTGGTACTGTCCCTGCCCGGACGTCCTGTCGATCGCGTCTTTCATGTCGAATGAATTCCACTCTTTCTTCAGGTGGCCCGGGAAAGAGCTGCCCTTGAGGACCTTGTTCTGCACCGGATCGGACAGGAACACGAAGACGAGCGTCGCTATGAGGACGAACGCGAAAAGATTGGCGCAGGCCGCCTTCACCCTTTTCGCCCTGTGCATGCGGGCTAGGAATGTCGTGAGCGCATGGGCGTAGAACAGTATCGCAAGGCCTCCTGCGAGGAGTATCGTCGCTCTCGACAGCGTCATGAGCGCCGAGACGAAGAAGAATACCGCCGGAACGAGCATTATGTGCTTCGACCAGAATATCTTGTGGTTCGCCTTCGTCACAGATTCCTTGTCTTTGGCGTTGCGGAGGTTGCGGGCTTCTTCAACCTTCCACCTCCACGTCGCGACCGCCAGCGCAAAAAGCGTGGTGAAGTAGTCGCCTGCCATGTTGGGGTAGCCGAACGTGGAGAAGTAGTAGACCTTGTGGAGATCTGTCCAGAGAGGTCCGGGCGCGCTTGCCGCGGCCTGGACTATGCCGAGAAGGCTCAGCGCGAAACCGTTCCACACCATAAGCTCCACAACCATCCTTTTCCCGCGCTTGAGCAGTGAATGCTTGACCGCCATCATGGCAGTCAGCGCAGGGATGAACCAGAGGACGACGTTCAAGTGATGCATCCTGTTCACGCAGGAGGGAAGGTACGGAACGGGCGGCGCCGCCGATTTCCCGTCGAACGCGATCAGCGGATAGTCGCAAACGGGACACAGCGCCTTGTTGGCGAGCGGTATGAGAAGAAGCGCCATCAGGGCCAGCGCAATCCACGTGAGCGGGTCGCGCTTGATGGCCGACCACATCCTCTCCCTCGCTTCGTATGTCGTCTCCCCGGAATGGCGCTGCGGGAAGCAGAGCATGAATTCGAAGAGCAGCGCCAGCAGCCACGGAATGGTCGGCGTGAGCGCGGCGGCGACAGTTCCGCCGTAGAGCCACGCAAACGCCGAGCATATCACGGCGATCTGTATAGCGACAATGTTATCGTAGAGAAACCACATGCTCCATGACCTTCCCGGGCGCATCCTTTTCGGACACCTTGCCCTTGTTCTCCCCTTTTACGAAAAGAATGAATTCTCCCAATCCCCCGCAAAGCGCGATGTCGGCCCCTTTCGCCTCCCCGGGACCGTTCACGACGCATCCCATGACCGCTACATGCGGCAGTTCCGTCGCGTCCCCTGCCTTGCGGCGCTCGGCGGCGAGAGCCTCCATGCGCTCTTCGACTTCTGAAGCCACCCTGAAAAGATTCACCTTCGTGCGTCCGCACGTCGGACACGACGTTATCGCCGGTCCGTCCGGCTTGAGCCCCAGAGACCGCAGTATCTCCATCCCGACGCGAACCTCCTGCTCGGGACGGTCTGTTAGCGAAACGCGCACAGTGTCGCCGATGCCCTCCGAAAGAAGGATTCCGAGAGCGACGGAATTCCTGACTGCGCCGGGCAGGAACGTGCCGGCTTCAGTTACGCCTATGTGCAGCGGACAATCCGTCCGTTCCGCCAGGAGCCTGTACGATTCGAGCGTCGTCTTGACGTTCGAGGCCTTCGCCGATATCACGACATCGCGGAATCCTTCGTCTTCGAGAATCTTGAGATGCCCCAGCGCCGATCTGCACAGAGCTTCGGGAACAGTAATCCTGCCCGACCTCGCGGCGACGTCGAGATCGCGCTCGAGGCTTCCGAAATTCACCCCTATCCTGATCGGCACCTTTTTAGCCTTGGCGGCCCTGACGACGGCCTGGACCCTGTCGCGCGAGCCGATATTCCCCGGATTGAGCCTCAATGCGTCCGTCCCAGCCTCTATCGCGGCCAGGGCGCACCTGTAGTCGAAATGGATGTCTGCGATCAGCGGCAAGGGAGACGTCTTCTTCACTTCCCCCAGGACTTTCGCAGCCTCGAGATCAGGAACGGTAAGCCTGTAGAGGTCGCATCCGAGCGCCGCGCAGCTTTCTATCTGCGCCGAAATACCCGCCGCGTCGTGCGGATCGACGTTGCTCATCGTCTGCACGCTTACCGGGGCGCCCCCGCCCATGGGGACCTTCCCGACGGTCACCTCTCTCGTCCTACACCGCATTCACGCCCTCCGGAACGACAATCTCTATCGCATCCGCCGGATCTTTCGCGCTGTGGCGTTTCCAGCTGCGCCACGAGTCGCTGCATATGAGAACCGCCATGAGCGCCAACAGAAGATACATGAACCCCGTCGAGAGAGCCGAGACGACCTTCTCGGGAACTCTTCTGCGGAACACGAGCGCGATGAGCGCGAAGAGTATGAGGCCGCCGTCCAACACCGGAATCGGCAGAAGGTTCATGACCGCGAGGTTTGTGCTGAGGAATCTCAGGAAGCCGAGTCCATCGGTGAAACTGTGCCTGAGGCTCTTGTATATCCCCTCGGCTATCATAACGGGTCCGCCCAGCGCCTTGCCCGTGGCCTTCGCCTCTTTCGGCGTCACCAGCGCCTTCAGCACGCGGAATATCGCCCCGGCGTCCCATGCGAGCTGATCGACGGGATTGCGGGAAGGCATCCAGGAAACCGCGCCGGTCGGATTGGGCTTGCTGAACGCCTGTATGAAGAGCGCCCCTTTCGCCGCATCGCGCTGCGGCGTGACGACAAGCTTGACTTCGTCCGTCTCAAGTTCGCTCGCGGGCGTATCGCGCTCTACGCAGACGGAAACCTTCCCGCCTTTCCCGGCGGCGAGCTCTTCGAACCGGCTCCACGTCCAAATCTCCTCCCCATCGACGCTGGCGATCCGGTCCCCTTTGCAGAGCCCGGCCTTCTCGGCGGCGGAGCCCGCCTCGACTTCCGCAACGACCGCAGCGAAGGAGTTCGTCGGACACGCCGCCCCGATGAAATACCCAGTAAGCCACGCTTCCCCGGCCTTTTCCTTCGCCTCGACCGCGGCTATTTCGAAGATGTTCGTCGCCCCTTCGCGAACGGCGGCGACTTTGGCCTTCTCGCCGGATTCCCTCACCGCCATCGCTATGTCGAGGGCGGACCAAACCTCGCGTCCGTCAATGGAGACGATCCTGTCGCCTTTCCTCATCCCCGCCTTTTCCGCGGGGCCGTCCTTCCACACGCTCTCGACCTCCGGAGCGGGGAGCGTTTCGTCGCATTTCGCCCCGGCTGTCCCGTCCAGCTCGAGGGACACGGTCTTCTTCGGGTTCCGAGGACGCCTTACGATGAATTCCGTCGGCTTGCCGTCGGTTATCTGCACCTCCGTCATCAGCTCCGACCACGTCTTGACCTCGTGTCCGCCGACCGAGAGTATGACGTCCCCTCTCTGCATGCCGGCCTTCTGCGCGGCGCTTCCTTTTTCGAAGCCTCCGATTTCCGGTTTCATCTCCCCGAAGCGAGCCGACGGGATAAGCGAGAGCGCTATCGCCAGCACCACCGCCAGAACGATGTTCATCGCAGGCCCCGCGACCGCGACGAGAAGTTCCTTCCACGCCGGTATCTTTCGCCTAGGCGGCGCCGCGTCCTTGTTTTTGCCGGTCGCCCCTTCGAGCGCCTTTGTGCCTTCGGGGTCGACGTCGGGTATGGAAACGTAACCGCCGAGCGGAATCCAGCTGATGCGGTATTCAACGCCGCCTTTCGTCCATTTGCATATCGCCGGCCCGAACCCTATCGAGAATCTTTCGACCTTGAGCCCGAGCTTCAGCGCGACTATGAAATGTCCGAATTCGTGTATCGCTATCGCAAGCGAGAAAAGCAGCAGACAAAGCGCAATGTATCCGATCGTAACGAGAATTTCCATCTGTTATCCTTTCAATCCCTCCAGCCTGCGGCGAGTCCATTCCGCCGCTTCGAAAACAGCCTCAGGCGAATCGCAGGCCATTTCCGGCGCGTGTTCCAGCACTTCTTCCACCGTCTTCGCTATCCCGGTGTATGGGATGCGCCCGGAAAGGAACGCATCCACCGCCCATTCGTCGGCCGCCGCAAGAACAGCGCTTGCGCATCCGCCTGCGCGCGCGGAGGCTTTCACAAGCTCCAGGCACGGGAAACGCACGGGATCCGGCTTTCTGAAAGTGAGCGCGCCGAGCGCAGCGAGATCGAGCCTCGCACGTTCCGAGCGCAGACGCTTCGGACCGGTCAGCGCGTATTGTATGGCGACTCTCATGTCAGGCGGCGAAAGCTGCGCGAGCGTCGCGCCGTCAGTGAACGTGACGAGCGAATGGACTATCGACTCCGGATGCACCACGACGTCGATCCTGTCCACAGGCACCCCGAACAGCCATCTCGCCTCGAGTATCTCGAAGCCTTTGTTCATCATCGTCGAACTGTCTACCGTCACTTTGGGGCCCATCTTCCATCTGGGATGGTTCAGCGCCTGCGCCGGAGTCACCGCGGAAAGATCGGACGGCGCATCGAGGAACGGACCTCCCGACGCCGTGAGAATAAGCCTGTCCACGGCACCATTCCCCTCCGTCCCGGCCAGGCACTGCCATATCGCGCTGTGCTCAGAGTCGACCGGAAGGAACTTCACGCCCTTTCTCTTCGCCGCCGATGTCACCAGCTCGCCCGCCATGACCATGACTTCTTTAGTGGCGAGGGCAATGTCCATTCCCTTTTCTATCGCCGCAAGAGTCGGCTTCAGCCCCGAAAGCCCCACTGTCGCGACAAGGCATATGTCGGCATCGTTCTCCTCAACCGCCCTGGTCGCCGCGTCTTCCCCTACATACGCCTTCGCCCCAAGCTTTCTCGCCGCCTCTTCGCACGCTTCGCGCGACTTCAATGCCGATACGGCCGTGACTTTGAACGCTTCAGGGTGCGAAAGAACGACATCGACGGCATTGCCCCCGATTGACCCCGTAACGCCTAGAATCGCGATTTTTTTCACTTGAAGGATATTATATCAAAAAACCGCCTCATCGGGCGAGTCGCGAGGGACTTTTTTGACGCGAAAAAGCGAAGGCCGAAGCTAGCGCGGTGAACGGCGCGACAAGCACGAGGCCGAAGCTTCCGACCAGGGTTTTGACGAGTTCCGCCGATACGAGCGTCGAGTTGAGGAAATCGGCAGGCCGGGTGCCCTCCGCCGCGAAAACCATAAGAAGCGTAAGGTATCCCCCGGAATACGCCAGAAGAAGCGTCGTCGTCATGGTTCCCGTGACCGACCGCCCTATCCTCAGCCCAGAGCCGAGAAGCTCCCTGAAGCCAAGGGAAGGATTGTGCCGCTTCACTTCCGCAACGCCGGCCGCTATGTCCATCGCAAGGTCCATCACAGCCCCCGACGACGCCAATATCGCCGCCCCGATGAATATATCCCCCAGGTCCACACCATTGCACCCGGAATATAGAAGCTGCTGCGCAAACGGCATCGTCGCTCCGTCGACATGCATAACACGCGAGAAAAACCATGCCAGCGCCAGCGAGGACACCACGCCGAGCATAGCGCCGGCAAACGCCGATATGCCCTTGCGGGTGAAGCCGGCGACGAGAAACATTATCGTCGCAGTCAGCGCCGCGACCGTGATGAACGCAGATGGCGTCGCCCCGAACCCCGACAGTGCGGCGGGGATCATAAGTTTCCATATCGCGAGGCAGCTGAAGAAAAACGTGAACAGCGCTCTTAGGCCGGTAAACCCGCCGAAAATCACGAGAAATATCGAAAAAAGCCCCAATAGCACCGCCGCCCATCCCAGTCTCCAATGGTCTCGGGCGACGAGTACGTCCCCTTCCGCGACTTCCCCGTTCTCCGGCACCATGACGAGAGCGCTGTCTCCGGGCGCGAAAATCTTGTCCAGCTCCAGATTCGCCCTCAGTTCGTTCGCGGCATCAGCGACCCTCCCGTCTTGCAGCCTCACCTTGAGACGCTGCGTACCGAACTTTATGGCGCCATGCACATGAAGCGAAGATTCGTCGGTGGAGATCACTGTCGCTCTCGCCGTTTTCATCCCGCCCGATTCCAGGATAGGCTTGGGGCCCGGCCGGACCCACAGCCAGACCGTTGCCACTGCTATGGCGATCCAAGCGAGCGTTTTCACAGTATGGACTTGAGCTTTTTCGCAATGTCGGTGTTTTCGATGAATCCCGAGAACATCTCCTCACCGCAGCCCTTGGCCGTTGTCATTACCGGCATGGCCGTATGATGCGACGAGCTCCAGCCTATTCCGCTCTTGTGCGATATCGCGATTCTGCACGCATTCCCCAGAAGATATCGCTTCTCGCCGTCGTACTTTTTGTTCTCTTCTATCTGCGCTTTGTGAAACGCCTTGTCGTGGTCGAACGCGGCGCGGATTTCCTTCAGTTCCGCCTCCGAAAGCGCCATCGGGTCTTTTCCGCCGCCGAATCTGAAGCCGAACGCCGTTTCGATGAGCGGCTTCATTCCGTCGAATGCGAGATCGGGATTCTTGCGGAGCATCGCGGCGACCTCGGCATCGAACTTCTCCACGCTCATCGTCTGGTTTGCGAGGCGTTCCATGTAAAGCGCATATCCGGTCCCCGAGAATCCCATGCTCATGCCGCCGGTCTCGTGGTCGCCCGTCAC
>JAILJX010000127.1 GCA_024694365.1 Kiritimatiellia bacterium
GAGCGAGAACATCTCGTCCTTGGCGACAGCGTTGAACTGATCCTCGGTAAGCTCCACGAGCATTCCGTTCGGCGGGAAGTAGCCGAGCTCGCGAACGCCCATCGAAGCGAGGCGCTCGTGATGGATGTCGTCGATTTCAGACGCCGGGATGAGGACATAGGGGACAGTCCCCCTCGCCGAGGGCTCTTGCGTCGCGGCGAACCTGTCTTCTACAAGCCGCCCGCTTTCAGGCGCAATGTAGAGTCTGTTCGCAGTCGCCGCCTGGCGAAGGCGCGGAATCGACTTGTCGACCTTCTTGTAAGCGATCTTCACGGGTGCGGGGTTTGTCGGAATTCCGGCAGCCTGCGCGCCAGCCTGTGCCTGCCGGGCCGGCTTGGTCGACCCGGCCTGTGGCTCAGAGGCTTGCGCGGCGGATTCGATCGCCGGCATGGACGCCGACACCGACGCCGTTTGACAAACTTCCGGACATGTGGATTCCGGAACGTTCTTCGACTTGCCGGCAAGCCACCAAAAGCCAGCACCGCAAGCCACGGCGAGAACCGACAGTATTGCCGTCTTTTTTCCGCACATATACTTATTCTCCATACTCTACCCTGAAAGCACCCCTTGGCCCAACAAAGGATGGAGAATATTATACCAAAACCATCGAATCCACGGCTAGCGGAAATTGCCGAGGATCGCGTGACCCGTGATGCGTTCAGGCGTTGGCGGCAGCCTCAGGAGCGCGACTCCGCCTGGCGGAGGAGCTCGCGGTTCTTTTCGCCGAGCTCGGGCTTTTTCTTGAAGCTCGCCACAAGGGCGGACTCGAGATTCTCGCCCTTCAACCCCGTGCAGCCGAATTTCTTGAGAGCCGCGAGCATCATCGTGTTCGCGGCTTTCGGAACCCCGAATTCCTCCGCCATGCGGATGGCGGGCCAACGCACAAGATTCACGCCTTCGGAAGGCTGCACGTTCACGGGAACCGTCTCGTCCACGATAACGGTGCCGCCTTTCACCACATCGCCGACGAACCTCTCGTATGCGGGCTGGTTCATGGCGACAAGAACGTCCGGATGCTCGACAGTCGGCGAGCCTATGGCCTTGCCTGATACGACAACGGAGCAATTGGCGCTGCCGCCGCGCTGTTCCGGCCCGTAGCTCGGGAACCACAGAGTGTGGCGACGCTCGAGTCTTGCGGCCTCTGCGACCGTAAGCCCAAGGGAAAGCACGCCCTGTCCGCCGTATCCGGCGAATTTGAAGCGCTTCTCCCCGAAGGAAGGATCGTCCTCGGCGGCGGGGATGACCGTCTTTTCCGCAAAGAGCTCGGCGCAGCTTGCGGCGGTCGGCACGGGACGCGACTCAGGTCTCCCGGCATCCTTCGATTCGTCCCGGAATACGCCGAGCGGGAACTCCTTCTCCATCTCGTTTGCGCAGAAGTCGGCCGCTTTTTCGACGGACATCTTGAAATTCGTCGGACAGGGCGACAGTATCTCGAGTATCGCATAGCCCTTTCCGTCGCGCTGTATCTCGAAAACCTTGCGGATCGCCTGCTTGGCCTGCATTATGCGGCGCGTGTCGGCCACGGAGACGCGGGCGATGTAGACCGGCGCCTTGAGCTGGTTGAAAACCTCGCATACGTGCAGCGGCCAACCGGTCAGCGCAGGGTCGCGTCCGAAAGGAGTCGTCGTCGTCTTCTCTCCGTCAAGCGTGGTCGGCGCCATCTGCCCGCCGGTCATTCCGTAAAGCGAATTGTTGACGAATATGCAGCCGAACTTTTCGCCGCGGCTCGCGGCCTGGAATGCGTTGTTGAAGCCTATGGCACCCAAATCGCCGTCGCCCTGATATGCGATCGTCACGGCATCGGGCCTTGCTCGGCATGCGCCCGTCGCGGCGGCGCTGGCGCGCCCGTGCGCGGCGGAGATGTGGGCCGCGTCCCAGTAGTAGTAGGTGAAAACGCCGCATCCGACGGGATCGACGAAAATCGTCCTGTCCTGAAGCCCCATCTCGGCGCACGCCTCGGCGATCAGCTTGTTGATGATGCCGTGTCCGCAGCCGGGACAATAATGGGTGAAACTCACCTTCTTCCCGCTTCTCGGAAAGACCTTGTACATCCCCTTCTGTTCGACAGTGGCCATCAGCACGCCTCCTTTGCGATCCTAACCGCCTCATCGACCGAAACGACCTCTCCACCCATGCGATGGATCATTGCGACGGACGCCGCTTCGGCGCCAAGGCCTGCCTTGGCGAGGTTGAGGCGGACGTCATCAGCGAACTGTCCCGCGTCAAGCTCGATGGTGAAAATCCTGCGGCCCTTTGCGACGGCGGCGAGCTGTTCGCGCGGGAACGGATTGAGCGTCACCGGACGGAACACGCCTGCCTTGATCCCGTCCTTGCGCAACGACTCCGCCGCGGTTCTCGCGATTCGCGAAGAGATTCCGAACGCAACGAACAGGATTTCCGCATCGTCCGCCATGTACGCCTCTCCGATCGCATCTTCGCGCATGCGGGCATACTTCTCCTGCAGATGGTTGTTGAACTCCTCCTGCTGCCGCGCGTCGAGGAATATGGACTTCACCAGATTCTCCCGCGTCTTCGGTTCGCCCTGAGCAGCCCAATCGCTGAAATCGGGCCTGGGCGACTCGTTTTCCGGCAGCTTCACCGTCTCCATCATCTGCCCCTGGAGCCCGTCGGCGAACACCACTGCTGGAGTCCTCCACTTCGCTGCCATTTCAAACGCTTTCACGGTGAGGTCGCACATCTCCTGCGCGCTCGCAGGGGCGAGCGTGAACGTCTGGTAGCTGCCGTGTCCGCCGCCTTTTACGGCCGGCGTGTAGTCAGACTGCTCAGGGTAGACGTTGCCGAGCCCCGGACCGGCCCTGTTCACGTTGACGATGACGGCGGGAAGCTCCGCCCCCGCAAGATAGCTTATGCCCTCCTGCATCAGGGAGAATCCCGGACCGGATGTCGCGGTCATGCAAAGCTTTCCGGCGCCCGCGGCCCCGAACATCATGTTTATCGAAGCCGTCTCGCATTCCGCCTGCACGAACGTCCGGCCCAGCATGGGGAACCATTTCGCCGCACCGTGCGCGATTTCGCTGGCGGGGGTTATGGGATAGCCGAAATACAGGTCGCAGCCCGCATAGAGCGCCCCCATGACGACCGCTTCGTTGCTTTTGATGAACTTGGTCATTTCTTCTCCACCTTGATCGCGTACGGTTCGGGACAGTTGTAGAAACACATGGCGCAGGAAATGCAGCCCTCGCCCTTGTAGCGCACTGCGGCGATGCCCTGTGCATTGAGTTCGGCGCCTATCTCAAGACACTTTTTGGGGCAGGCGCGGACGCACCGTCCGCACCCCTTGCAGTTTTCCTTGTCGATTATGACCATCTTTCATCCTTTTGAGAATAACGCCGGCGAACCATCCGCCCCCGGGCAATCAGCCGCCATTCGACCTGAGCGCCTTCGGGCCCGAAGACTTCAGGGATAGTCCGCCGGCAAAGTAAGAACCTCGCAGCCATCGTCGGTTATGGCGAGGGTGTGCTCGAAATGTGCGGCAAGACACCTGTCTCGCGTGACGACGGTCCAGTCGTTGTCAAGGACGTCTGTCTTCTCTCCGGCCTTCGTCATGGTGATCATCGGCTCGATCGCGATGGTCATGCCCGGCTTGAGGACAAGCTTTGTGCCGGGAACGCCATAGTTCGGAACCTGGGGGTCTTCGTGAACGGTCCTGCCGACGCCGTGTCCGATCCAATCCCTGACGACGCCGAATCCGGCATCCTCCGCGACTTTCTGTATCGCGTATCCGACATCGCCAAGATGAACCCCGGGGCCGGCCGCCTCGATTCCGGCCTTGAGGCACGCCTTAGTCGTTTCAACGAGACGGAGAACCTCAGGATCCGTCACGCCAAGCGCCACGGTCCTGGATGTGTCGCCATTGAAGCCTTTCGTCTTGATTCCGACGTCCGTCTTCACGAGATCGCCCGGCATGATGACGCGGTTGTGGTCCGGAATGCCGTGGATGACTTCATCGTTGATCGAAACGCAGATGTGCCCGGGGAAGCCGCCATAGCGGTAGAAGGCGGCCTCCACCCTGTGCTTTTTGCAGTAGGCGATGACAAGATCGTCTATCTCGCCCGTTGTCACCCCGGGAGCGACGGCGTTGGCGCAGATGTCGCGGATCTCCGCGCTCATCCTGCACGCCTCGCGCATGCGGTCTATTTCGGCCTTGGACTTTATATCAACCTTCATCTCGCAGCGCAGCCCTTCACATCACGGCCAGGAAATTCTTCGCGACCGTTTCAATCGGATCCGTGCCCGCGACGGTCTTGAGCTGGCCCTTCTCGCGGTAGAACGCGATGAGCGGCTCGGTCTCGCTGTGGTAGACGGCGAGGCGGTCCTTGACTGTGTCGGGGTTGTCGTCCTTGCGGATCGTCAGCTCCGCCCCGCAATTGTCGCATATTCCGTCGACTTTGGGAGGAAGATTCTTCACATGGTAGCCGGCCTTGCACTTCGGGCAAGTCCTGCGGCCGGCGATGCGGTCCTGGATGATTTCGTCGGGAACGTCGATGAGAACGGCGCTTGTGACCGGCGCGCCCATCTCCTCGAGAATCTTCGCCTGCGCAAGATTGCGCGGGAAGCCGTCGAGAAGCATGGTCACGTCTCCCGTCGTTTCGGCGACGACATCCTTGATCATCTGCGCTATCAGAGAGTCGGGCACGAGCTTGCCAGATTCCATGTAACCCTTCGCCTCGACGCCGGCCGGCGTGCCCTTCGCCACGGCGCCGCGGAGAAGATCTCCGCTGCTCACGTGCTTCAAATCCGAATTTCCGGACGCGAGATTGCCCGCAACCGTACCCTTCCCCGAACCAGGGGCACCAAGAAGTATGACAATATTCATGACAAGGTGATATTATAGCATAAATCTCGGCAGGGTGCCACAACCCGCGCCTGAGTCCATCCGGACCGTCTGCGTCCCGGCAATCGGCGGCAGATGGACAACCGGTTCGTTTCAGCAGCCTTCCCGGCTCAGATATGGTATAATAGTCGGCGTGAACAGGATTCTTTTCGAGAAAGACGAAATCGGACCCGACGGCAGGGTTTCGTTCGGCGGCGTGCGCGCAGAACACGTCAAGCGCGTCCTGCACGGGGAGACCGGGCAGACGCTGAAGACGGGAACGGTGGACGGCCTCGCCGGGACATCCGTGATAACGGCCATCGAAGGCGATACGGTCACGGTGCAAACCTTCCACGACACCGCCATGCCGCAGCCCTGGGCAGACTTGATTCTCGCGCCTCCGCGGCCCAGGGTCATGAAACGCCTCCTCCCGCAGCTCGCCACGCTCGGCGTCGGACGCATCGCGCTCGTCGGGGCGAAAAAGACCGAAAAGGATTTCTGGGGCGCCACTCTTTTGAAGGAGGAGAACTACCGTCCGCTTCTCATCGACGGGCTGATGCAGGGCGGCACGACGGCCATGCCTCATCTTGAAATGCGCAGAAGCTTCAGAAAATTCGCAATCGACGAGCTCGACTCCATGTTCCCGACGGAATACCGCATCGTCGCCCATCCCTACGCCAGCGCGGAAAAGGCCGGGGCGGAGCCGAAAGAGCGGCGGGACAGGCTTCTTTTGGCGATAGGTCCCGAAGGCGGATGGACGGACGACGAAGTCGCGCTTCTCGAAGAAAAAGGATTCCGCAGATATTCGCTGGGCCCGCGGATTCTTCGCACCGACACTGCGGCGATAGGCCTTTTGGTAAAACTCAACAATGAACAAGGAGAGATCTGATGAATGCAAAAACGACGCTGGCCGCGCTTGCGGCTTCGCTCGCGGCGGAGCTTCTCGCCGGCGTGGTGGCCGAGGCCGTGAAGCCATGGGTGGAGAGCGGAGAACTGCCCGGGGCGATTTCCATACTTTACGACAACGGCAGGGAGGAGATCGATCTCATAGGCTATGCGGACGTCACAGCCATGCGTCCGATGACGCTTGACGACCCCTTCATGCAGTGTTCGCAGACGAAGGGCTTCTGCGGAGTGACGGTCGCGAAGCTCGTGGAGGAGGGGGAAATCGACCTGGACGATCCCGTATCAAAGTATTTGCCGGAGTTCGAGACGCTCTGGATAGAGGGCCCGGCATCGGAAGACGGCGAAACGAGAACCCTCAAAAAGGCCAAAAACACGCTGACAGTCAGGATGGTGATGAACCATACGGGCGGTTTTCCTTTCGAGATAAGCGCCAAGCGGGGGGACATCAAGGGGGGAGGATGGTCCGGAGGCGCGCCGATACGCCAGACAGCCGCGATAGCCGCGGCGTCGCCGATTCTTTTCGAACCCGGCACGAACCAAAAATACTCGAATACAGGAATAGACATCGGCGCGGCCGTGGTCGAAGCCGTCACGGGGATGAAGTGGGAGGATTACCTCAAAAAGACGGTGCTGGATCCGCTGGAGATGACGGACACATGGTTCTGGCCCACAGACGAGCAGCTCTCGCACCAGATAGAGATGTATGACGTCCACAAGGGCAAGCCGGCGACATGGAGGCTCGAAGACGGCATGCAGCAGCGTCCATACAACGACTCGCACGTGTTCGCGTCCGCCGGGGCGGGCCTTTGGACCACGGCGCGCGACCAGCTGAAATTCTACAAGATGCTGATGAACCTGGGAGTAGGAGACAACGGCAAGAGGATTCTCAAGGAGGAGACCGTCAAGGAGATTCTGGCGAAGTCGACGCGTCCGGCAGACCTGAAGTACCGGGACTATTCGCTTGGGCTCAACGCCCCGTTTGAAGACGGGGAAGACAAGTGGTTCGGCCATGGCGGGGCATGGGGGACAAGCTGCACGGTGAACTGGCACAGGCGCGGACTCAAGCTCTGGATTGTGCAGATGAAAGGCAAACCCCGGCCATGGGAAGAGGCGCGGGACAAGGCGGCGGACACCTTCTTCGCGGACAAGATAGACAGCTCCGGCGTCGATGCATACACCGGCCGGACGGAGTGATCCTGTAACTCACCTGAGACATGTGCCGCTAAGCTACGGAGGGGTATGAGACCATTCTCCCCTGCGGCTTCTGGCCGCTTCCCCCTCTCTTATGGGAACAATTGTCAAGGGCCAATCGCGTGCGATTTTGCCCGTCCGCTTCCCGCTCTGTTGTGTTTCGTCAGTTCATCGACGCCTTTCTGCCCATGTCGCTCCGCCTCGAAAAAGCCAGTTCTGTCTCACTCTTATCCGCAATCCGCAGCCTTCGCCGCGCTTGCATCGTATAATCCGTCGTCAGGGGTGCAATCTAGTGGACGCACTTGTGTGCCGGTAGGGTGCCGCACTCACCTGGGACGGGACATCCTGGCTTCCTGAAGCCGGGCGCATCTGCGAATGACCTCGTTCATCTTCGCCTTGCCCGAAATCCTTTCGTTTGGCTACGCCACCCTCTTCGCCTTCCGCGACGCCTTCCGCATCGTCAGGTATTCCATTTCGGCGCGGTAGCGCTCAAATCCCTTCTTGCCTTCTTCCGACAGCGGGACGTAATCCTCCTCCGGGTGCTGCAGAAGGGCGAGCATCGTCACGGCAAGCCCCCTCGCCACGGCGACCTTCGCCTTCTTCACCCCGATCTTTCCTCCGTGCATTGCGATGCGAAGCCCCTTGAGCTTGAGATCCGTGTCTTTCGCATTCTCCTTCATCACCACGTTCGCGCACTCCACGAGCACCTTGCGGACGATCTTGGCGCCCGCGTGGGTGATGTGCAGCTGCCTGTCCGTGTCGCCGGACTGGTCCTGCTTCGGGATCATGCCGAGATAGGCTCCGACGTCCCGCGTGTGGCCGAAGCGGTCGGGGCGTCCGCCTATCGCGGCGACGAACACGGTCGATCCGACGATGTTGATGCCGTAGACCGCGCGGACGCGCTCGACCATCTCCTTGAACTCCGGCTCCCCGGCGAGCCGCGCGATGAGCTTGTCGTACGCCTTGATCTTGAGATTGATCGTCTTGATCACTCCCATCAGGGGCCATGCGCACTCCTCGAGCTCTGCCGGCCAACCGGCCTTGCCCTGCTCGTGGAACTTCTTGGTCGAGGGGCATTCGATGCGATACCCCATCGACTTGGCGAAGCCGCGGATCTGGTTGATCGCCTGCGTCCGCTGCGAGATGAGGATGTTGCGGGCGTGGTGGAACCGCAGCATCTGCTGGTAGGGCTCGTCGCGCAGGAACACCGGGTGAAGCATCGCGGGGTCGGCTATCGCCAGCCTCGCCAGCTCGCGCGCGTCGTTGCGGTCGTTCTTCGTGTTGGACTTCGTTATCGACGCTATCTTCCCGGGGTTGGCGACAAGCGTCTTGAAGCCCATCTTCCGGAAAAGAACATCCATCCAGCGGCAGTGCGTCCCCGTCTCGAACACGACGGGCCAGGAGCGGTCGAACTTCGAGAACGCCTCCTCGAAGCCGGCCTTCGTCGTCGCGCAGGTGGTCTCGAGCACGATGCGTCTCTCGCCCCCTTCGGCCTTCGTCATCACGCAGATTTTCGTCGTGCGGTCGCTCACGTCGGCCCCGATTGTGGTACAATACTCCATGTCAGCCCCTCCTTGGTGTTTGTTGTTTTTGTTTTTGCACCTTCCACAGTGGAAGAGTGCGCGGTTAAATCAATTATAGCAGAATCCGGGAGGGGCTGATCTTGCTTTTGGCGAGAAGACTTGTGAACGGCCGCGAACGCGGCTGTTTGCAAGTCGTGTCCTGCTCCGTGCTGAGACTTGTGAACATGTCAACGCGCGCGATGCGCCTCAAAACGCAAGCGCGCGCGTTGGCATGTTTGCAAGTCGTCTATCTTACACTCTCGGTTGTCAAAGAACAATCCCTCTCCGCAAGCCTGGTACGGCTTGAAAAAGAATTGTTCCCATTATATCTAGCTTAGGGGGGGGGGGCGGCCAAAAGTTCCCCTAACTGGTAGTGAGGGCATCCTCGCCCTCACTAGAGAAAGACGGTTAACAATTCCGCTATTGCGTAGGCGAGGCCGAGCATCTTCTGGCCACGCCTCCCGAAACCATGGTTGCCCCGATCGTGACCGCGTGATGACAGGCAGCAAACACACGCCGCCCCCACGCGCCGGAACATGCTGCGGACCGTCAGCGCGAAGCGCTTGGACTCTGCGCCGCTCCCCTTGCAGCCTCTTCGGCACCGGCCGCGTTCAGTTCGGCGAGCGCATCCCCGGTCCACCCGGCCAGGCATTCGGCCACGAGACGCTTTTCCAGCTCCTCCACCGCCCCGTACTCCTCCGGAGCGCCCTCCAGCTTCGCCGCCCAGCCCATGCGCAAGGTCCCGAACGGAAGAAGATACGGGGCCAGTCCGACGACTTCGCGCCTGAAGCATTCACAGTATCCGGTCCTGCTCCCGATTGGAGTTGCGACCGCGACCGAAACCTCCGTCTTGAACGTATCCCAGTACGGAATCAGTCCGAGCGTAAGAATTGTGCATATGCGATGCAAATCGGAAGCGTCTTCCTGGGCGATGCCGTACTCCGCTTCGGGCACCGAATAGTCGCATCCGACGATGATGCAGCGGCAGCCGCAAACCGCCGGCAGGACAACGGCAGAGCATATGGTCACGAGGATGGAGGCTATGAGTTTATTCATGTAGGGCCATCCTTTCAATGGGGGCGATTTCAAAAAACACCCGGCGCGTCGCCGGCATCCATGACATGCGCTTCGCCGGCCCAAATGGAGCGACCTGCAACGGTCAGGGTGCCGTCCGGCGCGATGCCGGAGCATCGCCCTGAGACCGGGGAGCCGTCGTCATCGGTCTGGACGACCGATATGACGCGCCCTTTGAGGAAATCCCTGCTTGAGAGTTCATCCATGAGCGGCGCAAGCCCCCCTTTTCGCCACTGTACGAAACGCACGGCGAGAGCATCAAGGACGGCGTAGAGAACCTCGTCCAGAGAGAACTCCCTTCCGTACAGCAGGGCGAGGGACGTCGCGCGCGCAGCGATGGCTGGAGGGAAGCGTGTTTCGTTAACGTTAACCCCTATCCCGGCGATCACGCAGTCTTCATGGCGCTCGCAGAGGATTCCCGCGAGCTTGAGTCCGCCAGCGAGCACGTCATTGGGCCACTTCACCATGGCGGAGGGTCCGGCAGCGTCGGCGACAGCGAGTCCCACGGCGAGAGGAAGAGTCGCGGCATGCTCGGGGGGAAGGCCAGAGGCATCGAGGACGGCGGACATCATGAGATTCTTTCCCGGTGCGGAGAGCCACTTGTGGTCGAGTCTGCCACGTCCTGCGGACTGCCACAGCGCGGTGAAGACGTCGCCCGGACGGCCCGCTCTCGCGTCGATGTTTGTGGAGACGGTCTGCGCCTTGCGGAATATGCGCCAGTTCACAGCGCCAGCCCCCTAACTTCGGCCTCGAGGTCTACGCCAAGGCGGAATTTCACGCGTTCGTGCATGATGCGGGCGAGCGCGAGATAATCGGAGGCTGGGGCGCCGGGCTCCAGGGCGATTACATTCGCGTGATCCGCCCAGACGTATGCCCCGCCTACGCGCAGCCCCTTGCAGCCGGCGGCCTCCAGCAGGCGTCCAGCGAAGTCGCCGGGAGGATTCTTGAAGACGCTCCCCTTTGTTCCAGGAGGGAAGCGCCTACGGCGGGAAAGATAGTCCACGGAATCCGCCCGCGCGGCCGCGAGGGCGGTCTCATCCCACTCCACATCTTGTATCTCCCCCTCCAGAGAGGAGGCGCGATAGCCGAAACCGCAATCGGCGCGATCTATCCATCTTCCGTCGACAAGGACGCGCGAGACGACCTCGGAGATGGAATGGCCGAAAGCGCCGGCGTTCATCTTGATCCATCCGCCGATCGTGCCGGGGATGCCGGCCATCCACGGGATGCCGAGCTCCGCGCCGGGGCGTCCGGCGGGACAAAGGGTACGGACGTACTCCTCACCCGTCGCAAGATCGCTGATCCACGTGTTCGTCCCGGCGCCGACGATGATCCTTGAAACCGGCACAGCCGCACCGGACGCCGCGAGCTCCGCCACATCTATTATGTCGCCCGCACCGAGGATGAGAGCGATGTCGCCCTCTTTCGCCGAGAGTTTCGCATGGTGCCACGCCTCGGCGCACGAACGGGCGAGATGGAGGTTTTTCGTTCCGCTCGCGCGAAGCTCCGCATACAGATCGGCTATGTCGCCGCCCTCCACGGGAGGCTCGAACGCCGCGTAAGTCGGACAGAGGATCGTCTCGTCGGCCTCGGCGAACGCCTTCGGGAAGTCCTTGAGCAATGCCTTGGTCCGAGAATGACGGTGGGGTTGGAAAAGGACGCGCAGAGTTCCGCGGCATTTCGCCCTGGCCATCGCCACGGCGCATGCCATTTCGGTGGGATGATGGGCGTAGTCGGTGTAGACGCCAGGGGCGACAAACTGGAAGCGGCGGTCGGGGAGGGAGCTGACGACGGAAGGGAGGACGGACTCTATGGCGCGCCTTGAGTGGCCGCGCCGCAGCGCGATCTCTATTGCGGCGAGGGCGTTCTTGCGGTTGTGCAAAGGCAATGTCTCGAGCGCGGGCCAATCGCGGGAAGATTCCGCCCAGAGCTTTTCAGAGTCGACGACCTCCCCCGCACGGCTTTTCGCCGCCTCGAAGCAGGCCTTGTAATCGGCGGGGGTCTTGAAGTGGTCGGGGTGGTCGTATTCGCAGTTTGTGACAACGAGCGTCGACGGACTGTACAGCGCGAGCGTGCCGTCCGACTCGTCCGCCTCGACGACAAGCACTCCGCCGTTGGCGCCGGCGACCGGAAAGTCGCCGGTTTCGCCGCCGATGGCCCAGGAGACCTTTTCGCCCAGCGCAATCAGGAGCTTGGCGATGAAAGTGGACGTCGTGGTCTTGCCGTGGGAGCCGCAGACGGCGATGGATTCGCGCGAAGAGACGAGTTCGGCGAGGACCTCGCCGCGGTAGCGGATTTTCGCGGCGGCGCGGAATTCCGGGTTGTCGGGATGTATGGCCGGCGTGAAGACCGCGAGGTCGGCGCACTTCACGTGATCGGGGGAGTGGCCGATGAAGACCTTCACGCCCTGCTTCTCCAGCCAACGGGTGCGAGCGGAAGGATGTATGTCGCAGCCCGACACTGCGTTGCCGGCGTCCTTGAGAAGGACCGCGAGAGCCGCCATGCCTACTCCGCCGACGCCGGCGAGATGGATTTTCATCGCGGACATTTCAGAGGGACCTGAGAATCTCCAGCGCCAGACGCGTGGTGTCGTTGGTGCCCGTGCGCCAGCGTCCATCAGGACCCTGAGAGGATACGAGTTTCAGGGCGATCCCGGTATCGGACAGTCCGTTGGTGCCGAAGACGTCGGCCGGGAGGGAGTTCGTCTCCGACGCGAGAGCGAGCTCGCCCATGGCAATCGCGTGGTCGACCTCGTTGCGGACGCTCGGTTCGAGCACGTCGTCGCTTACGAGAGCGGGGAGGGCTACAGCGGCGAGAAGCAGCGCTTTAGGCATGGCGTTTCGCGGCCTCCAGGGTATTCCAGAGAAGCATCGTTATGGTAAGCGGTCCAACGCCGCCCGGAACAGGCGTGATAGCGCCCGCGACCGCGGCGCAGCTTTCGAAATCGGCGTCGCCCACCAGGCGGAAGCCCTTGGGGCGGGACGGATCGGGCAGGCGGTTCACGCCTACGTCTATGACGACGGCGCCGGGCTTGATCATTGAGCCCGAGAGCGTGCCAGGGCGACCGGCGGCGACGATGACGACATCGGCCTGACGGGTGAAGAGCGACATGTCGGGGGTGCCGGTATGGCACAGCGTGACGGTTGCGTTGACCTCCTTGCGGGAGAGAAGCACAGCGAGCGGCTTGCCGACGATGTTGCTGCGCCCGATGACGACAGCATGCTTGCCGCGGAGGTCCATTCCGGAGAATTCGATCAGCTTTATTATGCCATGGGGCGTGCAGGGGAGGAAGCAATCGTCGCCAATGAGCATCTTGCCCGCGTTCACCGGGGTGAATCCATCTACATCCTTCTCCGGAGCAATGGCGTCTATGACAGCCTTGGCGGAAACGGAGCACGGCAGCGGGAGCTGGACGAGGATGCCGTGTATGGTCCGATCGCAGTTGAGGGCGTCTATGGCCGAGAGGATTTCGCTTTCACGCGCAGTCGCGGGAAGGCGTATCTCCCTGGAGGCGATTCCCGCCTCCGCGCACGCCTTCTCCTTGGCGGTCACGTAGCTGACGCTCGCGGGGTCGTCTCCTACCAGGATCACAGCGAGTCCCGGGACGACGCCTTTGCTGGCTTTGAGCGCCGCCACGCCCGAGGCGATTTCGGCGCGGAGGTTTTGGGCAAGAAGTTTTCCGTCTATTATTTTGGCTGTCTGCTGCATATTGGGTCTCCGATCGCATGAAAAACGGTCATGGCACGATTCCGCAATGTCCGTCACACGCCGCGATAGCCCGGCAGGACGGTGGATTTAGCCTTTTTGGAAAGGCGCGGATAGTCGAGCGTGAAATGGAGTCCGCGGCTTTCATGGCGCTTTTGGGCGCTGCGCACGATGAGCTCGGCGCAGACGGCGAGATTCCGGAGCTCCAGGGTATCCGGGGTGACGAGATACCTGAAATAGTAGTCCCTTATCTCGCGCCGCAGGGTCTTGAGGCGCCGCGCGGCGCGCGCCAAGCGCTTGTTGGTCCTGACGATGCCGACGTAGTCCCACATGAGACGGCGTATCTCGTCCCACATGTGGGAGACGAGCACGGCTTCGTCGGGAGGGACGGCACTGCCTGTCTTCCATGCGGGAATGGCGGGAAGGTTGGAGGCGAACGAATCCGGATGCGGGCCGAGCCTCGCGGCCGCGAGGCGCGCGCAGACGAGAGCCTCCATAAGAGAGTTGGAAGCGAGGCGATTGGCGCCGTGAAGTCCGGTGCAGGCGCATTCGCCGATGGCCGAGAGGCCGCGGACGGACGTCTCGCCATCGACGCCGGCCTTGATTCCGCCGCAGGTGTAGTGGGCCGCCGGCACGATCGGGATGAGGTCCTTCGCCATGTCTATGCCGAACGAAAGGCACTTCGCATAGATGTTCGGGAAGCGCTCCTTCAGATACTTCGCGCCTTTCTTGCGGATGTCAAGGAACATGCAGTCGTCGCCCGTGCGCTTCATCTCGGAGTCTATGGACCTCGCGACGATGTCACGGGGGGCGAGGGAACCGCGCGGATCGTACTTCTTCATGAAGGGCCTGCCATGCTTGTCGACAAGGACAGCCCCTTCACCGCGCACAGCCTCGGATATCAGAAAGCGCTTCGCCTGGGGGTGGAAGAGGCATGTTGGGTGGAACTGGATGAACTCCATGTTCTCCACGCTCGCCCCGGCGCGCCAGGCGAGCGCAATGCCGTCGCCGGTGGCGGTATCGGGGTTGCAGGTGTAGAGGTACACCTTGCCGCAGCCTCCGGTCGCAAGAATCGTGTTCGGAGAGCGTATCGCGTATATCTCGCCCGTGGGCTTGTCCATCACATACGCCCCAAGGCAGCGGTTCTCGCCCTTGACGCCTATGCGGCGCGACATGACAAGGTCGATTGCGACGGTATGCTCACGGATATCCACCGGAGACTTCCTTATGCGCCTTATCATCGCGGCTTCGCACTTTTCGCCTGTTATGTCGCCGGCGTGGAAGATGCGGCGGGCGCTGTGGCCGCCCTCGCGCGTCAAATCCCACGAACCGTCTGGCTTTTTGGCGAACTTGACGCCGCAGTCGATAAGGTCCTGAATGCCCTCAGGGGCGTTCTCGCAGATTTCATGCACCACCGGACTCGACCCCAGCCATGCGCCGGCGATCATCGTATCTCGCGCATGCTTGTCGAACGTGTCGGCGGGGTCCATGACGCAACATATGCCGCCCTGCGCGAAATTCGAATTGCAGTCGGCCAGGCGCCCCTTGGTGACCAGTACGACCTTCCCATAGCTCGCCAGATGCAGAGCGCACATGAGCCCGGACATGCCCGAGCCCACGATGAAATAGTCGCAATCGACGGTTTTCATTTACTTTTTCAGCGTCTCCGCAAGCTTGGAGAACTCCTCCCACGTCTGGTCGGCACGCTTGCCGGACCAGAACTTCTGACCAAGAGTCTGAAGCGCGGGATAGATGCGGTCCATATTGTCCTTCTCGGTATAGGCCGAGCCGTCCTTCTTCTTGCCGAGCATATCATTCCAGAGCGCGAACTTGCCGCCTGCAAGCTGGTCCATCTTGTCTTCAGGGACGATGTAGTCGCCGATTTTGTTCGGCTCCCAGTTGTTGAAAAGATGTTGGCAGTTGAGATAGTCGTAATAGTAGCCGGCGAATGGGACGAGGTAGACCAGTCCGTCAGGGATGGCGACGATGGTGTATCCGGCCGCGATCGCCTCTGCGGGCTGGTAGTAGGGGTTGTGCCATATGTCGATCGTGATGTCGCGTCCGGCGAGGACAGGCGTCTCTCCCTTCGCATGTGTCAGGGCGCCCCAAGCACAGACCTTGTAGCCGAAGCCCTGCACCATGCGGAACATTTTGTCGGTGAAGGCGCGAAACTTCTCGGCCTCGGCCTTATTGTACTCGTCGGTGCCGACATGCATGTAGGGACCGATGAAAACAGGCTCGTCGCCAGTGAGGTATTCGGCGAAGATGGGCTTGAGCCAAGCTAAGATCTCGTCGGTCTTGTCGAGGTCGAAATGGTCCGCGCCGTACTTCTTGGAAGCGAAGTCGGGTCTTGCGCGCGTGAAGGCGAGGGCGTGGGCGGGGACGTCGAACTCGGGTATCACGGTTATGCCGATCGACTTGCAGTGGAGCATGAACTCGCGGAATTCCTTCTTGGTATAGTGTCCGTCCTTCGCGGTGAGCGCGGGGCACGTCTCGCACTCCATGCGGAACGCAGCCTGCTTCGTCGACCAGTCGGCCTTGGGATTCTTTTCGATCTCGTTGTCGTTGAGATGGATCTGCAGGACGTTCATCTTGTAGTATGCCATTTTGTCCGCAAGATCGTACAGGAACTCCATCGAGTGGTACATACGGCCGACGTCCATCATGAAACCGCGGACACGGTACTTGGGGACGTCACGGACGACTCCGCAGGGCGTCTTCTCCCCCGACGCCGCGAGCTGTGCGAGCGTCTGCCGCGCCCAAAGGACGCCCGCAGGCGCGGAGGCCGCGATCTCGACCGTGCCGGGATTGAGCTTGAGGGTGTAGCCTTCTTCCCCAAGGGAGGCGTCGGACGACTTGACGACGCGCACGGCGGCGTTCTTCACATCGCACACGCCCTCGGACGGCTTGAATTCCGAAGGCTGGGGGATCACGGGCAGAAGGGTCGCGAGAAGAATAGAAGGAGTCATGTCACTTGTCCTTTTTGAGCGTTTTGATGGTGAGGCCGGAGAGATCTCTGCCGCCTTCCTTCAACACGAAGGAGGCGAGGGTGGAAACGAGAATGCAGGCGACGAGGCCGAGTCCGCCGAGAAGGAACGGGTGGAACTTGAGCCCGAACACATTGCAGTCGAGTATTTCGCAGCTGAAGCACACGAAATAGTTGGCCGCGAGACCGAGAACCGCAGCGATTCCCTTGATGCGCGGCATGAAGACTCCCATGAAGAAGAGTCCCGTAAGGCCCGCCGTGAGCATGGCGATGTACTTGTTGAAGTTGTCGAAGAGCGCGTTCGACTCCATCCTCGCGAGGGTCAGGGCGGACAGTATGCCGATTATGCCGATGACGTATGTCGTGATCTGTCCGCACCTGATTTGGGCTTTGCCGGAGATGCCAGGCTTGAAGCGCTTCACAAAATCGGTCACAACTGCCGTGGAGGCGGACGAAAGGTTGGCGGAGAGAGTAGAGATCGTCGCCGCGAATACGGCCGCGATCACGAGGCCGGCGAGCCACGCGGGCATCTCGGTCGCCATGAACGTCGGGAGGATAGAGTCGCCCTTCATCATCGAGACGTCGGCGGCCTGGGGATTCGTGTGGTAGAATGCGAAGAGCGCCATGCCGATTCCGTAGAATACGATCTGCGCGAAGACGCTCATGCAGCCGTTGAACCAGAGCGAGCGCTTGGTGGCGTTCTCGTCGGGAGTTGCGATGTAGCGCTGGATCACGCACTGGTCGGAGGTGTAGCTGGAAAGGTTGGAGACGAGACCCTGCACCGCGACCACCCAGAAGACGGGCTCGCTCAGGAGGAAGCGGAAGTCCCACATCTTGTTCTTCCCGTAGTCGCCAGCGACACTCCAGAAAGTCGAGAAGTGGGCGCCGTCGGCCCCGGTCTTTAGGACAAGAAGCACCAGCACCGCAACTGCGCCTCCCATAAGCACGATGCCCTGGACGAAGTCTGACCATATGACGGCCTCGAGCCCGCCCAGAGAGCAGTATACCATCGTGAGGACACCGCAGATCAGGATGCACGCGTCGATGGAGATTCCCGTCACGGCATTGAGCGCGATCGCGGGAAGAAGCGTGACGACGGCGACGCGGCAGACCATGAAGACGATGAACGCCGCGGAGCCAAAGAGCCTGACGCCGAGATTGAAGCGCTTTTCGAGGTATTCGTAGGCAGAAGTTATCCCGAGGCGGCAGAAGAACGGCAGGTAATAGTATATCGCAACCGGCGCCATGCCGATAATGAAGAACGCCATTATGAAGTAGCGCCAATCCTGCAGATAGGCCTGGGTCGGGATGGCGATAAAGGTGATGGAGGAGAGCATCGTCGCGAAGATGGACATTCCGGCGACATACCAGGGGATGCGGTTTCCGCCCCGGAAGTAGTCGTTTTCATCCTTTTTCTTCCTGATGAAGTAGACTGCCATGCCGACCATGAGAAGAGCGTACACGCCGACGACGGCCCAGGCCGTCGCGCCGAATTTGCCGGTCTTCTTGAAACTCGCGACGGACACGAGGTCCGTGCGCGTCATGGGGGCCTCTTCGCCGCCGACGAAGAAAATGGAATATTGCTCGGGAGTCTTGCCTGTAAGGATGCCGGCCGCCGCGCCGCAGCGGGGCTTGTCGTCCTTGTCAATCTCGCCGTACTCGCACCAGGCGTCGGTCACGCAGTTGTAAGCGTATATCTTCCTGTTCCATCCGAGCCCAGCGGCGTCGTCCACGGAATAGTCTTTTTCAACGTCGCGCCTAATCCAGCCGGCCTTGCCGTATCCGCCCGCAAGCAGGAGGAACTGGTGCCCGCTCGGAAGAAGCGACGAGCCGATGGCCGTAAGATTCCCGTTGACGCTCTCAAGAGGCGCGGCATCGCGCCACTCTTTCGTCTCCAGCACGAGACGGTGGCCGTCGGTGAGAGGCTGGCGCGTCGCAATGTCATATCCGCCGTATACGACGAGCATCTTCTTCTTCTGGTCGCCGTTCTGTATCGCGGCTACAATCTCCTCGCGGTCGACCCCACCCGGGACCTCGGCGACCTCCTCCCACTTCTTGGCGTCGGTCAGATCGAGCATGTAGACTTTGCGGTGGCCGACGACATAGACCTTGGTCTTTTTGTCCGGGTTGTCGCCCGTGGGTCTGGGCTCGGGGATGTCCGCAGCGGCCGCGCCCTTGGAGATGGCCTCGGGGAGAGGCGGCAGATACTTCACCTCTACGGCGCGCCTGCCGTCCTTTTCCGTCAACGAAAGGATGAACGCCGCGGTGCGCTTCTGGTCGTTCGTCGAGATTCCGCCGCCGGCGCAGAAGAGCCCTGACGGCACGGACGCGCTCACGCCCTCGGCGAATCCCACGCCGTCGGGGAGCTTGCCGATCTCTTCGCCAGAGCATTTGCCCTCGCCAGGGGAGAGGAGGTATATCCCGCGCTCGTAGTCCTTCAGGCCGGCAGCCTTGTCATAGGTCGTACCGCCAGCGACGAGGAACGAACCGTCGGGCATGAAGCCGCCGAATGGCCGGGCCACTTTGACGGGAATCGTCTGCCGGGGCTTCCATTCGAATTCGACCGGCGAGCCGGCAAAGGCCGCAACCGAGAGAGCGGACAGAGCCGCAGTAAGGATGTGTCGCATTGTTTCTCTACCTCCTCAGATTGATGATTTAGGTGTATTTTCCCATAATTCTGCGCCGTTGTCAACAGCCGCCAAACAGCCATTCTTGACGGCAGGCGGCCTATTCGTAGCGCAGGCAGTCGATCGGATTCAGCTTCGACGCTCGCCAGGCGGGGTAGAAACCGAAGAAAAGGCCCACGAAAGCCGAGAAGCCGAACGCTATCGCCGTGGAAGAGAAGTCTATGAGAATCGGCCAGCCCTTCCACGCCCCTATCCCGTGCGCCGCGCCGACGCCCACGGCGACGCCGATCGCGCCGCCGATCGTCGACAGGACGACCGCCTCGAGGATGAACTGCATGAGAATGTTTGCAGGGGTCGCACCTATGGACATCCTGAGGCCGATCTCCTTGATGCGCTCCGTGACGGAAACGAGCATGATGTTCATAATGCCGATGCCGCCGACAAGAAGGGAAATCGCCGCCACAGCAGTGAGAAGAACGGTCATGAGGCCGGTAACGGACCCTATCGTGTTCATTATCTCGGTGGTGTCGCGCGTTTCGAAGTCGTTGTCCTGGTAGTCGGCAAGATGGTGGCGCTGGCGCAGGAGGGCCGAAATCTCGCGCTTGGCCTCCTCGAGGTCGTCCATTGAGATGAGCGAAATGTTCATCATGTTGATGGACCTGAACTGGGAGCGCTGCAGATACCTCTGGACGCTCGTGTACGGCGCCATTATCACGTCGTCCTGGTCCTGGCCCCAGTTGTTCGCGCCCTTGGAGCCCAGAACGCCGATGACCTTGAAAGTCATGTCCTTGAGCCTCATCGTCTTACCGACCGGCTCTTCGCCCTGGAAGAGGTTGTTCCTGACGGTCGTGCCTATGACGCACACGCGGGCGCAGGAATTCTGCTCCTCCTCGGTGAAGAACCGGCCATCCTCCACCGTCCAGTTGCTGATGAGGGTGATGTCTGTGGAGACGCCCTGCACGTTGCCGGACCAGTTCTTCGCTCCGTACATCATCTGGACGTTCGCGCGGACGTTCGGACTCACGCCTTGAACTAGGTGGGCAAGCTCGCTTTTCACGGCCTCGGCGTCCGCCGCGGTCATCGTCTGACCCTGCCCCATGCCCACTGAGACGGCGCCGCGGTTGTTGCGCTCGGGGAAGACCATGACAAGGTTGTTGCCCATGGAGGAAATCTCCTTGACCATCATAGTCTGGGCGCCCTGGCCGATGGCCATGACAGCGATCACGGCCGCGATGCCGACGATTATGCCGATGCAGGTGAGGATCGAGCGCGTCTTGTTGCGCATTATCGCCCTCGCGGCGACCTTGAAGATCATACCGAAATTCACGATAGGGCCTCCTTCACCAGCCTGGAGACCTCTTCCTGGGTCTTTTTGCCGCCCTCTCCCCTGTCGTCGCGCATCACCTTGCCGTCGCGCATGACGATGTGGCGCTTGGCGTACGCGGCTATGTCGTCCTCATGGGTCACCATGACGATCGTTATGCCCTCGTCGGAAAGCTTCGTGAAGAGGTTCATGATCTCGACGGAACTCTTCGTGTCGAGGTTGCCGGTAGGCTCGTCGGCGAAGACGACCGGCGGATTGTTCATGAGCGCACGCGCTATAGCCACGCGCTGCTGCTGCCCGCCAGACAGCTGCGCAGGAGTGTGGCCCTCGCGTCCCTTCAGCCCCACGCGCTCCAGGAGCTCCATGGCCCGCGTGCGCCGAGCCGAGCGGCCGAGCCGCCCCATGTAGAGATCGGGAAGCTCGACGTTCTCGAGAGCGCTCGTGCGCGGCAGAAGATTGAAATTCTGGAAGACGAAGCCGAGCTTGCGGTTCCGAATCATGGCAAGTTCCCTGCGCGAACGCTCGGCGACTTCGGTTCCGTCGAGGAGATACGAGCCCTTGGACGGCACATCGAGGCAACCGAGAATGTTGAGCATCGTCGATTTCCCCGATCCCGACGCTCCCATGATCGCTACGAACTCCCCTTCATCCACAAAAAGCGACACGCCATCCAACGCATGGACCGGCTCTTCGCCGATGGCGTATATCTTGTACATGTCGCGTATTTCTATGAGATGGGCCATCGGTTTGTATTATATCAAAAAAACGGCTTCCGATGCGTACGCGGACGAAAAAAATGCTCCCTTCCGAAACAAGTGCCGCTCGCAAAAGTAAACGTACTTCTGCAGAGGTAATCATGGGTTCGTGACGGTTGGCATCGATTAGTTCTGCAAAAGCATGCTGTTCAGTAGGGTTATTCGGTGCCGAAGATGATTTTTCGGTTCGCCCGCGCGGAGCCTCTTGCTTTTTGGTACAATAATAGCCCAACCCATGACGCCTGGAAAGTTTCCGTCTTGCCAATGTGGCGTCAAGGGCGATCCCCTATGGCGGGGGCTGGGCCTTCTAGCGGAGGCTCAGCTTATTTTTCGCACTGATTCTTCTGGCCGTTCCCGATCACCCCGTTCCGCTTCAGTATTATCCTGTCGACGTGGCGCTTGAACTTCTTGCCGAGCACGTACGGGTCGAGCGTGACCTCGTTCGCCGGGATCTTCACGATGCCGAGCCGGGCAAGGAGCCTGCGTCCCTCCAGGCCGTATGTCTTTGCGAACTCGTCGTAGGGGGTGGAGTTCCCGAGCGAAGCGCGCGTGTAACTGTTGACGTTCGAGAGGACGACGTTGACGTCCTCCTGGTCGAGGGCGTTGAAGCTCGTGCCCTTGAGCAGGATTCGCCTGAGCTCCTCGTGGTTGCGTTCGACGTGCGGCTTCTGCGTGGCGCAGTAGGGGTCGCAGCAGAAGACCTTCGTCCTTGGTATGAGCTTGTACGGGTTGTTCACAGCGCG
>JAILJX010000004.1 GCA_024694365.1 Kiritimatiellia bacterium
CGGGGCGGGGCGATCCGCGAGCGGCTGGCGGCGGCGGCGACCGCGGCGCGCCGCGGCGCATACGTCGAGAGAGTGTTCATCCGCGCGCTCGTGGAGATATCGAGCGTATGCAAGAACGACTGCCTCTACTGCGGACTTCGCGCGTCGAACGCCTCGGCGCAGAGGTACAGGCTGAAGCCGGACGAAATAGCGGCCTGCGCAGAGGAGGGATACGCCCTGGGCTTCCGGACGGTCGTTCTGCAGGGCGGGGAGGACCCCTTCTTCACCGACGCCATCGTCGAAGGCGTCATACGCGACATAAAGAGCGCACATCCGGACATGGCCGTCACGCTGTCGCTTGGCGAGCGCGGACGGGACAGCTTCGCGAGGCTGAGGGAGGCCGGCGCCGACAGATACCTCCTGAGGCACGAAACGGCGGACGCCGTCCACTACTCCCGCCTGCATCCGCCGTCGATGAGCTTCGCGAACAGGATGAAGTGCCTTGCGGACCTGAAGGAGCTCGGCTACCAGACCGGCTGCGGCTTCATGGTTGGCAGCCCCCGGCAGACGCCCGGGACGATCGCCGAAGACATCGCCTTCATAGCGTCGTTCAGGCCGGAGATGTGCGGGATAGGGCCTTTCATCCCGCACCATGCGACGCCCTTCGCGAAAGAAAAGGCGGGGACGGTCGAGGCGACGTGCCTTCTTCTGAGCATCGTGAGGCTTCTGCATCCGCACGTGCTGCTGCCCTCGACCACGGCGCTGGGGACGATAGATCCCGAGGGGCGGGAAAAAGGCATACGTGCGGGCGCGAACGTGGTCATGCCCAACATCTCGCCTGCCGCGGCGAGAGGAAAGTACGAGATCTACGACAACAAGCTCTGCAGCGGGGCGGAGTCTGCGCAGATGCTAGACGAGCTCAGGCGCCGCGTCGCGGCGGCCGGCTGCAGCATCGCCGTGGACCGCGGCGACTTCCGTCCGTGAGCGGCGGGCGAAAAGCGCCGAATAGAGCGCAGGGATGAAGTAGAGCGACACGAGCGACGAGAGGAGTATGCCGCCCACCGACCCTATGCCGATCGACTGGCGGAGCTCCGAGCCGAGCCCCCCGCCGAGAGCCATAGGCAGCATGCCGAAAAGAGCGGCGGCGCAGCTCATGAGGATGGGGCGGAACTTCGACCTGGTCGCCGCCGCGATGGCGTCGCGCCCCGCGAGCCCGCCGGCCTCCGCCTCGCCTATGCCGTCGACGAGCAGGATGGCCGCGTTCACCACGACGCCGACGAGCATGATGCCGGCGAGGAGTCCGAAGACGGAGAACTGCGTGCCGGCGATCCTCACGGCGGCGAACATCCCGAGGTAGGAGAAGGGAACGGTGAAGAGGATGACGAACGGCTTGGTCCAGCTCTCCATGATGGCGCAGAGGAGGAGGTAGGTGAGGATCACCGCGACCGCGCCGACAAGGCCGAACTCCTTGAACACCTCGTCCATGTACTCGGCTATGCCGCCGATCTTCACCTCGCATCCCGGAGGCAGCCTCCGGCCGATGGTGCCGAGGCCCTCCTCGAGAGTCGCGCCGAGGCCGTACCCGTGCGCGTTGTTGGCGTAGACGATGGCGTCGCGGCGCTTCTCGCGGCGGACGATCTGCACGGGCTGAAGGCTCTCCTTCGCGTCGGCCACGGCGCCGAGGGTGAACGGACGCCCCTCCGCGCCGGGGAAATTCAGCGCGTCTATCTGCCCGGCGCCGTCCTTCTGCGCAAAGCGCACCCTCACGTCGTAGCAGCGTCCGCCGGCGGTGAACGTCGCAGGAGTGAGGCCGGCGAACGAGGCGCGCAGAGTCATGCCAAGGGCGTCCGGCTTGACGCCGAGGTCGTTCAGCACGGCGCGGCGGGGATGTATCCTGATCTCCGGCCGGCCCGCCCTGACGCTCGTCGCGACGTCCTTGGCGCAGGGCGAGCGCTCGAGATCCTTGCCCGAGGCGAGGGCTACCGCGCCCACCTCGTCGAGAGAGTCGCCGAGAATGTGGAATTCTGCGCTCTGCGAAGCGCCGCCGACGATAAGCGGCACGAGGGCGGTCGCGATGAGGTCCGGCTCCTTGGCGAGCTCCGCGCGGACCATCGCCAGCAGTTCGTGTATCGATTCGCTGCGCTCGCCCATCTTCCTCAGGCAGAGCGTAAGCTCGGCGAGGTGGGGTCCGCGCGAGACCTGCCCCAGCACGCCCTGGGTCTTGCCGACGGCGAGGGCGCTTCTTTCGACGACCTTTTCGCCGTGCGAATCGCGCAGCGCGAGGATGCGCTCGAGTATGGCGTTGGCCCTCGCGGCGGAATGCTCGAGGGTGGAGTCTGCCGCGAACTCGAGCTTGACGCTCATTTCGCTCTGGTCCATGACCGGGACGAAGTCCACCTGCATCCCGGGGAGGACAAGCCTGAAGGCGAGAAGCGTCGCGGCCGCGGAGATCGCGACGGCGAGCCACGGGTGGGCGATCGCCGGGCGGACGCTCGCGGCGTAGAACCTCTCCATCGCGGAGTAGGCGATGCGCCACGGGGAGAGCAGAAACCTCAGCGCGACGTTCACCCGCTCGCCCCTGCCGGCGGTAAGGCAGGCGAGGATCGGCGTAAGCGTGAAGGAGACGAGAAGCGACGAGAACGTCGCCGCCGTCACCACTATCGAGAACGGCACGAAGAACTGTCCCGGGAGGGACTTCATGAACGCGACGGGGAGGAAGACGACGATGTTGGTGAGGGCGCTCGCGGAGACGGCGAGCGCCACGCGGCCGGTGGCCGAGGCGACGAGGGACTTCAGCGCCGCCCTGTCGGCCGCGTCCGCGCCCTCCATCGCGCCCGCCACGCTCTCGAGCACAACGATGGAATTCGCCACGAGAACGCCCACGGAAATCCCGACCGCGCTCATGGTGACGAGGTTCATCGTGTAGCCGAAGAGCGAAAACGCGATGAGCGAGACCATGATCGTGACCGGGATGGAGACGAACGCCACGAGCGTCGTGCGCCAGTCGGCGAGGAACGCGAGAAGGATGACGCCCGTGAGGAGGATCCCCTGCCATATGGAGTCCATGCCGCCCGCGACGGTCGCATGGACGTAGTCGCCGTTGTCGCGGACCCAGTCCAGCCTCATGCCTTCGGGCAGCTCTCCGCACACGTCGCCGTAGACGCGCCGGACGCGGTCCACCACGGCGGCGGCGTTGGCCTCGCCCTTCTTCGTTATCTTCATCAGCACGGCGGGGCGGCCGGCGTAGAACGCCAGGGACTCCCTCCTCTTCGTGCCCCAGCCGAACGATGCGACGTCGCCGAGGCGCACGCGCGCGCCGCCGGGAGGGCCGAGCTCTATCCCGCCGAGGTCCGCGGGCGAGGGAGCCTGCGCGTCGAACGTCACCGAAAGCTCGCGCTCGCCGTCGGTAAGCTGGCCCGAGGGTATCTTTATGTTGCCTTTGCCGACGGCCTGGACGACATGGGCGAGCGTGAGGCCGGAGGCCGCGAGCTTATCGCGGTCCACCTCCACGAGCACGTCGCGCTTCTCGCCGCCGATCAGCTCGACGGACGCTACGCCGGAAAGCGAGGAGAACCTGTCCTTGAGCCTGTCGTCGGCCCAGTCGTAGAGATCGTCGACCGGCGCGGACCCCGTAAGCGCGATGGTGACGACGCTGAGGGCGTTCACGTCGTATTTGAGGACCTCCGGCTCCTCGGCGCCGGGGGGGAGGTCGTTTTTGACGAGCGCAACCTTCTCGCGCACGTCGGTCGCCGCCTCGTCCACGTCGCGGCCAAGGTCGAACTCCAGCATGACCTGGCAGAAGTTGTTGGCGCACGTGGAGGTGACGTGCTTGAGTCCGTCGACCTGGGCGACGGCGTCCTCTATGCGCCGCGCGACGGCGCTCTCTATCTCGTCAGGGCTGGCGCCTGGGTATACGACCGACACCGAGACGTAGGGGACGTCGACCTGGGGGACGAGATCCACGCCCGTCCCCCTGTAGGCTATCGCGCCGAAGATCATCAGCGCGATGAGGCCGACGCTCATCGCTATCGGCCGCTTCAGGCTCGCATCGGAAAGAAACATGGCGCTACTCCCCCGCTATCCTCACGCTGTCGCCCTCGTTCACGAGGAGCATCCCTTCTGCGATCACCTTCGCGCCCTCGGGCACGCCGCGGACCTCTCTCCAGCCATCCCGGGAAAGGCCGGCCTCCACCGCGACGGCCTTGACCGCGCCGTCTTCCACAACGAAGACCGTCTCCCTCCCGCCGCGCAGGTTGACCGCGCGCACGGGCAGCGCGGGGCCGGTGCGGTCGCCGAGGACGACCTCGGCGTCGAGAAGCATTCCGGGAGCGAGCGAGCCGTCGATGTCTATCACGGCGCGGACTTCGAAAGTCCGCGTGGCGGGGTTCACCGACGGCGACTTGTACGAGACGGCGAGGCTGCGTCCGCACGTCTCCACGGCCGTCTTGCCGACGGCGACGCGCGCGTAGTCTTCGGCGTTCAGGTCGAAGCATATCTCATGGACGGCCGGGTTGTCGAGCGCAAAGACGGGGGTGCCGGGTCCGGCGTAGTCGCCGGCCTCCTTGAGCTTCCTCTTCACCGTCCCCGCGAACGGAGCCGTCGCCGTGGAGTCCGCCAGGTTTTTCTTCGCGATCTCGAGGGCGGTCTCAGCCTTCGTTATGCGCGCGGCGGCCGCTTCGCAGGCGGCCTCGGAGCGCGCGAGCGCGACGGACGCCTTCTCGGCGGCGTCGCGCGTCACGGCGTTCTCCTCCGAGAGCCGCTTCATGCGATCCCCGTCGAGCCTCGCCTTCTCCATCGTCGCCTTCGCCTCCTTCTCGCTCGCCTTGGCAAGCCTCAAATCGTCCTCCGCGGCCCGGACGGCGTTCTCGAGATTGACGCGATCCACCTGGAAGAGGCGGGCGCCCTTTTCGACCGTGTCGCCTTCGTCCGCGAAAAGCGCGTCGATCGTCCCCGGAACCCTCGCCGAGACGAGCGCGCTCTCCTTCGCCCTGATCGAAGCCTGCACGCTTCTCGTTTCGCGGAAGCGCCTGGCGGGATCGACCCGGACGACCTTGACGAGCGGACGCCTCTCCTCGCTTTTCTCCGGACCTTCCGCGCCATCCCGGGCGCATCCGGCGAGAACCGCCGCGGCGATCGCCAGCGCCTCAATCCTCATCATCGCGATCTTCCTCATTTTCCTTCTCCTCCGTTTCGAACAACCCGAGCCCGACGGCCTGCCTCAGCGCTATCTCCGCGAGCGCCGCCGCGTATTCGGCGGAAACGGCCCTCACTTCGGCCTCGTCCCTGACGGCGAGCTTGTCGAGGACCCGGTCCATGGTCTCCTGTCCGTCGTCGTGCCGCCTCTCGGCGTCGGCATGGTCCAGGGCCGCGGCCTCGCGCATCTTCCTCGCCGCCTTCACGCGCGCAGCCGTCTCCTTCCAGTTGCGCCACGCGTCCGCGACGGACGTGACGACAGCCAGCATCCTGTCCTCCTGCAGCCTGAACTCCGCCTCGCTCCTCGCCCTCGCCGCGCGGTAGGCCTGAACCGACCTGAAACCCTCGAACGCGGCCCACGTGCCGGCGAGTCCGCCCGTCCAGCCTTTGACCGAGAGGGATTCAGCCGAAAAGTCGCTGGCGCCGCCACCGAGGACGATGTCGGGGAGAAAGCCGGCGAGCGCCTCGACGACCTGCGCCTTCCTCAGGTTCACCGTCTCGTCGCCCGCATACAGGTCCTTGCGCTGCAGCAGGCCCTGCCACACGAATTCGGCGACATCGGTCCTCTCGAGCTCTTCGCGCGAGACGCTGCGGGGCGCGCCGTTGGTGTCTACGAAAACCCACGGCTCGTCGAGGACGCCGAGGATCGAGTCCCCGTCTATGGCGTATTCGGCGAGCGGCCAGAAGGTGAGGATGGACGACAGGTCGCTCCGCGCCTTGCGGCTTTCGTCGAGCGCCTCGGCGTAGCCGAGCTCGTCCCCGGCGAGCCTGGCCTCGGCGCGGGCGCGCTCCGCGGGGATGGCGTACCCCTCGGCGGCGAGGCGTCCGATCCTGTTGGTGAGCGCCTCGCCCGTGGCGATGTTGAGCCGGCGCGTTTCGGCCATCCTGGCGGAGACGGCGGCCTTGTAGAAGCACGCGGCGACCTGCACGTCGAGAAGCTGGCGCGCGCGGTCGCGGACGAGATCGGAAATCCTCGTGCCGTACTGCGCCTCGGCGAACATGGTCCACGCCACGGGCGCGAAGACGGGCTGCGTCACGAGAAGCGCCGTCCCGTCATAGCGTCCGTCGCCGCCGCGCACGCGCAGGTACGGGGAAAGCGTCGCGTCGCCGTGGGCCCTGAAGCGTCCGTACGCAAGCTCCGCGTTGGGGAGAAACGCCGAGAACGCGCTCGCGCGCGTCACCCTCGAGAGCTCCCTCTCCAGCTCCTGGCGGGTAAGCTTGAGGGTCCGCCTGCGCGCCAGCGCGACCGCATCCTTCAGCGAGAGCGGCCCGGGATTGGCCGCGAAATGGTCCGCCGTCTCGGCGGCGAGGCGGGACCGGAAATCCTCCGATATCCGGGCGCGGTCCTGCACGGTCGTCCCGCATCCGGCGGCGAGAACTGCGGCCGCCATTAAACACGTGTTTAACGCCTTTGCGAAAAAACGTTCACCCATGGTATTTCAGCTCCCTGAATATGGAATCGAGCACGAAATCGCCGAATCTCCTCCCCCAGCGAAGGCGCGAAACGCCGCCGGGGCGGAAAACGTCCTGCCATTTGGAGTCGACTATGGCCACGGCGGAGAGCTGCGACCATATCGACGTCATCCAGAGAAGCGCCTCCTCCTCCGTGGCGGCCGCCATCGCAAGAAGGCGCTTCAGGCAGTTGAAGACGGGCATCGCGTAGCGCTCCTTGAGATACCCGTACATCGCCGACGGGCGCGTCACCTCCTGGCGGAACGCCCACACCGGATCCTTCCCGCCCAAAGAGCGCTCGTGCATGGCCTTGCCGAAGCCGCGCACCCACTCCGTCACGGCGCGCCTCCATCCGGGCTCGTCCTTCACTCCAAAATCAAGGGTTGAGAGGCGCGGACCTCCCGCCTTGGCGAAGATTCTGCGGATGCATTCCCCGTAGAGCTTCTCCTTCGTCTTGAAGTGGTAGTTCACCAGGGCGACGTTGACGCCGGCCTCGCGGCATATCTCCCGCACGGTCGTGCCGTCAAGCCCCTTCTCCGCGAAAAGCGCCGTCGCGGCCGAGACGATTCTGTCCTTGGTGTCTTCCATGTCTTTAAACGTTTGTTTAATTCTACCATATCCTCCCCCTCCCGGTCAAGGGGGGAGGGGCGGTCAAAGGCGCGCTCCGGCGCGGTCGAGCACAACTCCGGGATCCTTGGCGAAGACGGAAAAACCCTTCGCCCCGGCGGGGACGGGGATTTCGGCCTCGATGAAATTGTCCTGCACGGCGACCTGCCTTCCCGCGTCGCGCTCGCCGAGATTGGAGTCGCTTTTCGGGACCGCGACGCATTCGGCCGGGCCACCGTCGAACGAGACGCGAACGCCGAGTCCGAGCCCGGGCCAAAGGGCGAAATCGGGCAGAAACCTCAAAACGAGAGTCTTCGCCCCGCCGGGAAGGCGGTAGTCCAGCCTCGCCCCTTCGCCGGCGCCGGGCTTCACCGGAAGGAGAGCAAGCGCGCGGCCGGAGGTGCCGAGGCCGGGGACGCGAGTCCAGGCCCCTCCGCCGGCGGCGGCGCTAGAGCAAGGCTCGAGCCATTCGGGCTCCGGGACGTCGCGGCGGTATGCGGTGGCGGCGTACTCCCTGCGCGATGCGTATTCCGCGGACCCCTCGGGCGGCTCGTTCCACGGCCACTGCATCTGCGACGACCAGCGGTTGTGCCGCGAGCCGATCCGCTTCGACTTTTTCTCCTCCAGCGTATCTATCCAGAAGCCGGACCACTTTCCGCCGTCGAGGGAGTCCCAGCGCGCGTAAAGCGGAGCGAGCGCTTCGCGAGCGGACTCTTTCGTCCATCCCTCCAGATGCACGAGCCCGGAGATGGCGAGGAACCGGGCCTGGAAGCCGACGGTCCTGAAAAAGGCGTCGCGCCTCTCCGCGGGGAGCGCCGCCTCGAGCGCGGCGTCTTCGGCGAGAAGCGCCCTGTAGCGCGCGGCGAGGGACGCCTTCACCCCGCCGGGCAGGTTTTCAGTCCACTGCACGCACATGTGCTCGGGCTTTCTGATGAAACCGAGATTGAAGTACTCCATAAGATGGGAGAGGGCGCGGTCCTTCAGCGCGTCTTCCAAGCCGAGCTCGCTGCCGCACCACGCCGCGAGCGCCGCGGGCTGGGCGTCGGGTCCCCACGCATCGGGCCGCGCCGAGAAGCGTCCGAAGCAGTCGAGCAGCAGCTCGGCCTGGAAGACGTCGCCGGCGTTCACCATCCAGACGTCCCTCGCGCCGTTGTTCCACGCTTTCGCGCAAAGCTCGTACCACATGAACGCAGGCGGCACGGTGCACGTCTGCAGGTAGCCGTGCGGGAGGCCCCAGTAGGAGAGATGCCAGTATATGCCGCCGCCGTACCCCTCGCACGCCGGCCCCCCGAGGCGCCTTATGTAGCCGTAATTGTCGTTCACCCACATTATAGTCGCGCCGGCGGGCACCTTCAGTCCGGCGTTGAATATGGGCAGAACCTCCTTGTACGGACAGAACAGCATCGGCGCGCCGTCGGGCAGCATCTCCTTCTGCGCGGCGAAGACCTCCTCGAGGATGCGTTTCTTTTCTTCCGTGGATCTGCCGTCGGGCATTCTCGCGTCGTGTATGCCGCGCATGCCGATCGTCCAGAGGATCTCGCGCCCCTCGCCGCGGCGCACCCCTTCCCGCCAGTAGTCCTTGAGGAATGCTCTGTTCGACGTCCAGCTCCATTTGCCCTTGTCGGCCTCGGGCAGGTAGCAGTTGTTCCTGAGCATCGGCTCGCAGTGGCTCGTCCCGACGGCGATTCCGTACATGCCGGCGAGATCAAGATTCTCCGGACGCGACGAGAATTCGTAGCCGCCCTCGTGCATCGCGGGCCACAGCAGGTTGAGGCCTTTCGATTTCATCAGAGAGAAGACTTCCGCATACGCCCCGACGCCTATCTGCTCTTCGGCGCCGAAATGCTTCACGGCCCAAGGCCTGAGGCCCCAGTCCTCGTCGTTGATGAACAGCCCCCTGTACTTCACCCCTTCGCCGGACGAGGCGAGGGAGCAGAGGCAGACGGCAAAGGCGGCGGAGAATGCGCATGCGGCTTTCATGCCGCCATTATACCACAAGACTCCGCGGCGGCACACTACCCGTCAAGGGCATGCTCATTCATGTGGCTCGGCCTTCTTCCCCCTGCGGCTGCGCCCCTGCTCGCGGAGAATCTCCTTCGCCCTCGCCTTGAGGGTCGCGATCTCCTCTTCGATCTCCTTCAGCCGCGTCTCCTGGGCCTCGCTCTCGGGCATTTTGTCCTTCATCAGCTTCCACGACCGGTAGCTCAGGTCGTACTCCTTGCCGAGGTTGCAGAAATTGGACGTCCCCAGGCGGTCCATAGCCTTGCATCCGCCCTCGTCGCCGCCGCCGTATCCGCCGCCGAAGCCGCGTCCGCCGCCGAAGACCCTGCCGCTCTGTCCGTAGCCGCGTCCGTTCTTGCCGGACTCCTCGGCGGGGCCGTTGCAGACGCCGTTCTCGACGATGCATTTGTGGAGCGGACATATGTACACCGGGTTGAGCGCGATGATTTTGCTCGAGCGGTATTTCTTGAACTCCTTCGACTTGGAGACTGCGACTATGTTGAACTGCGAGGTTCCGCATTTCTGCTTGTCGGAGAGACCCTCCTGCTTCGTCCCCCAGACGAATATCGGGTTCTTCTTGAGCTTGGAGGCCTCGCGGCTGAGCGCGCTTATCTTCTTGTTCACCTCCGTGACGGTTTCGGAAAACGCAGAGAGCGCGGCAAGCGCGACTGCGGCGAAAAGGATGCATTTCTTCATGGCGGTTTCCCCTTTTTTTTGCAATCAGTATAGCATATATCCCCGGCATTGTAAAGGACCGCCCTTTACGGACGCTCCGCAATATGGTAAAATCTACGCATCACCCGACAAAACAAGGAGCCTCATGAAGAAACTCGCACTCGCAATCTCCCTCTCGCTCGCCGCAACGATCTGCGCGGGCGCCATCGACGACACGTCCTGGAACAAGGGGCCGTCCGATCTCTGGTTCGTGAACTGGGACAAGGCCTCGGCCGAAGCGAAGAGGACGGGCAAACCCCTTTTCGTCCTCAACACCGGCAGCGACTGGTGCCATTGGTGCATCAAGCTGAGAAAGGACGTCTTCGACCAGGAGGCGTTCAAGGCGTTTGCCGAAAAGAACCTCGTTCTCCTCTATCTCGACAACCCGCGCTTCACGCCGATCCCCGAAGACCAGAAAAACCACAACCGGCTGATCGTGCGCGCTCTCTCCTACGGCGGCGGCGTGCCGGCGGTAGGCATATACACCCACGACGGGAAGAAGTACGGAATGATCGGCGGAGGCGGAATAGGCGTAGAGCCCTATCTCGAGCGCGTCAAGAGTCTTCTCGCCAACACGCCCGAGGCCGTCGACGGACAGAGCGCACGCGCCCTCTTCTCGGACGGCTACGGCAGGCTCGCCGCAGAGGCCGCGGAGATACAGGCGCGGCTCGCCCTCACGCCGAAAGAGGCGTTCAAGGCGAAGATCACCGGCGTCGCGATCTCCGGCAGCGGATACGAGAGCGACTACGTCTCGCTTGAATTCCTGCCGCCAGAAACACCCCTCGACGTACCCTTCGGCAAGCGCGTCGTGTTCCGCATCGAATACGACTTCCCCGCGGGCTTCGGGGCGAGGATATGGATGAAGCAGAACTGGCCCAAGGGGGAAGAGTCCAACGACTACTATCTGGCGACGAACGGCTCCAGCCTCTACCGCGGCAAGGGCATCGCTTTCGGATTCCTCAACCTCCTCGACCGCGGCAAGCCCTGCACTCTCAGGTCTGTCGGCGTGAGCACGTTCTCGAGCCCGGCGCTCAGCGGCTTCCCCCACGGATGGGACATCGGCGAGACAGCCGTCGAGATCAACTTCCGCAAATGACCGGGCCCCGGCGGCGGGCGAAGCCGCGCTCAGATGCCGATGGCGACATCCACCTTGTGCGCGCGGCGGTCGAAGACGGCCGTCGCGGTGAAGCCGTCCGGCATGTCGACATGGATTTCCAGGATGTCTCCGGTGTGTCTGACGACTCTCGCGTTGCGTCCCGTCCTGTTGACGGCCAGAAGGAGAGGGTCGGTAAGAAGCGCCATCGTCCCTGGGTCGTCCTTGAGCGACGGCAGGTCGCTCCCGATCATGAGAGGCGAGCGGGCGAAGCACATGAGCGCCATCAGATAGCGCTGTTCGTCAGCCGAGAGGCGGCATTTTCTCATGCCGCCGTACCCCTTCACGCAGAGCGTCCCGAGCGGCAGCATGTCGCAGTCGGGCCATGCGCCGTCGGCATGGGGCTTCTGCAGCCAGCGTGCGGTGACGTCGGTCAAATGGTCCACCGCCCGCCAGTCGTCCCATAGATCGTTCACCATCCTCCACATGTTGGCGTTGGCGGCGACGTGTTCCGCCTCGGAGAGAGGCGTCTCGCCGGGGGAAGTCGAAAGCACGATCTTGCGTCCGCACCTGTCGATGGCCTTTCTCAGCATCTCCACTTCGTCCTTGCGGTAGATCGGGGCGGAGAGGTCGTCGCATTTTATGAAGTCGACCCCCCAGCTCGCGTAGAGCTCCATCATCGAGTCGTAGTACTCCTGCGCGCCCTTCTTGGCGGGGTCGGCCGTCAGGTTGTCCTTCAGCCATGCGCACTCGGGCCCGGGGCCTTTGACGATATCTGCGCATGTGACGCCCTCCATCCCTTTTACGGGGAGACGCCTCGCCGCGGCCTCCTTGGGGACGCCGCGCATTATGTGGATTCCGAACTTGAGACCTTTGGAGTGGACGTAGTCGGCAAGCGGCTTGAAGCCTCTCCCGTATTTGAGGCGGGAGTCCTCCGAGGAGGGGAAGCGGTTCGGATCGGGGATGTAGCGCCCGTAGCCGTCGAGGGTGTAGACGGGGTCCTTCTGGTTGTAGTCCGCCCCGCGCTCGTTCTGGACGGTCCAGCGAATGTCGACGACGCAGTATTCGTAGCCGTGCTTGAGAAGATGCTCCGCCTGAAAGTCGGCGTTGGCCTTGTACGCGGCCTCGTCGACGAGGGGTCCGTAGCAGTCCCACGAATTCCACCCCATCGGCGGCGCGCCCGCCCATCCGCGGAAGGCGGGGGTTTTCCCCGCGAGCCTGTCGACGATCTCCCTGTCCACCGCGAACGCGGTCCCGTGGCGCATGCCGGCGGGGAAGGACATCTCGCCCTGCGGCACCTCCTCCCACGTCCTGCCGCGGTCAAACGACCTCACCGCGCCGTAGCGGTGGTTGCGGTAGAAGTCGACGTAGACATACAGCGTGTCGCCGACGAACAGCGGACTCGGCCCCTCCACCCAATTTTGCGTTATCGGGTCCGAAACTTCCGCAGGGAAGCCATCCTTGAGACGCTTCGTCCGCGTGATGCGGATGTTCTTCTCCGCCGGAGTGTGGTTCTCGTTCTTGACGGCCATGATCCAGTCGCCGTTCTTTTCGTCGCGGACGATCGCGGCGTCTATGGCGCTGAACCCGGGATCGAACCACAGGCGCGTCGGGGAGAACACATTGAAGTCCCTCGTCGTCGTGAGGTATATGCGGTGGTTGAGTCCGTTCTCCTTTTTGTCCATGCCGGGGATCGGCGAATGGCGGCCGGGGATCGTCGTCGCCCAGTATATGTAGAAGAGGTCCTCTTCGGCGCAGTACGTCACCTCGGGCGCCCACGCGTTGCGGGCCTCGCTCTCGCCGGCCATCACGGGGATGGCGCGCTGCGCGGACCAGTTCACGAGATCTTTGGAGCTGGCGTATCCGATTATCCTGTCGTGCCAGCTAGAGGTCCAGACCATATGAAATGTGCCGTCGGGCCCCTGGCAGATCGACGGGTCGCGCATGAGCCTGTCCTTGCCGATCTGCGGGACGAGGAGAGGCCTGTCGCCGTTCAGGGCGGTCCACTTCAGTCCGTCGTACGAGTATGCGAGATGCAGCCCCGCCGATTCGCCCGACCTCCCGCCGTGGCCGAAGTTGGAGAAGTACGAAAAGAGATATGCCTTTTCGGCATGGACGGAAAAAGAGAGCGCAGCCGCGGCGAGGAGGATCGGGTTTTTCATGGCGACATTATACCAAACTTTCGGCCGGGCGCGCCATCCCCCGATAGGGAGGGTCAGGAGGCCGCGATCGCGACGCCGCAGGAGCATCCGAGCCTGCTCGCCCCCGCCTCCACCATCGCGAGCGCCTGCTCGCGCGTCCTTATCCCGCCTGCGGCCTTTACGCCCATCTTCTCCCCGACGGCGCTGCGCATCAGCCGCACGTCCGCGACTGTCGCGCCGCCCTTGCCGAATCCCGTCGACGTCTTGACGAAATCGAATCCGGCGGCGGACGCCATTCCGCACGCCTTCACCTTCTCTTCGTCCGTAAGGTTGCAGCATTCGATTATGAGCTTCGCGACGAACGGGCGGGCGCCGCTGCGGAGGGTCTTGACGATCGCGCCCCACGTCCGGCCCGCCCGCGCGGGGTCGTCCCTGAAGGCGCCGGCGTCAATCACGAAGTCGAGCTCCTCCGCACCGTCGTTCAGCGCGGCGTTGGCTTCAAAGAGGATGGTCTCGGGCTTGTTCTTTCCGAGCGGGAAGCCGACGACCGTGCATACCTTCACCCCGCTCCCCTCCAGAAGCTTTGCGCAGCGCTTCACCTCGCACGGGTGCACGCATACCGAGGCGAACCTGAATTCCCGCGCCTCGCGGCAGAGCTTCTCGATGTCGGCGGCCGTCGCGTCTGGCCTGAGGTTGGTGTGGTCGATGATGGAGGCGAGGTCTGCGTTCATTTCTGTTCTCCTTGAAGAAGTTCTGCGACGGGCATCTTTCTCCCGGCCCCGGGGACGTCCGCCACGAAGCGCGGCAGGGAGAGTCCGCCGATTTTCCCGGCGCACTCCCTCTCCAGCGCCACGGCTTTTTCGAGCGGCACGCGAAAGCGCGAGATGCCGGCGACGGGGTCGCACTGAAAAACGTAATAGGGCCTTATGCGCGCCGCGCTCAGCGCGCGGAAAAGCCGCAGAAGCTCGCCGGCGGAGTCGTTGACGCCCCTGAGGAGAACGGTCTGGCAGCTTACGGGGATTCCCGCGCCGACGAGCCTCGCCGCCGCCCTCTTCGCCTCCTCCGTGACTTCGTCGGCGCAGTTGAACTGTGTGTTGACCCAGACCTTCCCCGTCTTGCCGAGCCCCTGCGCGAGGCGGCGCGTCACGCGCGCGGGGTTGGTGCACGGGGCCCTCGTGCACACCCTGACGACGTCGACCTGATCGAGCGCGGCGAACGCCTCGACGAACCCGAACACGGCCGCGTCGGGCAGCGTGAGGATGTCGCCCCCCGAAAGAAGCACGTCCCTCACGTCAGGATGCGAGCGCACGTAGGCGATGCACGCGTCGAGCTGAGCGCGCGTCCTGACGACTTCGGCGGACCCCAGCAGCCCCCTGCGGGTGCAGTGGCGGCAGTTCATGAAGCATCTGTCCGTAGTCATGACGAGGACGCGGTCGGGGAAGCGCTGCTTGAGACCGTGGCACTTCGACGCGTGCGCAAGCTCGCCGAAGGGATCTGGTCCGTATCCGTCGTCGGTCCCGGCGTCGCGTCTGCCGGCCTCTCCGTCGTAGGCCTGCAGCGCGAAGCGCGGCGACGACGCCGCGAGCCTCCTCGAATACGCGCATACCTTCTCGGGAAATTCAGTTTTCATTGAAAAGCGACGCCGGGATGAAGCAGAAGGCGAGCGCATGCTCCCTCATGGCCCTCGTCGCGACCGTGATGTCGCGTCCCCTGAAATTCTTGAATACCTCAACCCACGCGCCCGCGAGCCTCACCGTCATCCTGCCGGAGTCCTGCAGGTAGTCGGTCACCGTCATCTCCTTCGGCGGAAATCTTATGCCAGTGCCGAGCGCCTTCGACACTGCCTCCTTGGCGCACCAGAACCGTATTATCGCCTGCGCCGCGTTGGTCGTCTTCGCCGCGAGCGCAAGCTCCTCGGGGGTGAAGACGCCTGTCGCGAATTCCTCCGAAAGGTTGCGCGAGACCGATTCAACGTCAACCCCGACCTTCGCGTTCGCCGCGGCGAGCGCTATTACAAACTGCGAAGTGTGCGCGATGGCGACGTCTATCCTCGACTTCAGGTTGTCCCCCCACGCCCCTATCGCCTGCGGCTTCCCGTTCTCGTTCGGCCAGATCTGCACGTCGGCATAGCTCCACCTTGCCTGATGGTATTCGCTGAGGTAGCGCCTTACGGCCTCCTTGACGGCGATGCGGCCGAAAAGCCACTCCGTGCGCCGCGAGACGGACCCTTTCATCTCCGCGAGCTCCTTGCGCTCGGGCGCGTTGAGCACGACCGAACTCAAGATCTTGAGCCACAGCTCCTCGTTGCGCTCGAACACGGGGTAGGGAACGCCCGATATCATCGCCGAGGCGACCTCCGTGCCGGGATCGCCGAACATCTCAGGGGAGAGGGCCTCCGAGACGAATTTCGTCGCCGGCTGCAGAACCATCTCGCAGAACTCCTTCGGCACGCGCTCGGTTATCTCCTCCCACCCGTACATCTCCATCACGACGCCGCCGTTGCCGTCGGTGACGGTCATGTCGCACAGATGCGAGCGCGGCGTGACGCCGGTAAGGCGCAGATAGCAGTTCAGCCTCGCCCCCTCCTTGGCGACGGGCCCCCTGAGCTCCAGCCTGCGGAAGCGGAACGGGAACGAGAACGCCCCGGAGAAGCGCTCGTGGCAGCGCCAGAGCTTGAATCCGCTCGTTATGTCGTGCAGCAGCAGCGGGTTCACCGCCCAGAGCGGCAGGCGCGTGAACGTGACGTTCCCCGCCAGAGGCGGAACCTCCACCTCATAGTTGAGCCCGTTCTCGGACCAATCCTCGGCGAAGACGATTCCCCTCAGGCGGCGGCCGGAGCCGAGCTTGAGCGGATATATGTCGCGTCCGGACCAGTGCACCGTGCGCGGGTGCACGAGCGGGTCCACGTTCGCCGGCCTCACGGGGAGAGGCTCCCCCGCGAGAACGACGTTCGCCTCCATGAACGGCCATGTGAAGGCGCCGTCGGGGGAGTCGGTCCTGATCTGGACCTTGACGGCCGCCGTGCCGGGATCGTCGGGCGAGACCCTCTCCGCCCTGACCGCCAGCTTCAGCGAGCCGCGCCGAAACGGCACCTGCCTGCGGCAGGTGAAGTCCTCTATCCGGACTATGTGCCTGTTCGGGATCACCCTGAGCGCCGTCTCGGCCATTATCTCCACGGCGACGGGGATGGGCAGCATGACGAGTCCGCGCAGGTTCGGGTCGGAATACGAAAGCTGGCTCGCCCCGTAGGCGAAATCCCCTATGAACGGCGCGTCGGAGAGCCTGTATGTCTTGGCGAACGCGTATGACACGCCGGGGGACTGCTCCGTTGGCGGGGCGTCGGATATGAGCGGGTCGGCCGAGCCGCTTTCAAACTGCAGACGAAACCCTTCCCTCGCCGCCTTCGCCGCCGCCCTCGCCGCGACCTTCGCGCCCCTGCCCTTCGGCTCCGCGAGATAGCTCGCGGCCGAGACGGGCCCGCCGAGGAGCGCCAGCTTCGGGAACGCGCGGGAGAGTTTCATCTCGGAGTCTCTCCTCGTCTCCAGCGAGAGCGAAGAGTCGAAATCAAGCCGCCTCGGCCGCCTGCGCTGCATATGCGGCGCGAGGTCGAGATCAGCCCCGGCCGACGCCAGCTGCGCGAGGCCGTGGTGAAGCTGCAGCCGCCCGCTGCGGTGGATCGAATTGAGAGCGATCGCGGCGAACCGTCCGCCCTCGAGCGTCTCCTCTATCGCCGACGTCATCAGCCCCCTCGGGCCGACCTCCAGGAAGACCCTGTACCCCGCCGCATGCATCGCCTTCACGGTGTCGGCGAATCTCACGGGGTTCGCCCAGCGCTCGGCCATGTCGCTCCTGACGGCCCTGGGCTTAGGCGAAAGCGGAGCCGCCGCCGCGCACGACCAGACGACGCACACCGGTTCGAACTTTATCCAGTTCGACGCGAACTTCTTCACCCCCGCGACGAGCGGCGCGCAGTCGGGCGTGTTGAACGGACGGTCCAGATCGAGCCGAAGCGTCCTTATCCCGGCGTTGGCGAAGGCTTTCATCGCCTCCTCCTCGTGCTCGGGCTTTATGGCGAACGTCTTCATCTTCGGCGAGAGGTCCGCCGTGAGCCGCGCAGCGCCGGGCGGCAAGGACTTCATGAGCCCCGCGAGATCCTCCCCGTGCCTGAGAAGCGCCGTCACCATGATTATCCGCGGCAGGCCTTCATGGTCGATAGCCTTCGATATCGTGCGGTATATCTCCCGCAGCGCCTTGACCGAATCCCCGCGCGAACGGCCGGCGCCCGCAGCGCCCGAGCTGAGCGCCGCGGCGAGATCGCCCCCGGCGCACCCGACGACGCCATCGGGCCTGAGCCCCGTCGCGGAGAGAAGGTTGGCGAGCGCCATCGACGCGACCGTGGTGGAGACGAACGCCTCGGCGTAGGCGCCCGAGCTGAATATGTCGGCGTCGTGCCTGTAGTAGGGCGCGGGCGGGAATATGAAGTTCGACGGTGTGAATTCGGGATCGTCCGCCATCGCCTCCTCGAGAGTGTCGAACGGCGCCCTGCATTCGGGGTACGTCACTATCAGGTCGCGAAGCATGTCGGGGTAGAACGAAAGCGCACCGGGGAAGACGAACGCCAGCTTGCCCCCGCCGTCGCCGGCGAGATGCTCGCGGCAGTAGTACGTCCCGCTCTTGTCCCTGAGCCGGGCCGCGCCCGACTCGATGCGCGAGCGGGCCGAGTCTAGCCTTGCCCTCAGATCGGCCGTGGAGGACGCCACGAACGCGACCCTCGCCCTGCCCTTCACCAGCGCGCACGTGTACGCGATGTCGAGAAGCGAGGCGTCGGGGACGCGATCGATGAACTTGACGATCCTCTGCAGCTCCTCCGCAAGCGCCGCGTCGTCCGCCGCGGAGACGACGACGAGCTCGGTGGGTCCGCCTCTGGACTGCTCCTCCGTCATCTCGAGTCCTCCGGCTCCTCTTCGAGCAGGATCGCCGCCGCCCGGCCAGACCTGCTCGCCACGCCTATCGGGTTGCACGGTATGAAATTCGACCCCAGAACGACAGCGCGTCGCGCCTGCGAGCGGTCGCCCACTATCCACGGCCTCGCCTCAGTCAGGAGATACGCGCTGGAGGCGAGATTGGCCATGCGCTCGGAGGGGTGCTCCGGCGCGACCTGCGGCGGGAGAACCCTCTTGCGAAGCGCGAGCGCCGCCTTCACGAGACCCGCCGCCATGCCCGTTCTCAGCGTGTGGCCGATGTTGCCTTTGACCGACCCCACGCCGACGAGCGCGCCACCCGGCCTGTGATCGCCCCAGAGCCTCTGTATCGCGTCGATCTCCCTGAGCTCCATGTCCCTTATTCCGCAGCCGTCGGCCTCGACGAGACCTACCGACGGCACGGGCGCGTCCGCCGCGTCGAGCGCCGCCGAGAGAATTCTCTGCGGCATGTGGTCCGGAGTGTGTCCTATCTCGACCGACCTTATCAGCGCGTATATCCTGTCCCTCGCCTTCAGCGCGTCTTCGCGCCTCTTGAGGACGAAGAACGCCCCCCCTTCGCCGGGTATCGTCCCCGAGGCGTCCTCCGAGAAAGGCGCAAGGCCCGGGCGCATCGAGAATTCGACCTCCGCCGAAAGCCCCTCGAGATACGAACGGTTGAGCGGCGCGGTGACCGTTCCCGCGAGGGCGACGTCGCTCTTGCCGCTTCGGAGGTCCGCCATCGCGTCCATCACCGTCGCCGCTCCCGTGAGAAGCCCGGCGTCGGCAATCTCGGCCGTCCCCCAGAACGAGCACTCGCGCGCGATCCACGAAACGAACCTGTACCCGGAGCCAAGCAGAAACGATGCGGCGTTCGGCTCGGGCAGAGACTCCTTGAGCTTCGTGCGCATCTCGTCCATGTACTCCTCTGGCGCGTTGGGGAGGAAGCGCCGCAATATCTCCATCGTCTGGTCGAGATATGCCGTGTGCTGAAGCCAGTTGAGCGTCGAGGCGTTGAACGGCGGCGCGTAGCCCAGCCTTACCGAGCCTCGTATGGGGTCGCGGGAGTGGACGCGTATCGACGCGTCGGTGAGGGCGTCGAAGGCGAGCTGCGTCGCGAAATAGAGGTCTTGGTTCTCGCCGGCGTTGACCTGCCGCGGAAAGTGCTGCATCGACGAGACGCACGCATAGAGATCCCCGAGCTGCCCGAGCCTGACAGGATACGGCCTGTCGAAGAGGTTCTTCTGGCCCGGCGGTATCTCCGCCGCCGCCCCCGGCACGGTGAGCATGCTGCGCCTGGACATTATGGCGTCCCAGAATGCCGTCAGCGACGGACACCCCGCGAAGCGGCAGCTCATGCCCACTATTGCTATCGGACTTTCCATTTCCCCTATTTTACCATATTCCGCGCCTTTGCGCCATCGCGCCGCTACATGAGCCTGTACCCGCTGCGGCGGTGGCTCACGAGAAGATTGCCCGCCTTGCCGAGCCTTTTCCTCAGCCGCGATATGTGCACGTAGAGCATGTTGTCCGAGCAGACGAACCCCTCCCCCCGGACGGCGGCTATTATCTCGTCGGCGCTGAAGAGGCGTCCGCGCTCCGACGCGAGAACCTTGAGTATGTCAGCCTCTGTGCGCGTGATCGATGTCGTGCGCCCTTTGCCGTCGGTGACGCAAAGCTTCGCGCAGTCCACGACCGACCGCCCCATCTCTATCGTCGGCCCGGGGGCGCCGCGCGCCGCGCAGAACGCTTCGTACCGCGCCGCCGCCCTCGCGACTCGGGCGAGGCGCTCCGCGTCGGACCCGGTCTTGAGCACGTAGTCGTCGCCGCCGATCTCCAGCCCCCTTTTCATGTCCTCCTCGCCGTCCAGCACCGTGTTGAAGACTATCGGGACGAATTCGTCGAGCTCCCTCATCCTCCTGCATACGGCGTATCCGTTCCCCCCGGGGAGCATCACGTCGAGCAGCACGACCCCCGGGCGCTTCGCCGTGAATTCGGCGATCGCCGCCGCGGCAGTCTTCGCGAGCCTCACCGAGTAGCCGGCATCCGCGAAAAGGCGCACGTACCGGTCTGCGAATATCCTCTCGTCCTCGACTATGAGAATGTCTGTCATGCCCCGGCCCTACCTTCTCACCGCCCCGTCGCCGGCGATCGCGTACTTGTATGTCGTGAGCTCCTCCAGCCCCATCGGGCCCCGCGCGTGCAGCTTGTCGGTCGATATCCCTATCTCCGCCCCCATGCCGAACTCCGCCCCGTCGGTGAAGCGTGTCGACGCGTTGTGGTAGACGCATGCCGAGTCGACATCCCTGAGAAACTCCGCCGCGCGCTCCGCGTCGCCGGTGACGATCGCGTCGCTGTGGTGGGAGCCGTTTTCGTTTATCCACTCTATCGCCGCGCGCCAGTCGGGGACCGTCGCGACGTTCAGGTCGAGCGAGAGGTATTCCACCCCCGCCCCGTCGCCGTGCAGCGTCACCCCGCGGTCGCGCGCCCACGCACGCACCATCGGCAGAAAAAGCGGCGCGAGCTTCTCGTGCACCAGCAGGCACTCCGCCGCGTTGCATGCGCCAGGACGCTGCACCTTGGCGTTGTCAAGTATCGACAGAGCCATCGCGAGATCGGCCCTGTCGTCGACGTAGATGTGGCACACGCCCCTGTAGTGCTTGAGAACCGGCACGAGCGCCGCCTCGCACATCGCCCGTATGAGCCTCTCCCCTCCGCGCGGTATCGCGACGTCGACAAGGCCCGTCGCCCTCACGAGCTCCGTCACGGCGTCGTGCCCGGGGATGCCGACGAACTGGACCGCCTCCCCCGCGGCGGCCCTCACGCATTCGGCGAGAGCCGCGTTGCTGCGGGCAGCCTCCCTCCCCCCGCGCAGGATCGTCGCGTTGCCCGTCTTGAGGCAAAGGGCCGCCGTGTCGACGAAGACGTTTGGCCTGCTTTCGAAAACCACGGCCACGACGCCGAACGGCTCGCGTATCTTCCTTATCTCTATCCCGGAGGGACGCCTCCTCGTCCACAAAACCTCCCCCACGGGATCGGGCAGCGACACTACGTGCCTCACCCCTTCGACCATCGCGTCGAATCTCGCGGACGTAAGCGTCAGCCTGTCGACCATCGCCGCCGAAAGCCCCGCCGCCCCGGCCGCGGCCACATCCTCCGCGTTCGCCGCCGCGATCTTTTCCCTGGCGGTCTCCAGGCCGTCCGCGACCGCGAGCAGCATCGCGTTCTTCTCCGCCGTCGATAGCCGCCTGAGGGCGGCCGCCGCCGCGCGCGCCTTTTTCGCCATGTCATGGATGTATTCTGCCGTATTCATGCCTGCTATTATATCACAAGAGGTCCGCCGTTGCCAGCAGGCGCGTCTCTATGCGAGCGGGGGGGATGCCGGCGAGACCCGAAAGCGCCTCGCGGTACGCCGCCATCTGCCCCGCGTACGCGGCCTCGAGCCTTGCGGCGAACTCTTCGCGCGTCTCGCCCCTTCGCCTCGAATTCGTTTTGAAATCGTATACGGCCGCACGCCTCTGCGCGCCTTCGCCCGTGAAGACCACCCTGTCGAACCGGCCCGACGTCCAAACCCCGTTGCGGAAAATCTCGAAGCCCCTCTCGCGCCACAGCGCCGCATTCCCCGCGGGGGCGACGAACGCCGCGCGCCACGAGGGGTCCGCCAGGATCGCCGCCTCCAGCCCGTCCGCCGGCGAGGCAGGATCGATCCACCCCTTCACCGCGAGCCTTTCGTGCATCGCCGTGCCGCGCGCCATGGCGGCCTCGCGCGCGCCGTCCCCTTCGAAGAGCGACCCCGCGCTCGCACCTTCCGCGAAGCCCAGCGACGGCAGCCTTCTCGATATGCGCTCGCGTCTGCCGCGCGCAAACCCGCCCTCCTGCGGCGCCTCCGCGGTCCCCGCCGCCGCCCTCTCCCGCAGCGGGAACGCCAGATGCCACTCCCTGTCGCCCGATTCGTCCGCGAGCGCCGCGCAGACGAAATCGGAGAATCTCCACGACTCGCCCGTCTTCGTCTTCGGCGGGGGCTGCGCGACGACGGTGAGCGCAATCTTCGCCCGCGTCATCGCCACGTACCATGTGCAAAGCGCCTCCTGCTCCGCCCTGGTCTGGCGCTCGCGCGCCGCCTCCGCCAGCGCCGGCACCATGCCGGAGACCTTCTCCCCCGGGTCCGGGAGTATCCACCCCGGGCCGGTCAGCGGACCCTCCGCCGGCGTGTTTATCCCCTTCGGCTCGTAGAGCGGCAGCACGACCCAGTCGAATCCAAGCCCCTTCGAGCGGTGTATCGTCATAACCTTGATGCGCCCGGGTTCGGCTATGTTGCGCTTCTTTTTCGCCGCCAGAAACGGTATGAAATCCGAAAGCCTCGCGTCGGGCTTCCTCGAAAGCTCGAATCCGGAGGCCGCCCTGAGCAGATCGGTGAAGCGGCCCTCGGTGAAATCGCTCCACGTCTCCCGCGCCTCCGCAGGCAGCCTTGCGCGAAGCTCCCTGAATACGCGAACGATCCCACGCTCCGTGAACGCCTGCGCGGCGAGGGACGAAAGTTCCGCCGCCGGGGGGACCTCCTCCCCGAATCTCGCCGCCGCGAGCGGCGTCGTCCTGAAGTGCCTGTAGGCCCGGCTGTCCCCGGGGTGGTCGGCAAGGGCGACGAGGTCGAGGAATCCCTGCAGCGCGGGCGTGTCGGCTATCGCGCTCTCACCCTCCCATACGACTCCGTCAAGCCCCATCGCCCTCAGCTGCGCGGCGAGGAGCTCGCCCATGTCGTTCGTCCTCACAAGCACCGCCGTCGACATCCCCCGCCGCGCGGGATCGACCGCCGCGAGCGCGTTGAAGACGGGTCCGGCGAAATCCTCCTTCTTCCGCCCGGGCGCGATTATGCGCTGCACAAAACCGCCGAGCGACTCCCGCGCAGTCTCGTGCACGGGCGAGAACCAGCCCGGGAACGCGTCCTTCACCGGACCGTCCGCGAACACGGCGTTCACCGCCGCCGTCACCGCCGGACCCGACCTCCACGTTTTCCTGAGCTCCTCCACCTCGTACGCCCCGCTGTCGCGCTCGCGCTCGAATATCCCGACATCTCCGTTGCGCCAGCCGTATATCGCCTGCTTGCGGTCGCCCACGATGAACACGCTCCTCTCGCCGGCGGACTGTTTCGCCTCCTCCACGAGCGGACCGATCGCCGCCCACTGTTCGCGGCTTGTATCCTGGAATTCATCAAGCGCCCACGCCCTGATCCGCGCGTCCATCCTGTACTCGAGAGCCAGGCGGACGTCGCCTGGCAGCTCCGCTATGAGCCTCGGCACGTCGGAAAAGACGAGCCTGCCCCTGCGCCTGACCTGCCTGTCGTACAGCTTCTCGTATTCCGCTACAAGCGGCCTCACGCCTCTTGCTAGATCGAGCCTTCCTTTGACGGCCTGCAAGCACACCTCCGCCGCAGCAGCGCGTATGGCCGCCGCCGCCTCCCCCGCGAAGACGTAATGCTTGCGGCTGAAGTCCACCTCCACCGTCGCCCCCTTGAAGATGTCGCCCGACTCGAAAAACTTTTTCCCGATGCCCTTGAGTCCGTCCCAACCGCCCCGGAAAGAGCGCACCCACTGCGCGAATTCGGCAAGCTTCGCGTCGGCCGTCGCCTCGAGCCGCCTCGCCGCCTCCTCGAGCCCTGCGGCGCCGGTGAACTCCGGCGCCCCCTCCCCCCATATCGCGGACGGGTCGCCCCACGCGGACGCCTCGGGATGGGCCAGATACAGTTCGTGCCACTCTCCTATGAACTTTCTGTACGCCTCGGAGAAACTCCTAACGTTCGCCCTGTTCATCGCGAGCGCGAACGCGTCCGCGAAAGTGCGGCGCGTAGATTCGTCGGTCCGGCGCAGTATCGAGAAAGATGTCCTCGCCCTCTCCACGCCGGCGGCGTAGTCATCCATGATCTCTATGTCGCCGGTGAGCCCAAGCTCAAGCGGAAAGCTCCTTACTATCCTCATCAGAAAGCTGTCGAGAGTGCCTATCTGCGACAGGTGCTGGGTCGTTATAGCCTCCCTGAGCAGCATGGCGTCGGCGTGGTTCTTCTCCGCGCTTTCCGCGAGAAGCGAGACGAAGCGCCCGAAGATTTCCCCCGCCGCCGCGCGCGAGAAGGTAAGCGCCGTTATTTCGTGCGGTTTCAAACCCGCACGGATGAGTTCTATGAGCCTCTTCGCCAGTTTCTGCGTCTTGCCGGTCCCGGCGGAGGCCTCTATGAGAAGATTGGTTGCCTGAGTCATTTGAGCCTGGTGCCGGAGACGGGACTCGAACCCGTACGCCCTTTTACCGGGCTGCGGATTTTAAGTCCGCTGTGTCTGCCATTTCACCACTCCGGCCGTTCCGGAATATTATATCATATCTCAACCGTCGTTGCTTGCGCCACTTTGCTCCGCCCGCGGGGCGGAGGACGGAGAAATCGCCCAATCTGCACAGGGAATGCGGTTGCATCGAAACAGGTCGCGCGATGACAGGCAACACACGCCCGCCAACGCGCCCCGCACCGCGCCCCCGCGCCCAGCCGCTTCCGCGCGACACCCCGCTATTTCATCATCAACGTCGCGACAAGCTTCGCAAACCTCGCACCATCCGGCACAGGCGAACCTTCCGCGACAAGCGCCGAGTCATACAGCATCGCTATCGCATCCGCCTGCGCATCCCCCTCCAGCGCCGCGACCTTCTTCACCAGCGGATGCGCCGCATTAAGCTCCAGGATCCGCTTCTCGTCCGGCACCTCCTGGTGCATCGCGCGCATCATCCGCACCATGTACGGCGACGGACCGTACTCGCGCGCAACAAGACAGCACGGCGAATCCGTAAGCCGCGTCGACACGCGCACATCCGAGACGTCCTTCTCAAGCTGCTTCTTCACGGCCTCCATGAACCCCTTCAGCTCCCCGGCCGCCTTCTCGTTCGCCTTCTTCTCCGCATCGCGCTCGGCGTCGCTGCCGAATTGGACGTCGCCCTTGGCGACGTCGACGAACTTCTTCCCGTCGAAATCGCCGAGCGACGGCGCGAGATACTCGTCGACGGGATCGCAGAACAGCAGCACGTCGCACCCGTGCTTGCGCGCAGCCTCGATCTGCGGAGCGGTCCGCGCGTCGCTCTCGCGCTCGGCGCAGATGTAGTAGATGTCGCTCTGGCCGGACGGCATGTCCTTCACGTAATCCTCGAGGAAGACGAGCTTGCCGGGATCCTGCCGCGCCGTCGGGTACTTCAAGAGCTTCTTTATCCTCTCCGCGTTTTCCCAGTCGTTGTGCACGCCCTCCTTGAGGACCGTCCCGAACGACTTGAAGAACCCGTCGTAGCGCTCGCCCTTCTTCTTCACATCCTCCAGAACGGACAGTATCTTCGACGTGACGGCGGCCTTTATCTTCGCGATGATAGCGTCGTCCTGCAGCATCTCGCGCGAAACGTTCAGCGGCAGGTCGCTCGAATCGACGACGCCTTTGACGAACCTCAGCCACGGCGGCAGCAGCATCTCTATGTCGTCGCCGATGAAAACGTTCCTCACATACAGCGAGAGCCCCCTCTTCTGCTGGGGCATGTAAAGCTCCATCGTCGGCTTGGAGGGGATGAAGAGAAGCGCCTTGAACTCGACCGCCCCCTCGCCCGAGAACGGAATCGTCTCGAACGGCGCCTCCCAGTCGCGCGTGAGGTGCTTGTAGAACTCGGCGTACTCCTCGTCCTTGACGTCCTTCTTCGGACGCTTCCACAACGCGACCATCGTGTTCATCGGCTTCGCTTCGCGCTCTTCGCGCCTCTTGCGCTCGTCATCCTTCTCGTCGGCCGGCGCGCCGACCGTCGCGTAGCGGATCGGGTAGGCGATGAAGTCGGAATACTTCTTCACGAGATCGGCGACGCGCCAGTAGTCGAGATACTCCTCCTGCCCTTCGCGGAAGTGCAGCATGATCGTAGTGCCGAACCCGTCGCGCACGGCGTCGGATACCGTGTAGCCGCCCGACATGTCGGACTCCCACATGAACGCGGCGTCCGTTCCGCGCTTCTTTGTGACGACTCTTACCCTGTCGGCGACCATGAACGCGGCGTAGAACCCGACGCCGAACTGCCCGATGAGCTCGGGGAGGGCCTCGCCGCCCTTCTCCTTGAGGGCTTGGCGGAACGCCTTCGTGCCGGAGCTCGCGATCGTGCCGAGGTTCTTTTCCAGGTCCGCTTCGTCCATGCCGATGCCGTTGTCGGAGATCGACATCGTCTTGGCCGACTTGTCGACGGCGATTTCGATCGCCCAGTCGGGATTGTCGGAAAGGAGCTCCTTCTCGGTCAGGCCGAGGTATTTGGCGCGGTCGATTGCGTCGGACGCGTTAGACACCAGTTCGCGGAGGAATATCTCCTTTTTGGAATAGAGCGAATTTACCACGAGATCGAGCATTTCTGCGATCTCAGCCTTGAATTGACTAGTCTTTTTTTCCATAGCGCGTGATATTATACCACAACTCGCCGCAAGGTGCGACACCCCGCGATATGCTGTCATCTTCATGTTGCCGCAAAGGAGCGGTTGTGGTACAATGGGGGGATGAAACTTTCCTCACTCCTGACGGCCGCCGCAATCGCATACGCCTCGCTTCATTGCGCGGCGGCGCCGGACTTCGCCAAAGGGGCGGACCTGAGCTGGACGACGGAGCTTGAAAGCCGCGGATACAGGTGGCGCAACGCGGCGGGCGTGGAGATGGAGTGCTTCGCGTTGATGAAATCCATCGGATTCAATGCGGTAAGGCTCAGGGTCTGGGTGGAACCCGACGGCGGACGCAATTCAGGCGGGGACCTCCTGGAGAAGGCTCGCCGCGCCGCGAAACTGCAGCTGCCCGTGATGATCGATTTCCACTATTCCGGCACATGGGCGGACCCGGGCAAACAGTTCAAACCTGACGCCTGGCGAGAGCTCGGCCGCGACGCCCTCGCAAAAGCGGTGGGCATGCACACCGAATCGACGCTCGAGGCCGTGAAGTCGACGGGCGCGGACATAGCATGGGTGCAGATAGGAAACGAGACGAGGCCGGGACTTTTATGGGATGCGGACGCCTCGAAAAGCGGAGCTTTGAGGGATGTCGACAGGGACGGACGGCGCCTCGCGGCGAAAAACGCGGAGAACTTCGCGCTCTTTCTCAACGCAGGCGCGGGAGCGGTCCGAAAAGCATGCGCCAACGCGAAGATCATCGTGCACTGCGACCACGGGCACAAGTGGGGCGACCTTGAGGGGATGCTCGAGGCGGCCAGGGGAGTGGACTACGACATCTTCGGCGTGTCGCTGTATCCTGCAGGGGATTGGAGGGCGCAGATACGCGACTGCGCGGCCAACCTGGAGAGGATAAGGGAGGAATGCGGCAAGGACACTATGGTATGCGAATTCGGGATGCCGACGCATCCGCTCGACGCCGCGCACGACGCGACAGAGGCGCTACTCCGGACGATGCGCAGAACGCACGGATGCCGCGGAGTCTTCTATTGGGAACCGGAGGCGTTCCCGCAACTAGGCTACAAAATGGGAGCATCGACACTGGACGGGAAAACCGCCACGCCGTCGCCCGCACTCGCACCCTTCGCGGCCGGCGGCGAGTGACGGGCGGACAATCCTTGGCGGAGAGAGAGGGATTCGAACCCTCGGTACGGGAGTTAACCCGTACGGCGATTTAGCAAACCGCTGCCTTCAGCCACTCGGCCATCTCTCCAAATCGACGCAAAAGGCGGTCGATCGCAAATAGCAACCAACCGCCTATTCTGCGAAAACAACTGATATTATATCAAATCTTCTGCTCGCCGTCAACGAAGACGGCTGACGGCTTCCAACTCCTGGGATTGATCACCACGAGGTCGGCCGTGTAGCCCTTCTCGACCTTGCCGAGCGTATCGCCCCAGCCGAGCTCGATGGCCTGATTCCAGGCGGTCGTGCGGACGAGATCCTTGAGCGGAAGGCCGGTGACGTCATGCACGTTCTTCAGGCCCATTCCCATCCACAGCGTGGAACCGGCAAGATTTCCGCCCTCGACGAGACGCGCCTCGCCGTTCTTGAGGAGGACCTTGAGTCCACCCATCTCGAACGCGTAGCCGTCCTTGCAGTGGGAGCAGCGGAGCGAGTCGGTGATCATCTGAATGTGCACGAGGCTGCGGCGCGTGAAGATGAGATTCAGCATGTCGGGGCAGAGATGGATCTTGTCGCAGATCACCTCGGTGTTGAGATCCTCGACGAGGAAGCCCGCGCCGACCATGCCGATTTCGCGGTGGTGGAGCGGAGTCATCTGGTTGCAGAAGTGCGTCATGTGCCTGAGGCCGTACTTGTAGGCCTTCTTGAGATCGGCGAACTTCGCGCCGGTGTGTCCGCAGCTCGGGACGACCCCCATCTTGATGCAGTCCTTGGCGAACTTGTCGCCGCCTTCGGCCTCGACGGCGTAGGAGATCAGCTTGACCGGGAAGACCTTGGCGATCTCCTTGACCTCCTTGATGTCGGGCTTGCGGACGTATTTGGGGTTCTGCGCGCCGCAGCACTTGATGTTGATGAACGGTCCCTCGAGATGGATGGCGGGGACCTTGGCGTAGGGCATTCCCGCATCCGAGTAGGCCTTAGCGTTCTTGGCGGCGACGAGAAGCTCTTCGTGCGAGACGGTAAGCGTCGTGGGCAGAACCGTGGTCACGCCCTCGGCGAGTTTCGCTTCGGCGAGCTTGAAGACGGACTGGGGATCGGGGTCGCAGAAGTCGAAGGTAAGCGAGCCGTGGGTATGGACGTCGATGAAACCGGGCATCACATACTGGCCCTTCACGTCCACCACGGTGTCGCCTGGCTTTGCGGCCGGGGCCTTCTTGCCGACGGACTTTATCTTCGTTCCCTCAAGAACGATTGCGGCGTTTTCGATGTCCACGTCGGGAGAGATGACATGGGCGTTGATGATGATCGTCTTCTGCATGGTTTGACCTCCTCGGTTGATTGTTTGCGCTATTATACCATATTTCTCGAAATTGCGGGAGCATCTTCAGCTGCGCCGGAGGCGGACACGTCCGCCGAGGAGCGCGACCGAGACGAAGTATGCGGCCATGCCGGAGGCGATCATGGCCGCAAGCGACGCGATGGCCGGCAATGACGCGAGGCGCGGACGGAGCAGGCATATTGCGCACGCCATCGCTGCGCTGGCGGCGGCGCTGCGCAGAAGCGGCAGCGTGCAGGCGGAGAGCCCGAGAGGACCGTTGCGCCTCTTGGCGAAAGCTGCCAGCAAGACGCACCCCGCCGCGGCGCAGACGACGGTCGATGCGGCAAGGCCCACGTGCCGCCATTCCTCGGGCAGCAGCGCAACGGCGAGGATGTTGAGAAAGGCGTTGAGCGCGACCGTGGCGAGAGATACCCTGAGAGGGGTTTTCATGTCGTTCTGGGCCTGGAACCACGGGACGAGGAGTTTCTGAAAGCCGAAGAAGCAGAGTCCTCCCGCATACACGGCGAGCGCGCGAGAGACGCGGACGGTCGCGGCGGCGTCAAACTCGCCTCCCTCGTATACGGCCGCGACGGTCTCTTGCGCAAGGAAGGCGAGACCGACGGCCGCGGGGACCATGACAAAGAGAAGAGAGTTGACGCTCCTCGCCAGGGCCGCGCGCGCGGAGTCCATGTCGCCCTTGGCGAAAAGTCCGGAGAACGTCGGCAGCAGCACGGTGCCGAAAGCGACGCCAATCACGCCGAGCGGCAGATCCATAAGACGCTCGGCATACCCTATGACGCCCGCCGCCCACGGAGCGGCCATCTGCCCGAGCACCTGGTCGAGCATGTAGTTGACCTGCACTGCGCCGGCGCCGAGGGCCGCGACGCCGAGGTTTCGCCAGACGAGCCGCAATTTCTCCGAACCCCATCCCGAGAATGTCGGCAGCGGCGAAACGCCGGCCCTCGCGACGGCGGCGAGCATGAACGCGAGCTGCACGAAGCCGCCGGCGAGAATGGCCGCGGCGACGAAACGAATCCTCGACTCGACGGAGATCGAGGGAAAGAAAAGCAGGATCCCCAGGGCCGAAATCCATATGCAGTTGAGGAGCGCCGGCATGAAGCTGGAAGCCTTGAATTTTCCGAGCGCGTTGAGAATCCCCATTCCGAAAGCGGCGCCGCATATGGCGAGCATGTAGGGGAGAAGAATGGCGACGAGGGAAAGGGCGAGGCGCGTTCTGGGGGAGAAGCCGAAGCGTCCGGCGCAGGCGGAGGCGCCGAGCACGCCGGCCAGAGAAAAGGCGACGGCGGCGCCGAGCACAAGCATGACCGTCGTCATCACCGCGCGCGCCAGCTTCGCTGCCTTCTCGACGCCCCCCCTCTCGACCTCGCCGCGGAACACCGGCACGAACGCCGCGGTAAGGGCGCCTTCGCCGAAAAGCTTTCTGGCCATGTTGGGTATCGCAAAGGCGAGGGTGAAGGCGCTCTGCGCAACGCCGGCGCCTATGAGACGCGACTGCATCATCTCGCGGACGAGTCCCAGGACGCGCGAGAGGGACGTGAACGCGCCTACCGTGAAAGTGTTCCGCAGTATGGATCCCGCACGGGCCATGTCACGTTGTCCTGTGGCAGATCCTGTTTACGATGCCGGTGAAATTCTCCCTGCCCTTGAGAATCTCGATGGATATCCTGAGATACAGGCAACGCACGGGAGAAGTCTCGAAGCGCGGAAAACGGACTGCGTCCTTCTCCGTGGTGACGAGCGCGTCCGCCCCCATGTCGGCGCTGCGGTTGAGGGCATAGAGGATTTCCGAGGAATCGTACCGGTGGTGGTCGGCATAGCGTTCGCACCAGACGACCTTGGAGCCGAGACGCCGAAGGGAATTCTCGAACCCCTTGGGCGAGGCGATTCCGGAAAGAGTGCAGCACGTCTTCCCTTGAAGCCAGGAGAGGGGGAATTCCTCGCGGCTCCACACGTCCTTGAGGACCTTGGGGGCGTGGTTGCATTCGACAATCTCGGCGTGCTTGTTGTAGCGGCGGATGTCGGCGATCACTCCGGACCTGTCGCCGCGGCATTTGGTCAGGAAGATTATGTCGGCTCTCTTAAGATGCCTCACAGGCTCGCGGAGAATGCCGCGCGGCAGCATGCGCCCGTTGCCGAACGGATTGCTCGAGTCGACCAGAACGACCTCGACGGAGTGCTTGAGCTTCTGGTACTGGAAGCCGTCGTCAAGGATAAGGGTGTCGCATCCGAGACGCTTTATGGCGTAGCGTCCGGCCTTGACGCGATCGCGGTCCACGACGACGGCCACGCCGGGGAGGTTGGAGGCGAGCATGTAGGGCTCGTCGCCGCCGACCGCGGAATCGAGCAGGACGCGTCGGCCGTCGGAGACGACAAGCGGGGGCGAAACGACCTGCATTAAGATGCGGCGCCACCACGGCGCCTCCTTTCTGCGGTAGCCGCGCGACAGAATGGCGACCTTGCGGCCCTCTGCGGCGAGAGTGCGCGCGAAAATCTCGGTCACGGGAGTCTTGCCGGTTCCGCCGGCGGTGACATTGCCGATTGATATGACCTGGATGCCGAGAGGATAGCGGCGGAGAAAACCGGTTCGGTAGAGGAAGTACCTGATCGCCACGGCCGTCGCGAAGATGCCGCTTATCAACGCCAACAGGGCGAGAAGCACCCGGATGCCGAAAGGCTGGTCCTGGTCGGCCCCCTTCTCCTGGATCAGCTTGACGAGATAGCTCTCGAGGCGCTCTATCCTGCTGGGCTTGGCTTTGCGCATCAGCGTCAATCTCCGAACATCGTGCCCGCGGACGGACCGAACGCCCTGAGATAGACGCCGAAGGAGACGCGCCAATCGTCGTCGCGCTCGCTCCAGTCTATCCTCTTGTAGCCGTTCTCGTATGAGACGCAGAATCTGAAACCGAGACAGTCGGTGCGGAAATCCAGCCATGTGCCGATCTCATCGAGTTCATTCTCGCGGAGATCCCAGCTGACGTACGGTCCCCACGCGATGGCGTCGCATATCTCGTGCTCAAATGCGACCCGGGCGTACGAGAACTTCGCCCAGTTAAAGTCCTCGTTGCGCTCCAGCTCGGGATCGAACGGGGTGGAGGAGTAGTCCCACCACCTGTGATCGCGCGAATTCCACGATATTTCGGATTTTAAGTCCTTGGACAGCGTATGTGCGTACGAGACGTCCGCATACGAAAGAGTGTCGTTCTCGCCGTCCCACTCGGCTCTCGCGCGCAGCGAGGAGGTGTCGGATATGAACCATCTCGCCCTCGCGCCGGGATTCACGACAGGCTTGCCGTCGCGGCCGTAATTCGGATTCTCAGGGTCCCTGGCGAGCCTGTGGTAGCGTCCGCCCCCGGTCCACGACGTATCGTTGAACTGCACGGCGGCATAGACGTCGAAATCGAAGAAGGTCCTCATTCCGCCCTTCGACGCCATGCGGTAGGCAGTGCGCCAGCCAGGGGTGATGCCGAAATATGAATAGGGGAGATTGCGGCTGCGGCCGGCGAACTGGTCGAGCCAGTCGGCGCTAGAGTCGATCGAGTCGAAGATGTATGGCCGGGCACCTTTGCGCAGGCCCGAGTACTGCGCCTCCTGCACGATGAAGTCGAGATAGGGCTCTATCACATGCTCGGCCGAGGAGTCGAGCCACGGGACACACTTTGCGACGCCTCTGGCGGAGAGCGTGGCGCCGCCCTCGACGATCGTGCGCAAGACGTCGTCGTCCATGCTTCTGGCATGGCGAGTCCCGTCGAGAGTCTCCACGCCCGAATCGCTCCACCATGTGCCGCGCAGGCCAGCGCGCGGAACGACGGAGACGACGTCCGCGACTCTGAACGGCAACGTGAGGCGGTGGTAGGTGTCGGCGCGGAAAGCCTGGTAGTTCGCCCATACGCCGGGATCGTACCTGTATGGAAGAGTCGTGGATTTGCGTCCGTGCAAGGCATAGTCGCGCTCAAGCCAGCCGAGACGCGTGGACGACTCGTAATTGACCGGCAGGGAGAAAAGAGGCTGGGGCATGGCGTCAAACCATATTTCGGGAAGGCGGGCTGTGCCGCCGTAGAAATCGTTAAGCGGACCAGAAACGCCGGCGCCCATCGCAAACGCGAGCTCGCGGTGCTCGTAGGCGAGCTCATTGCGGGCGGCATCCGGATAGCGGTTGCCAAGGCCGAACAGTCCGTCCTTGAGGAAATCCGACTTGAAGTGGGAATCGCTGAAGTACGATGCGCGCGCGCGTATCGTATCGCGCTCTGTCGGGCTCATCCGGTGCTCGAACATGAGAGCGTAGCGCTCGTCCGGAACGGTGCTGCCCCAGTTGCCGTAGTGGCGCTTGGTGTTCCAGCGCCTGTCATAGCGGTCTGCATCCTCGTCCCAGGCATGGTAGACCTTGAATTTGCCTTTGCCGAAATCGGCAAGATTCCATCTTATGCTCTGCCCGAGAGCCACACCGTTTTTGGATCTTAAGTCGAGTCTCGTCCCGCCGGCGAGCCCCCAATCGCCCTCCTCCATCGTGCCCGCGAGCCGATAGACGTACTTGCTGAGGAGATACGCGCCCCAGCGGCTGGTGTAGCCGGGCATCACCCGAACGCCGTAGTCGGTGTTGAGCGGCTGCCACCAATAGGGAGACCAGGCGACAGGCATGCCGAAAAGCTTGAGCCATACGTCGCGCGCGACGACCTCGGAGTCGCCCTCGGTCATGTCAATCCTAACGGATCCCTCAAGGCACCAGCACTCGTGGCCCGGAGCGTTTGTGCACGTAGTCACCACGGTTCCGTCGCCGAAGGAATAGACGCTCCCAACCTTCGACACGCCGCTCGATCTCAGCGCGAACGGCTCCATCGTCGCCTCGACTTTGCCGGTCGCGACAAGCACGCCCGTGACGTTGTCCGCCGCCATGCGGCTTGCCGAGACTTTCATCTCGGCGCCGCGCGCGCACATGGCGCCGGCGACCGTGCCTGCCGCCAGGCAAAACAGGGCCTTCATTGTTCTATTGTTTCGCATATCGCATATTATAGCACATATTATCCGTTCTCCGCCACACCGGAGGAGCGGTCCTCGAGTTCGGTCCAGCGCTCAAGCGCCACGTCGAGCTCGGTCTCGGCTGCCGGCAACCTTTTCGCAAAGGCCGCCGCCTTAGCTGGATCGGCGCGGTAGATGGACGGATCGGAGAGAGCCGAGCGGATTCCCGCCAGCTCCGCCTCGAGCGCCTCGATGCGCCCGGGGAGCGAGGCAAGCTCGCGCTGCTCGTTGTAGGAAAGCTTGCGGCGGCGACCTTCCGTCTCCGGCGGAGAGATGCGCGGCGGCGCAGCGCTCCGCGGAGGCTCCTGCCTGGCGGCGGCGGCTTTCGCGCCCCTCATCCGCTCAAAGTCGGCGTATCCGCCCGGACACGAAGAAATCCTGCCGTCTCCCTCAAGGATCAGCGTGGATGTAACGACATTGTCGAGAAACTCCCTGTCGTGGGAGACGAGAAGCAGAGTTCCGGAGTAGGCGAGAAGCTGCTCCTCCAGGAGCTCGAGAGTCTCGATGTCGAGATCGTTTGTCGGCTCGTCCATTACGAGAAGGTTCGTCGGCTTCAGAAACAGCTTCGCAAGCATGAGCCGGGCCCTTTCGCCGCCGGAAAGCGCCTTCACGGGAGTGCGCGCGCGTTCGGAGGAGAAAAGGAAGTCGGCAAGGTACGAAAAGACGTGTTTCTTCACCCCGCCGACGACGACCTCGTCGCGGTCGGATGCGATGTTCTCGGCGACGGTGAGTTCTGGCTTCATCTCGCTTCTGAGCTGATCGAAAAACGCGAGCTCGACATTCGTGCCGATGGTGACGGATCCGGAATCGGGTTTGAGTCGCCCAGCGAGAAGATTCAGGAGCGTCGTCTTCCCGGCGCCGTTCGCCCCCAGGATGCCGATCCTCTCTCCGCGGAGGATGTCGGCCGTGAAATCCTTCACTATGGCCTTGTCGCCCCACGAATATGACAGACCCTCCACCTTCAAGACCCTCACGCCGCCTGGCGCGGCGGTGTCAAGCTTCATGGCGACAGAGCCGGAAGAGGCGCGGCGGGCGGCAAACTCCTCGCGCAGCTTCATGAGAGCGGCGACCCTGCCTTCGTTGCGCGTGGTTCTCGCCTTTACGCCGCGCCGTATCCACGCCTCCTCCTGGGCAAGCCTTCTGGACTTTCTTTCCCAATACACCGCCTCGTCCGCAACAAGTTCCGATTTGCGCTTGACGAAAGTCGTGTAGTCGCACTCCCACCCGGAGAGGCAGCCGCGGTCCAGATCGAAAATCTTCGCCGCGACGCGCCTCAAAAAGCGCCGATCGTGGGTCACTATGATCACGGCCGTCTCGCGCGCCCTTCGCAGCATCCCCTCCAGCCAGTCGATCGCTGCAGTGTCAAGATGATTGGTCGGCTCGTCCAGAAGCAGAATGTCGGGACGGGCCAACAGCGCGTCCTCAAGGATCTTGCGGCGTCGGCCGCCCCCGGAAAGCGCATTGAACGCATCGTCGCCGGGGCGGTCGGCCGGCACGGCCTGGGTTACGTACAGCGTCTTGAGCGAAGGCGCGCGGACGATTTCGCCGGAATCGGGCTCGAGTTCGCCTGATATGACCTTGAGGAGAGTGGACTTCCCTTCTCCATTCCTTCCCGTAAGAGCGGCCCTGAGTCCACGAGAGACGGAGAGCGAAACGTTCTCGAGGACCGGCGGTCCGCCGAACGCGAGCGAGACGTCTTTCAGCGACAAGAGAAAACCGCTCATTGCGGATATCCGAAACAGGGGTTTTCCTCGAGAACCTTCACGTACCGCGCCGCCTCCCACTTCGCCATCGCGAGGTCGTGGAGGATGGCGTTGCCGCACTCGCGCGGACGCGCGCCCGGAACGGGACCTTCCCACGACACGACGCTTTTGAATGCGCGGATCAAAAGCGGCGCGATCTCTTCGGGCGATGGACGGCCCTTCACAAGAAGGTAGTTGCCAGTAAGGCAGCCCATGGGGCCCCAGTAAACGATGCGGTCCTTCCACTCCGGATCGTTGCGCAGGAATGTCGCAACGAGGTGCTCTAACGTATGCAGTGCGTTAGGGTGGACGGCCGGCTCGCGGTTGGGGCGCTTCATGCGAATGTCGAAGGTGGTGACGAAGTCCTCCCCGACGGCATCCACGCGAGAAACGTAGACGCCCGGAAGAAGCTTCATGTGATCGATGGCGAAGCTCGGTATCAGATCCATTGATGCGTCCCTCACATCTGGGAGTAGAGAACCTGCGACGTCGCCGCATCGAGAATCGAGAACGACTCGGGATGGCGGTGGAGCTCGGAGACGAACGTGAGGCGCGTATCGAAATCCTTCTGGAGCTTGGCGAGAAGCTCGGAGTCTTCCGTCCTGAGGCGCTGCATGACCTGAGGAGCGATGACGATCTTTGGCTCGAACGGTTTTTTGTCCGCGGCCGCCTTGCGCAGAAGCGAAGTAAGCCGGCGCTGGATCTCTATCGACACGGCCATGGGGCTCTTGACGACGCCGTGCCCTTGGCAGTAGGGGCAGCTCGACGTCAGCATCGATAGGATCGATCTGTCCTGGCGCTGGCGCGACATCTCGAGAAGGCCGAGTTCGCTGATCTCCAGAACGTTGGTCCTGGCGCGGTCCCGCTTGAGGGCGTCTTTGAGCGCGCGGTAGACCTGCTTCTGGTGCTTGCGGGACTTCATGTCTATGAGGTCGAGGACGACAAGGCCGCCGATGTTCCTGAGCCTGAGCTGGCGCGCGACCTCTTCAACGGCCTCCAGATTGACCTCGAGAATCGCATCCTCCTGGGAGCCTTTGCCCTTGTAATGGCCGGTGTTGACGTCGACTGCGATAAGCGCCTCGGTCTCGTCGATCACGAGGTATCCGCCCGATTTCAGCGGCACCTGGCGGGCGAAGGCGTCGTGAAGCTGACGCTCGAGACCGTAATGCTCGAAAATGTTGACGTCGCCGTCGTAGCGGCGGATCTTTGACTTGGCGCGGCGGGAGATGCGGCCGGTGACCTCGCGCATCTGTTCGTAGCTTGCAGCGTCGTCGATGATTATGGAATCCACGTCCTCCGTGAGCCAATCGCGGACAACCCGCTCGCAGAGATCCGGTTCCTGGAAAATGCAGCAAGGCGTGCGGAGATTCTTCGTGTTGGCCTGCATTTCGTTCCATACAGAAAGAAGACCGCGAAGGTCGCGTGCAAAAGCGCGCGCGCTGGCGCCCTGCCCGACGGTTCGCACCACGAGGCCTACATTGTCAGGGAGCGGGAGCTTGTCGAGGATCTTCTTGAGGCGCTGACGCTCTTTCGCGTCGCCTATCTTCTTTGAAACGCCCCGCAAAGTCGCGCCGTGCGAATCCTTGGCGCCCGGCATCATCACAAGATACCGGCCGGGGATCGAAAGGTTGGCGACGACGCGCGGACCCTTTGTCGATATGGGCCCCTTGGTGACCTGCACGATGATTTCGCTTCCCGGGGGGAAGCGCTTGGCGATTTCGGCGTCGGACAGTCGGTTAGTTTTGCGTCCACCCTTGCCGCGCGGCTCGTCATCGTCGTCGAGAAGCGCATCTGCGTCAGGAGTCATGTCCCAGTAGTGGAGGAATGCGTTTTTCTTCAGTCCTATATCAACGAACGCGGCCTGGAGATCGTTCTCCAGATTCTGCACGCGCCCCTTGAAGACGCTCCCGACGAGGCGTTCCGCCTCTGGATGCTCGACCATGAATTCCTCGAGCCTGCCGTTTTCGATGACGGCGACGCGGGTCTCCAGTTTTTCCACATTGACTATTATCTCGCGCTTCGTCTTGGAGCGCCTGAGCCATCCGAACAGATTCATTTCTATGATTCCTCTCTGTGTAACGCCACGCTTTGTACCAGACCGAGGCAGCACATAACCGTGACGAGAAATGTGCGGCCAAGTGACAGAAACGGAAGCGGCAGTCCGGTTATGGGGACCAGGCCGATGGACATGCCGATATTGATGTATACATGGGCGAAGACGAGCGTGACGACGCCGAGAACCAGGAGGCGGCCGCGTCCATCCGATGCCGAGAAGAGAGTGAAGAGGGTCGACACGCAGAGAATGCCGTAAAGCGCAAGAAGAAAGAGCGAGCCTTTCACATACCCCATCTCTTCGGCCCACACGCAGAAAATGAAGTCGTTCATGCTTACTTTCGGCGGGAGCGTCCGTTCACGTATGGCCCCGCCGCGCCCCCAGCCCGCGCCGTCGATGCCGCCGGCCGCTATCGTTTTTTTCGCCTGGGCGAGATTGTAGCCGTCACCCTGGCTGTCTTCGGAGGGAAAGAGGAACGTCTTCACGCGGGCAACCTGGTGATCCTCCAGCGGAGTGTATTTGAGTATGGCTTCACGCCGCGCCGGAGGCGTTCCCGGACGCTCCGCCTCGTAGACTGCGCCGAGAACGGCGGTCGCCGCCACGGCGCCGCCGGCCAGAAGAAGCACCATCCCCTTGCGCCACACGCCGGCCGCCAAAAGCATGACCGTCACGGCAGGAAGGAGGGTAAGGGCGGTCCCTAGATCGGGCTCAAGCAGTATGAGACCGCACGGAACTGCCACAATCGCACAGGCAACGAGAAATCCGCGAAAGCGGAATTGCCCCGCGAACTGCTCGCCCTCCTGTCCATACAGATGCGCCAGGCATGCGATAACGGCGAATTTCGCGGTCTCGCTCGGCTGGAAAAACCACAGCCACCGTCTCCCGCCGAACTGCTCGGAGCCGCAGAGAAGGACAAGGGCGAGAAAGGCGAGAGCGACGCCGTACGCGGGGTAGGCCGTCCAGTCCAGGATTTTCCTGTAGTCAGAGAATGCCAATGCGAAATAGCAGACGAGACCGACGGCGGAAGTCCCGAGCATGACCTTCCATTTCCCCGCCATGGAGGCGGCGGCCGGATCCATTTCAGCGCGTGCGGCGCCGGCCGACGCCAGGACGGAGGCGCCGACCGCGACAAGGGCGATCATCGACAAAAACGAAATCCAGTTGAACTCTCGGATGAAGCGGCGCATCACAGAGGCACCTCCCCGTAGAACGACTTGAGGATTTCGCAGACTTTCGGCGCGGCCGTTCCGCCGCCGGATTCGCCGTTCTCGACAAGAAGCGCGAGCGCGACAGGCGATCGTCCCCGCGAAGTTCCGGTCGGTTCCGCATAGGCGATAAACCATGTATTCTTGCGCCTGCGCGCGCCTTCTCCGACTTCCGCCGTGCCGGTCTTACCGATGATGCGCGCGTCCACACCCTTGCCTGCGAGGCGGCCCGTGCCGTCCGCCACGACGCGTCTCATCCCTTCGCGCACGACATCGAGATCCCGGCGCCGGAAATCCAGCGGGAAGGCGCGCGACGGCATGTCGAAATTGAAGTGAGGGGTCACAAGGCGTCCAGTGCCGAGCGCGCCCGCAACGCAAGCAAGCTGAAGCGGCGTCACCAGAAGCATTCCCTGTCCGAGCGACATCTGGGCGAGATCGCCCGGATACCACTTGGTTCCATATCTTGCCAGCTTCCACTCTTCGTCCGGCACGACGCCAGGGGCGTCAGTCGGGAAATCCACGCCGGTGCGCTCGCCGAGCCCGAATTTGCGGGCGGCGGTCATGACTGCGTTAGTTCCGGCCTTTTGTCCGAGATTGCAGAAAAACGGATTGCAGCTGTCGCGCAAAGCGTGGATGACGTTCTCCGGGCCGTGGCCCCACGTGCGGCCGCAGCGTATGCGCATCCCGCCGAGTTCGTAGGCGCCCGAGCAGAGATACGTACTTTCCCTGGGCCATCCGGATTCAAGCCCCGCAAGTGCGGTGACGGGCTTGAAGGTGGAACCGGGGGGGTACGTGCCTGCGGTCGCGCGGTTGAGGAGAGGTTTGGCCGGATCGTTCCTCAGACGGTCGTACACCGCCGAGGTCAGTACGGGCACGAAGTCGTTCAAATCGTACGAAGGGGCGCTCGCGCACGCAAGGATTGCTCCGTCTCTCGGATCTATGGCGACGCATGCGCCCAGGCATCCGTCTAGCTGAGCCTCGACCGCGCGCTGCAGCGGAATGTCCAATGTCAGCCGGAGATCGCATCCCGGCCCGGCCGGAACAAGCGTCTCGCGCGAGATGGTGCGCCCGCGAACATCGACCGTGAGGCGATCTTCGCCGGGTACGCTGCGCAGATAGCTGTCGTATTGATACTCCATCCCTTCGCGTCCGCGCAGCTCCTTTTCCCTGTAGCTTACACGCCTGCTGTCGGCGGCGGGCGGCACGTCGTCGCGCCGGACGCTCCCGATGACATGGGCGGCGAGAGATCCGCACGGATAGCGCCTTTCCGATTCCGGCCTGCAGACGAAACCCTGGTGTTCACACGAATGTTCGCAGAAACGCGCCAGCTCCTCCTCGGAAAGATTGCGCCAAACGTCTACAGGCTTCACCTGGTCGCGCTTAAGCTGCGCGGAAAAGTAGGCAAGTGCATCTTCGCCAGACCCGCAAAGCGAAGGCCTGCCGATCACCGGCTCCAGCGCGAAGACGGCCGCGACCATGTTGGCTTCGACGGTTTCACCGGACTTTTTCGGACGGAACGCGCCGGGATCGGCCTTCACTACCAGCGACAGGACGTTCTCGGCGAGCGGAGATCCGTTTCTGTCGAGAATCCTTCCGCGCAGGCCGCCGGTGCGCACTACCCTTGAGTAGCGTCGCGGCTGCCGCTCGCTGGCAAGCCCAACCGACTCGCCCAGCTTTCCGGGCTGAAGGCGCACCGCCAAAAGCATGAAGCCTATAAGCATGAATGCGCTCATGAGGCAGAAAGAGACGTAAAGTCCGACGCGAAAATCATTTTTCATCGACCGCCGCCTTTCCGTCAACCCATGACAGGACCAGATGCACCGCAAGAAGCGTCGCAGCCCCTACCGGTAGCGCCGCGAACATTCTCGCGAATATGTTCCCCGGCAGGTCCTGTCCGAGCCATATCCAAAGCCATAACTGATATACCACGTACGCCGGAGCGGCGCAGGCCAGCGGGAGCTTGAATCCGCGCATCAGCGCCGCAACTGCGGCGAAAAACGCTATGCTCACCGCATACGGCAGGGCGCACAGGGCATCTTCCGCAGCACCTGCCGCAAGAGCGAACAGCATTCCGGCAACAGGGGCGCGCCTTACGGCGAAATATGCCGATGCGGAAAGCAGAACCGGAATTCCGACCGAAAGCAACCTCGGCAAAAGCTCCTCCGCCGCCCCGCCGACGGCAAGGGTGAAAAAAGCGATCGCAAGCTGGATGAAATCCCTTTTCACTTTATCATGCGGATGAATACGTCTTCAAGGAGAGACATGTCGACAGCGGTGCGAAGCCTGCCCTCGAGCTCCAGCGCAGCTCCATCGGCCGCGCCGTTCCCGCCTCTGGCGCCATTAGGCGCGGAGAAACCTTCGAAAAACCCCACGGTTATGCCGTCCGGGAACACCCCGCCCATGCCCGAGGTCTCAAGCATGGCTCCGGCATCGATTTTGCTTCCGGCCCTGACATGCTTCAGCGCAAGGGAAGAGTCGGATTCGCCGTTTGCGATGCCGTATACGGCGGGACGGGAACCGGATACGCGGCAGGACACCTGCAATGTCGGATCTGTCACGAGGAGTACATCGGCGGTATGGGGAGTCACGGAGACGACCCGGCCGACAAGCCCCGACGGAACCGCAACCGCAGCGCCGGCCTCCACTCCGTCGAAAGACCCCTTTGCAATGCGTATCGTGTTGCGGGCGGTCGCCGCTCCGCCGCCGGATGACAGCACTTCGGCTGCCTCCCACATCCCTGGTTCGCGGGCGGCGAATCTCAAATCGCGGCGCATGCGGTCGTTATCCGCCGCAAGCCTTTCGTTGTCATGCCTGACCATTTCCAGCGCCGCCACATCGCGCCTGAGCCGGACGTTCTCCGCGGCCGCCTCCACACCATGCCAAAGACCATGCCAGCGTGATGCGATTTTGCGGACGAAAGAGGACTTCGCGTTCTCCACGGGCCATGCGGCCTCGACCGGCGCCGCACGGAAAAAGGCGACAACCAAAACTCCGAGCACCGCCGCGGCGATGACCGTCACTGTCGATTTAGCATTCTGCCTCACTGCCGCAAATCCCTTTCCGCGGGATTTGCCTCGGACGCCTTACCCTTCGCGTTTGTTCTTCGCGAGGAAATCAAGCTCGTTCATCACGACGCCTGTGCCTTCCGCGACGGCTGAGAGCGGATCGTCCGCTATCGTCACGGGAAGCCCCGTCTGCGCCGCCAAAAGCCTGTCAAGACCGCGAAGCTGCGAGCTCCCGCCCGACAGCACAAGCCCGCGGTCAACAAGGTCCGCCGCCAACTCCGGTTCGCATTTGTCCAGCGTGGATCTCACTGCATCCACGATTTGACTCACCGGATCCTTCAGAGCGTCCCTGATTTCCTCCGAGGTTATCGTAAGTGTCTTCGGCAACCCCGCCACAATGTCTCTGCCTCTGATTTCAAGTTTCTTCTCCTCATCCATCGGATAAGCGCTGCCGATTTCGATTTTTATCCATTCGGCCATGCGCTCGCCGATGAGGAGATTGTATACCCGCTGCACGTATTTCATGATGCACTCGTCCATGGCATCGCCGCCCGCCGCGCGGGCGGAATAGCTGTGCACGATGCCGGCGAGCGATATGATCGCCACTTCACACGTACCGCCGCCGATGTCCACTATCATCGAGCCGGCCGGTTCGGAGACGGGCAACCCGACCCCGATCGCAGCCGCCATCGGCTCTTCGATCAAAAACACCTTGCCCGCCCCGGCCTGATGCGCCGCATCCTCCACCGCGCGCTTCTCAACCTCCGTGATGCCGCTTGGCACCGCTATCACCATCCTCGGGCGCGCAGCCTTCATGTTGGACCATATGTGACGCGGGCGCACTTTGTTTATGAAGTAGGCTATCATCGCCTCCGTAATGTCAAAATCGGCTATGACGCCAGACTTCATCGGGCGGATGGCGACGATATTGCCTGGCGTGCGGCCAAGCATCCGCCTCGCCTCTTCGCCGACCGCAAGCACCCTTTTGGACCCGGCCTGTATCGCGACTACGGAAGGCTCGCGCAAAACGATGCCGCGATCCTTGGCGTAGACAAGCGAGTTCGCCGTGCCAAGATCGATGCCGATATCCATCGAGAAGAGAGACTTTAGTTTTCCGAACATGTCCGCGTACTTTCCGTTTTTTCAGTTTGGTGATATTTTATGCGATTTTAGCCGAATTGTCAACCGAAGAAAGCCGAATAAAGCGCGCGCACCGCCTTGTCCCTGTCTTGCTGACGGATGGCCAGCATAAAGCTTACTTCGCTCGACCCCTGATTGACCATCGACATCGAGACGCCGACAGACGCAAGCGCAAGGCAGGCTTTTGCGAGCATTCCTGGCGTATAGCACATGCCCTCGCCCACAACCATTATTATGGATATGTCCCTTTCTACGGAAACGTAGTCGGGCTTGAGCTCGCGCTGTATCGCCTGGATGACCTTGCGCTCCTTATCCTTGGGGAGAACCTTCCCCTTCACGACTATGCACTGCGAATCGACGCCCGAAGGCATATGCTCGTATGCAATGCCCTCGTTCTCAAGGACCTGCAGAAGCCGGCGGCCGAAGCCGACCTCACGGTTCATGAGATACTTCTCCACAACGATGTTGCAGAAGTCGTCCGCGCTCGCGATCCCGACGACCGTCCCCGGAACCACGCGGCGCGACTGCTGAATCATCGTGCCGGGCTCGCCGGGATGGTTCGTGTTGCGTATGTTGATCGGAATGCGCGCGCGCACGGCGGGAATGACGGCTTCGTCCGCAAAAACCCCAAAACCGGCGTACGCGAGCTCGCGCATTTCGCGGTACGTCATGGTTGGAATGCCCTCGGAGACTTCGGGTACGATTCTTGGATCGACAGGATACACCGAATCGACATCGGTGAAATTTTCGTATACGTCCGCGCACACGGCCGCCGCCAGTATGGAGCCCGTGATGTCGCTCCCGCCGCGCGGAAATGTCGCGACCTTGCTGTCCTTGGTGTATCCGAAAAAGCCAGGATAGATCACTATTCCGTCAAAATTCGAAAAAGCGCGGGAAAGGGTTGAATAGCTGGACGGGTCGAGCGTCGCATCTCCGAAGGGTCCGGTCAAGACCATGCCGGTGTCCCTGGGGCTTGCGTAGCGCGCCTTGCGTCCACGCGCGACAAACGCGACGGCCACCAGTTTCGCGTTGTTGTCCTCGCCCGAAGCTTTCATGAGATCCATGAACTCGGCGGGCTCCAGCGACGACACCTTGGCGAGGCGGTCCATAAGGTCCATCTCGATAGTGCGGACGATTTCCCCGCCGAGCTTTAGAGAGTCGGCGATTTCGGCGTAGCGCTCCACCACGGCGCCGAACTGGCGGTCGGTATTCTCCCCTTTCAGCGCCGTCTCGGCAAGCTCTATCAGAAGATCGGTCACCTTCGTGTCGCCGGAGTGGCGTTTGCCGGGAGCGGAAACCACGACAAGACGTCGTGCTGGGTCTGCAAGAACTATGTCTATGACCTTGTTCAGCTGCGCAGCGTTCGCAAGAGAACTTCCGCCGAATTTGCAAACTTTCATGTCGTCTCCTTACAGTACGCGAAGCGCCACGGGTTCCGCGCCGATGACGCCGGTCGCCTTTATTTCGGCGATTGCGGTCATAAGATCGTTCGTTCTGGCCTTGTGGGTCAGGACGACCACGGGCACAGGCTGATTTCCGACCGAACCGGCCTTCTGCGAGGCGGCGTCCAGCGAAACGCCATGTCCGCCGAGAATGGACGCGATCGTGCCGAATGCCCCCGCCTTGTCGGCAACGAGAAACCGAATATAGAATTTCGACGAGATTTCGCCCGCAGCGCGAAGCTTGACGGCTCCCTCGGCATAATCCGGCACGCCTCTTTCGTAGCGCGTCTCGCCATGGGCGATGTTTCTTGCGATGTCTCCAATGTCTCCGATGACGGTGGATGCCGTCGGTGCACGACCGGCGCCGCGTCCGTAGTACATCGTATAGTCGCTCATGTCGCCCTTGACCATCACGGCGTTGAACGCGTCGTTCACGCTCGAGAGCATATGGCTGAACGGAACAAGGGTCGGATGAACCCCGACCTCCACCTCGTCGCCCTGGCGGGTGACCGTCGCGAGAAGCTTGATCCTGTATCCGAAGTCTGCCGCATACCTTACGTCTTCGCCCGCAAGATTGCGTATGCCCTCCACCTGCACATCCGAGACGGCAGGCTGAAATCCGAACGCCAACGCCGCAAGAATGCACGCCTTGTGTGCAGTGTCGAAACCGTCTATGTCAAGAGAGGGGTTCGCTTCGGCGTAACCAAGCTTCTGCGCGTCCTTGAGGACCGCATCGAAAGGAAGACCCTCGTTCTCCATCCTCGTAAGGATGTAATTGCAAGTCCCGTTCAGGATTCCGTGGATCGATTCTATGGAATTGCCGGCGAGCCCCTCGCGAAGAACCCTGATGATCGGGATCCCACCGCCGACCGAGGCGCCGAAATATATGTCGACACCATTTGCCCTGGCCGTGTCGAATATCTCTTTTCCGTGTTCGGCCAGCAGTTTCTTGTTGGCGGTAACGACGCATTTCTTCGCATTGAGCGCATCAAGCACGAATTTCTTGGCGATCCCGGTCCCGCCGATCGTCTCGACAACGATCGAAATCGCAGGGTCGGCTATGACGGCCGGCGCATCCGTCGTGAGAACGTCTGCCGGCACTTTGATGCCGCGGTCCGTCGTGATGTCAAGATCCGCAATCTTCTTGAGGGCGATGTCCACGCCGAGCCGCTTCGACATGACCTCGCGGTGGGAGAGGAGTCCGTCCGCGACGCCTGCGCCAACGGTGCCGAACCCGAGAATGCCTACTCCGATCTGTTTCATTTATCCGTACGCTTCTTTCTCTTCGTTTCGTTTCTTCGTTATCTTCCCCCGCACACCATGGCGGAGAGGGAGGGATTCGAACCCCCGGACCCTTTCGGGTCAACGGTTTTCAAGACCGCCGCGATCGACCGCTCCGCCACCTCTCCGCTTCTTGAAATCCATGTTCCTATTTCTTCTTGGCGAGCGCCGGATTCACCGGCGTGGTTTTGACGAGCTCGACGATCTTGGCCGTGACTTCGGGATTCGCCTTGAGATATTCGATCGTCGCGAGCGATCCCTGCGCAAGCTGCTCGTCACCGAACGAAAGCCAACTGCCTCGCTTCTCGACGATTCCCCGCGAAAGCGCCGCATCGAGCACCGATCCCTCGTAGGATATGCCGCAGGTGTAGAGTATGTCGAACTCCGCTTCGGTGAAGGGAGGCGCGACCTTGTTTTTCACGACTTTTACGCGCGTACGGTTTCCGACGACCTGTCCGGACGTATTTTTGATCGCCCCGATCCTCTGAACCTGCAGACGCACGGAAGCGTAGAACTTGAGGGCCTTGCCGCCGGGGGTCGTCTCGGGATTGCCGAACATGACGCCTATCTTCTCGCGGACCTGGTTCGTGAAGATGCAGAGAGTCTTCGTCTGGGCGAGAACGCTCGTAAGCTTGCGCATCGCCTGGGACATGAGACGGGCCTGCAGGCCCATGTGGCTGTCGCCCATGTTGCCGTCTATCTCCGCCTGCGGAGTGAGCGCGGCGACGGAATCGACGACGATGACGTCAAGCGCGCCCGACTTGCACAGCTGCTCGCATATTGTAAGCGCCTCTTCTCCGCTGTTCGGCTGGGAGACGATCAGATTCTCCAGGTCCACGCCGATCTTCTTCGCGTAGCCGGGATCCAGAGCATGTTCCGCATCGATGAACGCAGCGGTTCCTCCGGCCTTCTGCGCGTTGGCGACCACATGAAGCGCAAGTGTCGTCTTTCCGGACGATTCCTGCCCGTAACACTCGACCACTCGACCGCGCGGGAGACCGCCCACGCCAAGAGCCATGTCCAGTGAAAGCGCTCCTGTGGAGATGACCGGTATGTCCTCGATCTCTCTGTCGCCGAGGCGCATGATCGACATTTCGCCGAACTCTTTGCGGATCTGGCTCATGACCGCATCGAGAGCGGTGTTGCCGGTTGTCGTCTTCTTGGGTTCTTTTGTTTCTTTTGCCATGGTTGGATTTCAGATGATGATCGTTTCGGTGTTTGTCCAGTTACCGTCGCGCCGTCAATAGGCATCGGTTCCGATTGCGCGCCAAAAACGCTGCGCAGTATCTCCGGGAACGGTGAAAGAAATCTCTCCGCTTGCCGTCGGCGTCTGCGGCTCCCCGGCTTGAGTCCATTTCTGGAGATCGACAGAGAGATCGTCAGAGGCATAGAGCGTATACGTGCACCCCGCCGCTGCAGGCGCGATCGTCAGAAGCCATGCGCCGTCATCGTTCTCTTCGATTGCCGTGAAAGCGAAAGGTCCGCAAACATCCGCAACGACGGACGGATCGACGGACGGGTCCCATATGAGAGTCTTGCCGTCAACCTCCCCTGCTGCGCCTGTCGAGTCATGGATGTATCTAGCGGCGCTCTGAACAGCGGCTGCGCCGGAAAGCGTCGTGGCACCGAAAGTGTTGGTGTCCGCAAGAATGCCCTCCATGAAGCCGATCTGCGCGTTGCCCGTCAAGGCCCCGGTGAGCGTATGAGAACTGAGATCATGCACGGTCAAGTTGGATCTTGCCCGGTTCGACGCGAACACGTCCGCAGTCGTATTGTCCCAAATCATGCACTCGCCGCCCTTCACCTCTATCTCGGCCTGATTGCCGATGTAAATGCCGCCGAAGCCGGCGCCTGTGGCGCGGCAGCCGCAGATTCGACCGCCGTTCATGACGGCCTTGGCCCCCGCCGTTTCAGACCCGGCCACAACGACGCCGCCCGCGGCCAGAGAATTGCCGTATTTGCGGTTGAAGGAGTTCATGCAATAGAAGATCGAGGCGTTGCCGTTCATGGTGAAAGTCCCTCCCCATACGGTGACTGGCGCGACGAAGGCGGAGCCGCGTCCGTACACGTAGCAGACTTCCGAATCGGCATCAAGCGTAAGAGAGCCGCCTTTTACGTTCAAGAACCTGCCGACGCCGCCGGTGAGCGTCACGTTTGTGACGGCAAGAGAATGCGCACCGACATCAATGAGCGCAGTTCCATCGGCAGGCCGCGTCACAGCGAACCTGTTGGTTGTTACGTCCACTAACGTGACATTGGAGGCGAGCGACACGGAGTTGGTGAATTCCACGCTCTTGAGAAGAGTAATCGTCGCCGTGCCGTTCGTAGCAGCGCCAAAGCCATCCTCCAGCGTTGCGTAGTATTTCGTACCGTCGCCATTGGCGAGCATCACGGCGGCGGCGGATTTGCCTACAGGCTGAGGTCCCGCAGGCGTATCCTCCGAATCCTCTTCTTTCCATACAAGGGAGAGCCCGCTGACGGAAGCAAGGAGAGATCCGTCGGAATTGTTGACGAAAGCGGCAAGCGTCGCCTCATCGGCGCTTGCGCCGTCAGCGAGCGCGGCAAAGGCATCGCCGACGTTGGGAGAATCCGCAACAGCGACGCCTATGGAGTCCTCGCCGCCAGAAAGCGCCCCCGCCACGGTAAGCGAACCGCCGGAGGCGACACATATGTCGTCTGCCACACTGGCGGAAGAAGCCGAACCATGGTTGGCCTTGTTGCCGTTCGCAACGGCGGCTCCGGAAATGCGAACCTCTGCATTCGACGAAACGTACACGGCGCCGCCGTATCCGGCGACAAAGCAATTGGTTATCGAGCCGCCCGCGAACTCAAACATCGAGCCGGAATCAAGCCACACGGCCCCGCCGCACGTCTTTACGTTCGTCGAATTCTGCTGGGAGGCCTGCCTGCAGCCGGATATCGAAGCTCCATCTTCCATGGAGATGGAACCACCCGCGGCAACGCGGAACGCGCAACCGAATCTGACCCCGTCCGTGTTGCTGTTCAATCCCATCTTGGTTATGGAAAAGCCATTCTCGAGTTCAACTGACGAGCCGGATTCCACAATGACGAACGGCGTTGTGCGTATACCAAAGGGAGACGAAGAAAACGTTATATTCGAGAAAACAAGCGTCGCACCGCCGGACACCGTCAGCGATCCGCCATTTCCAATCAAAACAGAATCGCCACAGATTTCCATGCCGTTGGTGATGGTGAAGGACGAGGAGATCGTATCGTCACCGATGACCGCGACTGTGGAACTGTTCGTTAGTGCCGTCGCCGCCGCGAGCGCCTCGTCAAGCGTGTTGTATCGCTTTGCGTCACCGTTGCTTGTCACCCATGCGGACGCAAAAAGCGACCCGCAGGCGAGCGCCGCGAGGACGAACAAAGATAGTTTGTCGGTTTTCATCTGCATGAACCTAGTTTTGCGACATATATCTTATCATTTCTGCGCCGAAAATACAACGGAAAACGGAAGTCAGATGAAACGTCCGGTCACGGATTCCCGGCAAGCCTTTACCTTGTCAACCGGGCCTTCCACAACGAGCTCCCCACCGGAGGAACCGCCGCCCGGACCCAAGTCGATTATCCAATCGGCAGAGCGGATTACGTCTAGATTATGCTCTATGACGACAACCGTATTGCCCTGCTCGCGAAGCTTCAGAAGGAGCTTCATGAGTTTCGCCACATCGTCGAAATGAAGGCCGGTTGTGGGCTCGTCAAGAAGATAAAGCGTCCGCCCGGTGGCGCGGCGGGAAAGCTCGGTGGCAAGCTTTATGCGCTGGGCCTCGCCCCCTGAAAGAGTAGTCGCGGATTGTCCGAGCGCTATATATCCCAGGCCGACATCAAGAAGCGTCTTCAGTTTGCGGGCAAGAGACGGAACTTTCGCGAAAAATTCACATGCTTCGGCTACGGTCATCGCCAATACGTCCGCAATCGTCTTCCCGCCGTACGTCACCTCCAACGTCTCGGAATTGAAGCGCTTGCCGCCGCACTGCTCGCAAGTCACGTATACATCCGGCAGGAAACTCATTTCAAGTTTTCTCAGTCCATCTCCGCCGCAAACCTCGCAACGCCCGCCCTTCACATTGAACGAAAAACGGCCTGGAGTATATCCTCTTGCCTTTGCAGCCTCTGTTTTTGCGAAAAGATCGCGGATGTCCGAAAAAAATCCCACATATGTCGCAGGATTGGAGCGCGGAGTCCGGCCAATGGGAGACTGATCGATTTCTATTACCTTGTCGAAATTCTCCACTCCGGAAAGCTTGCGATACTTGCCGGGAAGCGCCTTGGCTCGATAAAAGTGCCTCATGAGGGCCCTTTTGAGCGTTTCATCGACAAGAGTGGACTTGCCAGAACCGGAAACGCCGGTAACCACGGTGAAGGATCCTACGGGAATATGCACCGTTATGTTCTTTAGATTATGCTCGGTGCATCCGGAGAGAGTTATGCTGTTCCGCCGCGAGGGTGGCTCGGCGCCTGAACGGTCCGCCACGACGCTTTTACGTCCCGTCAGATAGTCGGCTGTGAGCGACCTCGCCTTCAAGAGACCTTTAAAGTCGCCTTGATACATGACCTTTCCGCCTTCGCGACCTGCACCGGGTCCGAGATCGACGATCCAATCGGCAGCACGCATCATCTCTTCATCGTGCTCGACTATGACAACCGTGTTTCCGCGGTCGCGCAGCCCCTTCAAAGTCGAAATGAGCCGCTCATTGTCTCTCGGATGAAGGCCTATAGTAGGCTCGTCCAAGACATAAAGAACGCCGGTGAGTCCGCTGCCTATCTGTGTCGCAAGGCGGATCCGTTGCATTTCTCCGCCCGAAAGCGTCGCGCTGGCGCGGTCAAGGGTGAGGTAATCCAGCCCCACATCTACCAGGAACTTCAACCGCTTGACTATCTCGCCGCGGATATCCTTGAGACCGGGAATATCCTCGAGACTCTTGAAGAAGGCGAGAGACTCGGTGACGGGCATGGACATCACCTCCACTATGGTCTTTCCGGCAACTGTCGCCGCACGCGATTCAGGTCTTAGCCTGGCGCCATGGCAGTCCGGACAGACTCGGAAGTTCTGGTAGGCCTCGTACTTTGCCCTAGTTTCATCGTCCGGAGCCTCTTCCATCTTCCGCTTCAAGGCGGCCAACACACCCTCGAAAGGACGATCGACACGTCGCCAGCTAAGAACCAGGTCGTCCTTGAAACCGTGCATCAAGCCTTTTCTGAACGCTGCGGGGAGCTTGCAGTAAGGGGTCGAAAGGTCTACATTGTTCTGCCTGGCAATCTCGGACAGCAGTTCCTTGTGATAGAGTATGGCCATCTGCCCGCCGATGCGACGCCACGGATGTATGGACTCCTCAAGCGGAAGGGTTTTGTCGGGAACGACAAGGTCCTCGTCGAAATAATACAGTTGCCCGAGTCCTGCACATGCAGGACAGGCCCCGAATGGCGAGTTGAAGGAAAAGGAACGCGGCCTGAGCTCGTCGAAGGACAGTCCGCAGTCGGGACACGCATTCAATTCCGAAAACACTGTCGTGCGGGTATCTTCCGCAGACAAGAACGCAACCTCCATCAATCCGTGCCCGGTTTTCAGCGCAAGCTCCACAGAGTCGGTAAGGCGGGTGCGGTCGCCGGGGAGAACTATGCGATCAACCACCACGTCTATGTTGTGAGCCTTCTTCTTGTCCAGATCTGGAAGCTCATCAATGGGATACGAGACAGAGTCTATCCTTACGCGAGCGAATCCGTTTCTTTTGAGCGCGGCAAGCGTCTCCTCGTGCCGGCCCTTCTTGCCTTTGACGACAGGCGCATAGAGTATGGCCTTGCCGGACTCCCTTGCGAGCGCGTCGACTATCTGCTCGGCGCTCTGGCGCGTCACGGGTTTGCCGCATTTCGGACAATGCGGCGTCGCAGCCGATCCCCACAGGATTCTCAGATAGTCGTGTATCTCGGTGACCGTTGCGACAATCGAACGCGGATTGCCGCTGGTCGTATGCTGTTCGATCGATATTGCAGGAGAGAGGCCCTCGATCTTCTCGACATCGGGCTTTTCAAGCCTGTCTAGGAACTGTCGCGCATATGCGCTGAGACTCTCCACATACCTGCGCTGCCCCTCTGCATAAAGCGTGTCGAATGCGAGCGAGGATTTTCCGCTGCCGGAAAGGCCGGTGACCACAGTCAGAGAGTTGCGCGGAATCCTTACGTCAATGCCCCGCAGATTGTGCATGCGGGCGTTAGTGATGATGATGTCGCTGTTCATGAAATCATTCGTCGACCGAAACAATCTCCAGTGCCGCTCCGGTCCATCGCAGCACAACCTCGGCTGAATAGCCGTCCGGCAATTTCCCGGTCTTCGGCGCGAAGTATATGCGCACCGTTGCATAAAACGAGCCGGAAGCGTCCGGCGCGGAGACAGGGCACAGAACGGTCTGGCAGGAAGCCGTCACACGCTTGCCCGACGATGTGAGCACGCCCTTGGCCGTGACATTCCCGTTGGATTTCACCTTGAGCGTCACGGTATCGCCGGCGATGCCGTATGGTAAGTAGGCGGGCGATTCAACTTTGGCGATGGATTTAACGTACGTTTTCCACGGTTCGGTTTTCCAGACATTTCTCCTTGCAGAAAAAACGTCATTGGTCGCAATTGCGCCCATACCGTCTTCCAGGACGGCAAGAGGCCAATACTCAGCCGCTCCGCCTGAGGGTTTTGCCGCAAGCACGGCACGGAAAACAGGACTCTCGCCATCGGTGCAACCGGAGAACGACGCCGCCTTCAGAGTACATTTCTTACCGCCTCCCTGCCACTTTCCAGTAATGCGTCCTGTCTTTGTTACACTAAGCGAGACTATGCCGCCCTCGCCGCCACCGGCGAATTTTCCGACCACCCATTCGGGAAGCGCCTTCACCAGGAAAGGAAGCGTGAATACAGATGTCGCGCCGTTCCTCTTGGCTGTCAAGATTGCCACGAATGCGCCAGCTTTCCGCGGCGAACCGGCTATCGCGTAACCGCCGGATGTCGCGGTCAGCTTGAGCCCGCCGGGAAGCCCCTTCGCCTTAAGAGCCTCGCCGTCCTGCAAATCGATCGCAAACGAGCATGGAATCGCCTGCCGGAGAATGGCAACCCCATCCTCATCGGCAATATCACCGTCAAAGGAAACGGAACAGAACGGAACAGGATCGGACGGTTCCTCCCCTTCTGCGTTCAACACCCGCAGATCAAGAGATACGAGCGATTGTTCACCTCCCTCTTTCACAACAAGCCACGCGCGACGTGAAATGCCATCCATCGTCTCTTTAGGTGTTCCGGCAACAGTCCACACACCATTTACCTTCTTCACCCTCAACCCTTTTGCAAGACCATATGCTTTGATTCTCGCAGATGCGGAAACGTCCGCACCAAGACTGGAGAGCGTAGCGGTGAACTTGACGCCCAGGACCGCATCAGTGAAATCAATCACAGGTTCGGGCTCGGGTTCCGGTTCGGGCTCGGGTTCCGGTTCAGGCTCTGTCGCAACAATCGTCACAAGAAGCGCATGGACAAATTCCCTCCCATCATACAGCATCGCCTTATAAAGGATTTCATACTCCCCAGCATCTACATAAGACGGCGGTGTCGATATCCATGTCAGACCTCCGTCTTCAGAGAAAACGACTCCTCCGCCATTTGCGGAAAGCGAAGCGAATACCGCGGAGATCGCATTGGCGGAAGGTCCATGCGCGTCACCGTCACAATCGACCTTGACATCGAAGAATGATGTCGCGCCAACTGCCGTCTCGTCAAGGATCGGTTCCGCATCGCCGTCGGGGCCGAACGCCGAAACAATCGTCATATCCGCCGTGAGGGCATCCGTCAACTCCTCGTAATTCTCCACATCGCCCGAGAATATCGCCGTAACGGCATGCACGCCCGGCTCTGCGCATCCATTGCCGTCGTACGTCACGGCGACCCCATCGGGCAACACTCCTCCGACATAGATGGATTTGGGTGTCCCGTCTTCAATGAATACAGCGCCGGAAAACCACACGCCGCTCAAATCGTACACGGCCTTGTCCACGGACCATTCAATTTTCCGGCTGGCTCCTTCGTAGCCATCCGCCCAGACAGCGCCGTCAAGGAGCGTAGCCACCGCCTCGTAATCTCCGGCCCCTGTCGCAACGCCGCCAGTGACCATGCACCCCGCGACCGCAACCACGCCCGTCTTTGCGGTCCCGTCATAAACCTGGTTGTCGAACACATGCCAATAGGCCGGATTTGCGGCAGGCTTTCCGTCAATCTGCGAAGTACCTCCCCCCGAACCGGAACAGGACTCCGCAACCGTCCACCGGATCTCGCGAGCCGTCTCGGTAGAGTCTCCGCTCCTCCATGCAAAACCTTCCGCCAACTTCAATACGGCCGTGTATGTTCCAGGCTCCGTCGCCACGCCTCCGGATATCACGCGGCATCCCGACACGGCCACTACGCCCTCCTTTTCCGAACCATCGAACACGGGCGAGCGGACGGCATAAAGCGCATACATAGTCCCTGTTTCCGTTTCGTCGGGCACCACGGACCACTTCACCTCGCGAGTCGCATCTTCCGCACCGTCGGGCCATTCGAAGCCATCCAGAAGCGCAAGCGTCGCAACATGCTCTCCGGACTCCACAGCTGCCGCACCGGACACGACCTTGCAGCCCGCTATCGCAACCACCCCGGTGTGCATGTTCCCATCATATCTGCAGTCGCGGACTGCATACAGCGCTGGCTCGCTGGCGGCATCAGGCGCCGCGGGGGTCCATGTCACATCATCAAGCCACACGTATGCATTCTTCAGTCCCACCCAATAAAATGTCGTCTCCCCCACGGACAAGACATCGTGCGAAACCGTACTCCACTCCGTTATGACGCCCGCTGTCGTGTTCGTCTCCGTCAGGTATACTTTGCCAAGCGAGTTCGTATATTCCGTGACGGCCACTACGTTTGTCGAATAGAGAAGCCGTTCAACGGCCACATCGGGGGAATCCGATGTCGTGAATGCGCATACTGTGTCTTCTGCGGCAGGCTCTACGGCCGCGTTTTTGCCCGCAAGCCAACTGAACGATAGGGTTCCTGGCCCTTCAACCTTACCGGCAAGAACAGCTGTCTTGCCCAAAACGGACGGCATGTCATACGACACAAGCGCGTTTATCCCGGGCATCTGCAGACACTCCGGAGCGGAGAGATTCGTCCCCGTCTCCACAGTCCAGCAATTTGTGGATATCAATTCAAAATTCGCACCCACGGCCGCTGAAAGTTCGCCATAATCGGTCGTATCCTCCACTTTGGACCACACGGCATAGAGAACGGTCCAATCCGCCGCTCCAATGCCGGACACCTCCGCACCGTCGATAAACGCCGCCTCTTCCGCGCTCGAATCGGCGGCCCATCCTTTGAATTCCCATCCAGTACGCGAAAACGCGCATGTCGAGAGCTTCGCGGCGACCCCGTTGGTGACCGTCTGCATCGACATCGTCCCCAATCCGCCATTGGCGCAGAAGTAGATATCGCACGTCTCGGGCTCCTCGACCGGCGGATTCGCCTTCCACACCGCATACAAAACGACATAGTCTGCGGCCGTCAGATTTTCGACATCCGCACCGTCGGAGAATTCCGGTTCCGCCGCATCAGGATTGCGCGCCCATCCACTGAACGAATATCTGTCGCGCACGAGCATCCCCGTCGCCGACGGAAGACGCACCGTCTCGCCGTAAGCGGTGCGCGCCGGCTCCACCCATCCGGCGCCGCCATTCGAGTCAAACAGTATTTCATATGCGACAGGCACCCATGTCGCAAAAAGCTTCACAGTCGTTCCGCTCGCTACCAACCCCTGCGTCCGCGCCCCGTCGGCATACGATGCTGCAGATGAGGCATTCGTCGCCCAACCGGCAAAAAGATATCCGGTTCGCGTAAAACCATTGGCCGGAAGATACAGCACATCACTTGCATTCGCCGCTACAGCCTGCATGTATCCCGAACCGCCGTTCGAGTCGAATTCAAGAATGCCGCGCTCGTCTATTGCGCTCCATACAGCATAAAGAGCGCGCCATCCCATAGGCGCGGGATCGACCACCGTCTGCCCGTCCGCATAGACGATCCCGCCGGACCCGGCATAAGGATCATCCGACCATCCAAGAAACGTCCGAGACACCATGTTGGTCTCATACGCAACCGACATGGCGCCGTCCGCAAAGTTCGTCACGGCCGTCACCGACAGCACCACGTCATATCTGAACGTGTTGGTTCGAAGTGCAGACGGCTCGCCGTCTTTGAATATCTGCGGATCCATGGCCCCCTCTGCCCCATTCGGCAGGAAATACACCGTGCCGGACGCAGGCGCGGGATCCGGAATGTCAGGCGAATCGAATCTGTTCGTCGTTACATCCGTTGCAAGACCGAACCTTGCACGATATATTGCGTTGGAAACCGCCGCCACCTCCCTCATCTCCTCCTTTGAGCCGTCGCTCCAGCCCAAAAACACGCAACCTTCCGCAGCGGATGCCGCAAACGGCAGCGTATCGCCATATTCGGCAGAAACCGTTCCAGACGGAGAAACCTCACCGAAAACGGGATTTGCGCTTTCGACTGTCAAACCATACGTCTGCGGAATCCAATACGCATAAAGCGTCGGAGGCGGACTGTCCGGCACGACATCCCCGTCGCAGACTTCGACCCCGCCTGATATCGACGTGTACCATCCGCCGAAATCGTAGTGCTCTCGTTCCGGAACAGGCAACTCGTATATATCGCCGGTTCTTACAGTCACGGACTCCGAGGAAGCACTTCCGCCGTTCGCATCGAGCAATACGGTGGCGGATCCTTTCCCCCATACCGCGTAAAGGACGACACCGTCCAAAGTCGCTGCAAGATCATGCCCTGTAACCTTGTCTCCCGCAAGAAATGACGGCGCGGCCGCAGATGCGTCCGTCGACCATCCGAGGAAGTCCCGTCCCGCCCGCGACCAGTCCTTCGACGCCAACGTCACTTCGTCTGGATAGAGGAACGATCCATCCGACAGCCTTTCACCCGATCCGTCATTCTTGTCATAGGACAGGTTGTATCTAAGCCACGAAAAGCATGGTGCAAGAACCATATACGTATCGAACCCGGAGAGGCCTCCATTCTGCGGTATGGACACGGAGCTTCCGCTCCATTCCCCATAAATCTTCGATTCCGAAACAAGATTCTGCACTATCCACGCCGTGCTCGTCGTACGCGCCCGCGCCAATATCCACTTCTCAAGCACATATCCTTCCGGAACTCTGATGTTCGCATACTCCAGATCGTTCGTAGCGGTGTCCTCGCGCCCATACACGCCCATGGGCGAGACAACCTGCTTGTTTTCATCGGAAATGACGCATAGAGCGCCGTTTGTATAGCAACACTGAAGAATCCCTTCACTCGTTTTCTGCCCCGTATAGACATAAGACGTCACTGCCGCGCACAACATCGCCGGCAATGCGGACAAAAACTGAAAAAGAAGGCATTTCTTCATTTTTCACCTCACAATTTGGACAAATCTAGCGCAAGCAGGAATTCGGGATTGGACTTCGTCTTGCGAATGGAATTGAGTACGCTTTTCATCGCCGACTCGGGGCCCGCCGGAGCGAGGATGCGCCTGAGGCCCCATGTCTTCTCGAGTTCGACCGGATCGAGAAGGAGATCCTCCTTGCGCGTCCCGGATTTCTCAATGTCCATCGCCGGGAAAATGCGCTTGTCGGCAAGTCCGCGGTCAAGGACGATCTCCATGTTGCCCGTTCCCTTGAATTCTTCGAAAATGACTTCATCCATTCTCGATCCGGTGTCGACAAGGCCAGTGGCTATTATCGTAAGCGATCCTCCGCCTTCGATATTGCGGGCCGCACCAAAGAAGCGCTTCGGACGGTGCAGCGCAAGCGCGTCAACACCGCCGGTGAGAATCTTGCCCGAATGCGGCTGGACCGTATTGTAGGCCCGCGCCATTCGGGTGATCGAATCAAGGAGGATTATCACATCACGACCGTTCTCGACCTGACGCTTTGACATCTCGATGACCATCTCGGCCACGTTCACATGATGCTGAGGCTCTTCGTCGAACGTAGAGGAGAGGACCATCGCCTTCGTGTTGCGCTGCATGTCGGTAACTTCTTCGGGCCGCTCGTCTATGAGCAGTATTATAAGCATCGCATCAGGGTGATTGGCCGTGATGGCGTTGGCCATCTTCTGCAGCAGTACGGTCTTTCCCACCCTGGGAGGCGCGATGATGAGACCTCTCTGACCGAAACCGATGGGTGTGAAAATGTCGATTATCCTCGTCGAGAACTCTGAAGGAGACGTTTCGAGAACGATTCGCCTTGTGGGGAATGTAGGAGTAAGATTTTCAAAATGCACGACACGCGCTGCGACCGACGGCTCTTTGCCATTGACGGTCTGCACATTCCCAAGGCAGAAGAACCTGTCCCGATCGCGCGGATCGCGAATCGGTCCCTCGATTATGTCGCCCGTCCTGAGAGCATGCCGCCTGATCTGCTGCTGCGTGACGAATACGTCCTCGGGGCATGCCAGGAAGTTGTTTTTCGCCGAGCGGAGAAAACCGTGGCCCTCGCGGACAATTTCAAGACATCCCGAAGCAAGTACGGCGCCTCCATCAGCCAAGTACGAGCGAATCGCCGCAAAAATCAGCTCATGCTTTCTGTAGCTGCCAAGTTCCTCGGGGTCGGCCCCCGGCATCATGCTGTCGACAATCTGCGGTGCGGGCCACGTCTGTATGTCCTGCAGACGGTATTCGGGAAGATCGGGATTTCTGCGCGGGTTCTGCGCCTGATCGGCAGGCTGCACGGCAGGTTCGGTCGGCAACGGCGCGTTCAGAAGCGGATTCACGGACTCCGACCCATCCGAACCGCGAATCGGAGATGAGTTCGGCTTCGACGGACGCGACCCGCGGTTGAATTTGTGATATTGGCGCTTCATCCCCCCGCTCTGCTTTTGCGGGACACCGCCGCCGGCTGCCGCCGCAGGATTCTGAGCCGCAGGCGGCTGCGCTTTCATGCTCTGTGCGAAAACATCAAGTTCTTCTGCCATTTCTTATCTCCTTGAGCCAGTCGGCAAATGCCTGAGCCTTCATCCGAAGCTCTTCGGCCGTGCCGTCGTTTTGGATTATGTATTGGGATCTGGCGGCTTTTTCGCACACAGGCATCTGTGCAGCCAACCGCGCCTCGGCGTCTTCGCGCGAGTACCCTCTCGTCGCGACCATGCGGGCTATCTGGTTTTCCCTTTTGGAGGCGACGCAACATATTATATCATATTTCCCGTCCCAATGCACCTCGAACAGAAGAGGAATCACACTGAGTCGAATCGATCCCTCCGCGGCGCCATCCTCCCATGCCTCCAATCGACTGCGAACAAGCGGATGTATCCTCGCTTCGAGCGCTTTCCTTGCAGCCTTGTCGCCGAATATCACAGATGCGATCCGCCGACGCTCTTCGGCAGGAATCAGTTCATGCACGATGTCGTCCGCATCGAGCGTCTCTATGCCGAAGGAGTTGAGATAAGAAGACAGGAGGGATTTGCCGCAGGCAATCCCCCCTGTTAGCGCTATCTTCATGGCGCCTGTCAGGACTCGGAATCGGGGGCGGGCTTCACCTCACCCTCCTTGACGTCCGCATCGCGGGACTTGAGCTCGCGACCCTGCGTATCGACGAGACGCGTTGTCACGAAAATGAGCAGGTTGCGCTTGACCGTCTGTTCGGAGTGGCTGCGGAAAAGCCTGCCGATAAACGGAAGATCGCCAAGGAACGGAACCTTGTCATCCATCGCCTTGCGCTGCTCCGTTATCAACCCGCCCATGACGATGGTCGCACCCGGATAGACCGAAAGCTTGGAATTCACGGAACGGACGTGGAAGAACGGCTGCTCCATCGGAGCGTCATAGTAGGTTATGTTCTCGGAAGAGTTCTGCGTGAGGCTGCTCAAAGCATCGGACGCCGCATTGACCGCCGTCTCCGCGAATGCGGCGCGGACAGTATCGGAAAGGCCTGTGCCGAGCGTGTTGAGAACCTCGGCAAGTCCGCCAAGAATGTCGCCGATGCCCTCGAAGCTTTCGAGCGAGCTGTTGCCGGTGAACGGAATGCGCATACCATAGTTCTTCCAGGTAGGCTCGTCCACAACCTGGGTGTTGAGCTCAAGATCGATGAGGTTGCCGTCGTCGGTGAGCGTCGGAGTGACATCGAGAATCACGCCAACCTCACGCATTGTGAACGACTGAGGTTCCACAACCGCAAGAATCGCAGACTGGCTGCTCGAATTGTTTCCGCCGCCAGACTGGCTCGACTGGAGCTGGACATCGTAGTCGGTGGGATATATGTACTCCGTCACGACCTTCATGACAGCCTCCTCACCAGATTTCGTGAGCACCTTCGGCGCGGAGAGAAGGTCCGTGTCGCTGCGCTGCGAGAGCATGTGAAGAATCATGGAAAGATCCGCGCCGCCCAGGAATGCATTGAGCCTCATGAACTGGTCGTTGGTCGAATAGCCTTCTCCGGATATGTGATTGGAGAGAGTGGACAAGTACCGCTGGCCGGTCGTCATATCGGCCTGCCCGCCGATCGCGCTGATGCCGATATTGCGATGCGATCCCGTACCGCGCACCCAGCTTGCGCCCTGCGAAGAAGCATATGTTTTCGCAGCCGTCGTAGCCGCAACCGACGCCGATGTCGCCGTTACGCCGCCGACCGTCGTGCTGCCGCTGGTCGCGCCCGTTTCCGCCGCCGAAGACGAGGAGCCGGTCGACTTGTCAAAGACACCATTCCTGAGTCCAAGCGCACGGCTTACATGCGAACCGAGATTGAGCGAATAATCGCTGTTGAGAATCCATTCGAATCCCAGAGAGTTCAAGTCTTCCTGGCAAACCTCGACAAATCTCGTCTCGATCTCGATCAGCTTGGGATCGGCGTTCATTTCTGTGAGGGCCTGCTCAAGCTCGGCCAGGTTCTCGTATGTATTCCTGACGCGGAGCTTGCCGATCGTCTTGATGTACATGATAGACGATCCCTCGGGCCACTTTACGCCCAACAGCTCGAAGAAGGCCTTCCAATCCTTCTCCTGGCTTTCTTCGCCGTCGTCATTGGAGGATGCCGCGGCCCGGGCGCCGCCGAAACCGCTCGACTGCATCTCCTTCATCGTGTCGGAAGCCTCCGTCATACGGTCCATGAAGGAAGACAGCACGGGATAGCTGCGGGTAACCATTTCGTCGATGGACATGTTCTTGTGCATGACCATCACTATCTGCCCCTGCACCTTGAACTTGTAGTCGACCGATTCGCACACAAGCTTGAGGGCTTCGTAGAAAGAAATGTCGCTCGCGGTGATCATGGGAATCACCGGCACTCCATCCTGGCCGCCGGCGTCTTCTTCAGCCTCCTCCATGAATCCGCCTTCTTCGTCGTCAGCGGGACGCGCCGCCGCCCGGAGCGTCTCGGGCGTCTTGAGGACAAAGTTGAATCCACGCTGCTCAAACGGAAGCTCGGGGCTGTCGAAGTCCTTTGATGCCGAGCGGAAATACTCGACCGCATCAATGATCGTCGCCGGGGGCTTGAACGATATCGCCGGAAGGCGCATATCCTTCATGCGCTTGATTATCGACTGCTCCTGCGCCCGCTCCGGATCTGTGGACGCCACGGGGTCGACGCGCGTACCGCCGTTCTTCACGTCTTCGACCTCTCTCGCGTTGATCGCATAGATCGGTCTCCAGGCCCTGTCCACATCGGCTATCATACCCTCGCGGGTGGAATCGAATTCACTCTGGAGAATCGTCTGACGCTTGCGCTGAATCTGACGCCGCAGACGGATGGCCTCCTGATTGTAGGGGTCTGTAACAAGCACGAGACCGCACTCGTCATCAGCCTTGTCAAGCTGGCGCTGTGAAAAATACTGTTGCGCCCGCTTGAGGTGCTGATTGTTCTTCATCCTCATCGACTTGTAATCGGGATCGTTGCGCACATGGCGAATCTCGGTGATGCCCGTCTTGTTGGCATCAGGATCGCCCTCCGCCTCCCACGTCGCTTTCTGGCGGCGGGCCTTGGGGTGGCGGTGTTCAATCGCCTTTTGTATAAGCTTGAGGGCCCGCTCGCGGCGTCCGAGAGCGTATTCCTGCATAGCCGCCTGATAGAGGCCGACGGCAATGCCATGCTCGAACTCAGTACGGAGCGCTTGCGTCTTTGGGCCAGCCTTGAGAAGCTTCAGTGCAAGCGCATAGTGGCGAGCGCTTTCAAGATATTCCTCCGACGCAAGGCAACGCAACGCCTCCGTGCGCTCACGCTCCGCCTGATCGTTCAGCGATTCTATCCTTATTCTCTCCGTCGCGCCGATCGTATCGAGAAGGGCCGCCTCTTCCGACGTAAGCTTGGGGGACGTCCGCTTTGCCGCCGACGCCGGGCTCCCCGCAACGCCATCGGCAGCGGAAGCGTCCGCCGGCTCTGCACCATCGGGCGAAACTACGCCGTCGTCAGTCTCGGAGTCTTCCTCCGAGTCTTCGCCGGCATCGGCTTCAGGTGCATCATCGGACTCTCCCCGGGTCGGACCGCCGACATCAGGATTGCCTGCATCGTCTTCCCCTGCTTCAGGTTCAGGCGAGGTTGAGTCCAACTCTGCTATGAGGTTCAATGCATCGACTGCAGGTTCATCTTTGGCCGAATCGCCAAAATCGGGGATGCCCGCATCCTCGTCCTCGGTTTTACCCTCCACCGAGGCCGCAGGCTCTCCGTCTTCCTGATCGGCCTGCTCATCTTCAGCTGCATCCGCAGCATCACCGGAATCTGCGACGACGCCATCGGAACCATCGTCTGCGACAATCTCATCGGTATCGTCGTCCGCAGACGAGTCACTTATGCCAGGATCCGCAGAAACATCGGCCGCAGGCACCTCGTCTGCGCCCGAAGCATCTTCTTCTCCGCCATCAATCGCATCATCCGTCTCGCCAACGCCAGCAGGCTCCTCGTCCACATCTGGAATGCCTTCTTCCCCATCGCTGGACACGTCCTCGGCATCCGCCTCAGGTGCGTCTTCTCCGATGGTATCGCCCAAACCATCGTCAAAATCGGGCAACTCTTCCAAAGAATCGCCGTTCATATCGCGCTCAAGATCGTCATAATCGTCCTGCTGCGCGATGACATTGTGACCTATCGCGACGAATGCGGCCGTCGCGGTTATGGCAACCCAATTTCTCAAGTTCGTCATAAGATACACTGCTCCCTTGATTTTAAGTTGTATTATAGACTATTTTCCGTCACTGTTCAAGTGCTATGATTGTACGTTTTTCTCCAGAAGAGACACTCTCGACCGTCACCTGGAAGTTGTCTCCGTCGAGTTTTTCTATCTTCTCGACCTTGTATTTATTGCCGTTTATCTCAAATTCACCGCCATCGACTACCGGGAATTCCTGTGTACCCTTGGATGCGATGCGGTCGAAGACAACCGTGGCCTTGAGTTCCAGCGGCGGCGCCTTCGAACCCTCCACGAGAGTCACCTCCTTGCCGTCCGACATTCTGACGACTACGACCTTCCGTTCCATCCTTTTGGTCTTCTGGGCACTCCCTTTCGCCTTGCTTTCCACTTCCTGCTGGTGGTATGTCTTGACGGCAAAACCGGTTGTTTCCTCCGAGCTTCTGCCCATATACGAGTAAAGCCCCTTGATTTCCGAACTTCCGGTCTTGTCCACGACCACGTCCATTCCGTTCGGGAACTTCTTCCGCAGTTCCTTCGCCGCTTCGCTGTTCGTGAACTTGAACTGCACCTTGTTGTCGCCGGCAGGCGTCCTATAGAGCCACTTGCTGAACACGAATGGCATATCAACCTTGTTGAGCGTCTGGCTGAGCTTGAGGTCCTCAAGATAGTCCGGGTGCGATTTCCCGTCTTTCGGATTGGTCCCGGCCTGGAACTCCTCAAGATTGGTGAAGCCATCATCGTCTGGATCAAGATCGGCATCGGACGAATCGAGCGGATTGAAGCCGTACTTATTTTCCCAATCGTCCGGCATGCCGTCGCTGTCATGGTCTTCCGTCGGCTTCTCCTCCTCGCGCTGGATCTGTCCGCAATACGGGCACTTGTAGCCAGACACCTTGGAGAAAGGAATCGGCATTCCGCACCCTTTCGCTCCGGCTGCCGCAGGGCTGCAAAACACCCTCAGACCCGCAGCGAGAAAACTGGACTTGGCGCCGTCAATCTCCTCCAATTGCGGCGGATTCGCAAATGCTGTGGAGGCGGACTCGTAATGGGCCATGTCGATTTTGTCGATTTTCTGCCCTGGGCCAGTCGTGAAATTGTCCGACGCAACCTCATCCTCGCCACCCGTCAGCAGAAACACCAACGCCGCAATGCAGACGCCTGCGCCCGCGATCAGCCAGTCCCAATGGGCTTCGAAAAAGTTCTTGCCTGTCTTGCGCGCACTCATTTGCCTTCCTCCTTGACCGGCTTGACGGTAAGCGTGGAAATCTTCATCGTCACTCTGAAAGGCGTGCAGACGAGAGGATCGTTCGGATCCGTCACTTTGCCCCTCAGCGCCTTGTCCTCCTCCTCCTGCTCGGGCTCCTGCTCGGCGGCACGGCGCCTGCCGCGCCGCCTGCGCCCGCCAGTTTCTTCCTTGTCGCCATCCTTCTTGCTTTCGAACATCGCAGGCAAGGGATCTGGATCCTGGGCGAATGCGAGGTCGTCAACCGCCACAAAGCGTTCAGCCTTGGCGAATCCGTTCAGCGCGTCCACCAGGGCGGCCGGCCTCGCGAGAAAAACGATTCTGTACGTCCTCGCATCTATTGGATTCTCCTCCTTTTCTTTCGCCGCGGGGGAACGGCGCCGTGCGGACCGGTCTTCGGGCTCTTCAGGCTTCTCGACAGCCTCAACCTTTACCGACTCGAGAGCGGTGCAGCGCGCCGCGGCAAGGGTATCGGCAAAAAGGCATATGTCGCCCCACTGGCGGACCTGATCAGGGTTGTCCGGAAATTTTCCGTTGAGATACTCCTTGAAGTCGGCGAAAACCTCGTATGCTTTTGCCGTATCCTCGGGAAGTATCTTCTTTTCTCCGCTCTGATAACCTACGACGTCGCTTCGCATCTTCTGAAGAAACACAGATGCCTGCGCCTTGAATTCCTCTGGTGACATGTCCGCCCCGGCAAGCGAACTGGCCTCTCCGTAGGCCTCTTTGGACCAGTCCTTGAGCTTCTGCGCATTGGCGGCGATTCCGTCCGCCTCCGCCTTGCTGAACCGGCGATTTTGGTTGAAGGTGTTTTTGAAGCCTTCAAGTTCGGTTTCCTTCTCGGCGCGGTCTGCGGACGCGGAATAGGCGAGATAGGCGAACGGCAAAACCGCAACGAGCGCAACACCGCCTATGATGGCCATTGTCATCTGGTTCTTGTTCATCTTTCTTCCCCGCCTTCCTTGAACTCGATCTGGATCGTGCACTGCCTGAGGCGCGGCGGCGTGCCGAAATCCATCGACACCTTATCGTTTTTGCTGACCGAACACTTGCAGAAGCCTGTCGCTTCAAGCGCGTCTATCAGCGGCCGGATAATGTCCGTCTGGCCCTTTCCCGGTTCGGGCCAGCACCTGAACGTGACGCTGGAATATCTGCGCACGGTTTCCGCCGGTTTGGCTTTCTTGCCGCGACGGCGGGATTGCGGCTCTTCCTCCACGACCGTCTTCTCCTCCTTGTCCTGCCAGGACGAGATCCAGAACCCGGACGGAATCGCAGCGCGGACGGTCTTCACCTTGAGCAGCGTCCAATCACGGCGGGCAAGCTGGCCGCAAAGGGCATCGGCGTCCTTCTTGGCCTGCTCGAAATCCTTTTTCGCCTTGTCGCAGTCGGACTTGATTTTCTGGACCGTTGCCGCCGCGCGCTGCGCCGGTTCAATGCGATCCATGACCTTCTGCGCAGCCGACGACGCCGACATCCACGCTATGACGGCCGCCGCAACAAGACCGGCCGCACCTATGCCCACGAAAGGTATGCGCGCCGCCTCCGCTTTCGCGTCAAGTATCGACTGCGGCATCAAATTCAGGTTTATCGCACCCGAACCCGCCGCCTGAAGGGCAAGTCCGGCGGTTGCGGCAAGCTTGGAGGCGTCCGCCTCGAGCGCCCCGGCATCCACGCCGGAACCCGCGGAGACGACAGCAAACGGATTCAGGTATTCCACTTCTATCTGGAGCGAATCCTGGAAGAATTCGGCAAGCTGCGGAATCACCGACGATCCACCCGTAAGCCAGAGCTTGGAAGGGACGCTGCCGCCCTGCTGGCTGCGATAGAAATTTATCGAGCGGGAAATCTCCGCATGAAGGCGCGTCATGACGGCGCGGCAGACTTTTGAAATCCTGTCGAGCGTCTCGTCCTCATCCTCCATGACGCCGCCCATCGAGACGTAGGCGTTCTCGCATTTGTACGCCTCGGCCTCCTCGATCGTGCATCCGAGCGCCTGGGCGATATCCTTCGTTATCGCGTTGCCGGCGACCGGAATCGACCTGTTGTATATCTTCTCGCCTTCGACAATCACCAGCGAAGTCGTCTTGGCTCCGATGTCGAGCACCACTGCGCAGCTGCCATCGTTCCCCGGTCCGGCGAGGAACAGATTCGTCACCGCGAAAGGCGCGACACCGACGATTTCCGGAGAAAAGCCCGCCGCCGTCAGCGCCGTCGTAAGCGCCTCCACCTGCTCGACCTTGGCTGCGACTATGAGAACGGCCTTGTCGCCGCTTTCGGTTTCGCCGAGGACTTGATGATCGCAAACCATCTCATCTATCGGGAACGGGATGTTCTGCTCCACCTCATACCTGACAAGCTGCTCGAAACGGTCGGCGCCGCCCGCGGCGGCTATCGCGGCGAAACGCGGAAACACCATCTGCCCGGAAAGCGAAACCGCCACCTTCCCCGGCCTTATGCCCTTCGTGCGGACGATCTCCATGAGCGCCGGCACGAGTATCGTCTCGGGATCGCCCGAGTCGAGAGGGGCTGCGAGCTGTGCGGTACCGTAGTTGACGAGCCGCGCGGATCTACCGCCCGTCTCGTACTCGGCGAGTTCGATTTCAGACGCGCCGATATTCAGCGTAAGGATTTTCTTGGCCATCACTGAACCACCATTTCGTAGTCGTTCGGATTCACAAGGGCCCAGATTGTCTTCGAGCGGTCCGTCAGCCCCTGACGGCGCTCAACCATGGGATCGCCGGGGTTGGGATCCTTCGGGCCCTGTTTCGCGTTCATGATCGCGTCATTGTTCCAAAAGGCGTCATCCAGCGTCTTGGGATGGTTGGCAAGCCCTTTGATCTCGCTTTCGCAGTCGCCCGCGAGCACCTCGCCCTTTGCGTTCGTCACCACAAGACCTACGGCCTTCGGCTCGCCGTAGCGCTCAAGATAGGAGGGATGCAGGCACACGGACGCCGCATGGGATCCGCGCGGTATGTTCTGGTAGGTGACGGCCGTCGTGAAATAGGAATACGGCGCGAGCCCCTCCTTGTTGCCCTTGTTCTCCGTCGCGCTCTTCGCATCGAGCATCACGTGCCACGTGAACGTAAGCTGTTCCTGACACGGGATAAAAGTCGAATATTTTGCTTCGAGAACGATCCAGTTCCTGGGTTTGGAATAGCACTTTCCGACAATCGATCCGCCGGAAACCGACGGCGCGGGGAGGGTCGACTGCCGGCCGAGCTTGGGGAACTGGTCGATGAGAATCTTCGCCTCCTTGCCGGTCGTCGGCGCATCTTCTTCCGCGACTGGCGCCTGCTTGCCGCGATTGCGGCCGCGTGACGGCGCCGCCAGAACCGTAACGGCGCAGAGCGTCGAGATGGTAACTATCAAAAGCTTTTTCATGGTCGTACCCTCCTTCAAGTATTTGTAATTTTACCTTATATTTTCTGACAATGCAAGTGCGATGTTTGGCTAAAGAACTTTCATTTTCGGAAGATCCTGTATGTCGACAAGCCCGGCGACGCGCCCCTCGGCATCGCATACAGGAAGATCATCTATGCGTTTGCGCTCGAAAATCTTGAGAAGTTCCGTGGCGTATACGTCGTCGTGAACGAAGAGCGGACCTTTCGTCATATGCTCCGCGACCGTGTCTCCCAGCACCTTTGCCGACCCGCTGGCGCTCACCGTCCGCCTGAAATCGCCGTCGGTGAAGATTCCGAGAAGCTTGCGGTCCGGCCCCGCCACGACGACTGCGCCGCACTTGGCGTTAGTCATCGCAAGCAGCGACGCCATGACCGTCGTCTCTGGCGCGACCACCGCGCATCTCTCCCCGGTGCGCATCACGTCCGTCACTTTCAGCACCAGTGCGCGACCTATCGCGCCCGCGGGATGATTCATCGCGTAGCGCTGCACGTCAAAGCGCTGCGCGTCGATCATCACCATCGCAAACGCATCGCCCATCGCCATGGTTGCGGTTGTCGAGTTCGTCGGCGCCATGCCGAACGGGCACGCCTCTTTGCCGCACGGGATCTCGACATGGATGTCGCTCATCTTCGCGAGAGTGGAGTCGGGTCGGCCTGTGAGCGAAATGACCTTGAGGCCATGTCGGCGTATGGCCGGAATAAGCCTCAATATCTCTTCGGACTCACCCGAGAAGCTGAGCGCCACGAGAACGTCGCGCGGCGCGACCATGCCCAGATCGCCGTGCATGGCCTGCACGGGGTTCAGTACTATGGATCGCGAACCCGTCGACGCGAAGATCGCGCTCATCTTCTCGGCTACGGCAAGATTTTTGCCGACACCGGTGACTACGATGATGCCCTCGGAGCGCACGCACTCAAGCATGAGCGCAATCGCGTCGGTGAAGCTTTCACCGAGCGACTCGCGCGTCCGCCTAAGGCCTTCGATTTCTGTATCGAAGACCTCGCGCGCGCGTCGGAGCTGTTCATCGACCGTCATCGCCGCCCTCACTTGGTGGTGGACTGGAGAAGCGTCACGCAGATCGTGCCGACTATATCCTCTGCCGAGCAGCCGCGCGAAAGGTCGTTCATGGCCTTTGCGAGCCCCTGCAGATTCGGACCGATCGCCGTGGCGCCGCCAAGGCGCTGCGCAATCTTGTAGCCGATGTTGCCGGCCTGGAGATCCGGAAAAATGAAGACGTTCGCGTTGCCCTGGATTTCTCCGTGGGGGTTCTTGAGCTCCCCTACGGACGGCACGATCGCGGCGTCGAACTGCATCTCGCCGTCCATCTTGATTCCCGCTTCGGCGAAACGGGGCTTTGCAAGCTCAACCGCCTTCTGAACCTTCTCCACAAGTTCGCCTGCGGCGGAGCCTTTGGTGGAGAAGCTGAGATATGCGACGCGAGGCTCGTTGCCCGTAAGATCACGGTATGTCTCGGCCGTGGCAAGACCGATGTCGACGAGCTGTTCAGCGGTCGGATTGGGGATGACAGCGCAGTCTCCGAAGGCGATAACACTGTCTCCCGCAGGGGTCGGCTTCTGCAGATCGAGGATGAAGCAGCTGGAGGCGGTCTTGACGCCTTTTTGGGTCCCCAGCGTATGGAATGCGGCCCTGAGCATGTCACCCGTCGAAGCGATGGAGCCCGCGACCAATCCATCGACCCGGCCGAGCTTTACCATCATTCCGCCAAAGTATATTCTCTTGGTGCGGAGGGTCTTTTCAGCAGCGGCGAGATCGATGATTTTCTGTTTTTCGGCAGGCTTCTTCGACTCCTTGGCATTCCACGCCTCGAGATACGCCTTCTCAAGCTCGGCATCGCCCTGGGTGTAGTCGACCACTTTTATGCCCTTCGCCGCAAGACTCAGACCGGCCGCCGTTTCGGCATGCTTGATCTCGTCCGGGGTTCCGAGCACGATCGGCGTGCATATCTTGCGGCTCACGCACGCGCAAGCGGCGGTGATGACGCGGGGATCCATGCCTTCGGGCAGGACGACTGTCTTGCCGAGCGCGGAGGCCTTTGCGATTATTTGATCTATTGCGTTCATTTATTGACCTTAACCTTTCAATATCCTAACCGTATCCTGGGCGATGGCGAGCTCCTCGTTTGTCGGAATGATGACTACGGGAATCTTCGAGCCCTTGGCGGAAATGGTCGCGACGACTCCGCGCGCCTTTGCGTTTGCCTTCTTGTCGAGTTTTATTCCAAGCGCTCCAAGACGGCCGACGATGCGTTCGCGGACTTCTTTGGAATTCTCGCCGATTCCGCCGGTCATGACGATCGCATCGGCTCCGCCGACGACCGTGTTGTAGCCGCCGATGTAGAAAGCCGTCCTGTATGCGAGCATCTCGAGGGCGAGCTCGGCCATCTTGTCCCCCTTCTCCGCGGCCGTGCATATATCGCGGCAGTCGCTCGACCCGGTCAGTGCGAGCAGGCCGGACTTCTTGTTCAGAAGCGTATCGGCCTCTGCCGGAGTAAGCTTCTCAGCCGCCATGATCGCAAGAACCGCTGCCGCGTCGATATCGCCGCAGCGCGTACCCATCACCATGCCGGCAAGCGGCGTAAGTCCCATCGAGGTATCGACGCACTCGCCATTCTTTACTGCGGCGAGAGACGAGCCGTTTCCCATATGGCATGTGACGAGGTTGACCTTGGAAACGGGCTTTTTGAGCAGCCTGGCTGCCTCCTGCACGATGAACTTGTGCGAAGTTCCGTGGAAGCCGTATTTGCGGATCCCCATCTTTTTGTAGTATTTGGGATCGATTGCGTATTGCGCGGCGCAGTCGGGCATCGTCTGGTGGAACGCCGTATCAAAGACCGCCACATTCGGCACGCCCTTGAAGATGCGCTCGCAGGCCTCTATGCCGCCAAGGTTGGCCGGCATGTGCAGAGGCCCGAACTTCACCAGCGACTTCATCTTCTTCATCGCGGCGGCGGTGACCTTTACGGACTCCTTGAATATCTCGCCGCCATGAAGGACGCGATGGCCTATGGCATCGATATCCTTGGGGTTGCCGAGTTCGGCGACGACGTTCGCCAGCGCCTCGGTGTGATCCTTCGGGCCGCCGCAGCCAATGCGCTCGACGAGCCCCTTGGCGATCCGCTCGCCCTTCACCATGTCGAAGAGCTGGTATTTGAGCGAACTGGATCCCGAATTGATGACGAGAACTTTCCTGATTTGCTTTTTCATGCTGTGTCGCCTTTTTACTTTTCGATTACCACCTTGAAGAATCCGGACGAAAGGTCCACATCGTCGCCAAGCTGCGCCGTTATGTCAGCCGATCCCGAGCCGATGGTCACGGGCACGCTTGCCACCTCGGTCCACCCGGCCTCGGCGAGCGTTCCCTTGCGCAGAATGACGCAGTTGACGTTCAGCACGCCGGATGTCGTGAAGGTGTAGAGCGGCGACGAGGCCGCAGTGTTGACCACATCCGCGGAGACCGAAAGCGTAACCGTGCGCGATTCCGCATCGAGCGAGACGCCCGTGATCGCGACCGTACCCTCCACAATCTCGGCGCCGAGCGCCATTGCGGCGAAGGACGTCGTCGAGAGCGTGGACATGACCTGCGCCGCAAGTCCTGCGGGAACACCGGTCGAATCGCTGCGCTCGACAAGGCTCACCAGCGCCGAGCTGACCGATATGTCTCCCGAGAGGGCGGTATCGATGCGCGAGGCGCCGCTGTCGAGGCTGCCGCCGTTCTTCGCGATTTCCCATGCGTCGGGGACGTTGTTGGCGTTGGTGTCGACGTCTTCGATGTAGACGGTCGCGACATCGCCCCTCGCTGCGGACGGGGAAACCGTCACCGCAGACGGACTGAACATGGTCTCGGGCGCAAGTGCCCGCGGGCATGCATAGCCCCAGGCCTCCCAATCGTCCTTGACATATTCGGTTCCCTCGGACCGGGAGTCGAGGTATGCGCGCACGTAGTACGTGCCGGCCTTGAGACCGGAGAGCTTCACGTTTGCGGTGTGCTTCTTCTCGAACGCCGCGACGTCGGCCGTGTTGGTCACGGTGGAACGCGTCACGGGATCGCCCGAGAAGTCTGGCGTATCGAACGCCTCCACGCGGATGACGCCGTCGGCGAGCGAGGGCCCGTAGTACCGGGCGCAAACGTCGATCGAACCGTAGATCGCTCCGCTGTCCACCGTGCCGACATAGAACGCCGGCTCGTTGGACCACTTGAGCGTCTGGAACTTGGCGTTGAACATGCTCACGCGCCACGTGTACTTCTGGCCCTTCTCCAGCTGGTCGCCTGCATATACGTTCGGCGAGAACGTGTACGAACCGTCGCCGTTGCGGGCCGGAGCGAGCCTGACGCCGGAATCCCAGACGGCCGTCGAGCCCTTGAGTATCTGGAGGCGGAACGCCGTGTATGTGTTGGCCGAACCGGTCGTCCACTTGAAGACGGGACGCGAGCCGAAGACTATGGACTCGTCGCCGCCGGGCGTAAGCGCCACGGGAACTGTTCTGTTCGCCGAAGTGTCGAAGTGGCGGACAGTCGCTACCGAGAAGAGGTTGTTCGTGGTGCCCGCCTCGATCGTTCCGTTGCCCAGCACGACCCTGTACGTGACGCTCGTTATGTCCGCCGCAGGCAGCACGCCGGCAACCTGCCTGGCGAACGTGCTCCAGTCGAGATCGTACTCCCCGTCGCCGAGGACGTCGCCCTCGAAGAAGAACGACCTCTGGCCAAGGTTGAGCCACCTGTCCACGACAACAGTGTTCTGGACGCCGAGATCGGTTATGCTCATGCCGTTAACGAGAGTGCGGACGACCCTGAAGCGCTGATAGGTTCCTCCGGAAAGCTCGCCGGAGATGAGATCGCGCTCGTCGCCATCCTCGTTTCCGTAAAGGTTCCAGCGATCCGTCGAGGCCGTGTTGTCGCCGCCTTCCTCGCCGCCGCCCATCGTCGTGAGCGCGGCGCGTGTGATGATGGGCGTCGTATCGGTCAGCTCCATCTCGACCGCTCCCTCATGCCAGCCGACATCCACACCGTCGGCATAGCCGAGAGGCTCGCCCGGATCGTACGCTCCGCTTCCGTTCAGGTCGATGAACGCGACAATCCTGTTCTCGCCCTCCTTGAGGTAGCCGTTGTTCGCCTCGCCGAGGTAGAGATTCAGCTTGTTGGCCTGAAGAGCGGGAACGTGCGAGGTGTATCCCAAGCGGAAGAGCGCGCTCTCAAGCGTCTCGTCTGTGTAGAGACGCGACTGGATGGGCACGCCATCCTCGTCCTGGACGGTCACCGTGAGATCGTTGAGGCAGCCGAGATCGAGCGTGAACGCGCCCGTCTGGGTATCGAGGGTGCCGATCTGCTTCGACCCCATGTCGGACGAGGATACCCAGATGCCGGCGACAAGGGAGTCGGACGTCATCTTGACCTCGAGATTGGGGGCCGTCACACCATCGGCAACCTCTTCGCCCGCCAGTATCGTCGTCCAGACTTCCTGCTCTTCCGGCTCTCCGACATTGACGACACCATGCTTGATCCTGTCGGCCACCCACTCTGTGTAGGTACCGCGGATATGCTGACCGCAGCTCTGGCAGTACCAGTTGTAGAGCGGCTCCTGTCCGGCGCTCGTCATCGACATGACGAGACTGCCGCCGGTGACGTATCCGGGCGAGAGGGTCCCGCGCACAAGACCGTCGCGGAATGCGCCGATGTAGAACGACCTTGCGACGTCTTCTCCCGGAGCAACCGTGAATGTCGCATCCGGAACGACGAGCTCCTCGCGCAAAGGAGACGTCGTGTACGTCCTGACAACGACAGGAGCCATCGTATTTGCGACCTGGTTGTCGCCGGTGTTATCGCCTTCTTCGTCATCACCGCCGTCGCCGTCGCCACCGCCGCCGGCAGTGGACTGGCTGAGGTTGTAGCGAAGAGTGAGCTTGAGCGTCGGGATCGGGAAGTCCTTGATTTCCTGTCCGCCGAGCATGTGCGTCTTCTGATCAGCCATTATGGACGCCGTGAAGCTGTTGTGGCGGCATTCCGCAAATGCGCTCCAACCGTCCTCGTCCTTGTCGGAGGAGGCGTCCCAACGGTATGGATTCACGTACTCCTCGGGATCGTACTTCGTCTCCCACGCATCTTCCATCATGTCATGGTCGGTGAAGATTTCTCCGACATAGACATTGCCGAGGCGGAAGAAGTAGTCCAGCTCGTAGGCGCCGATCGAGCGCGGGTTGAGCGGATCGAACAGCTTGCCCGTCTCGAAGACGAACGACAGGAGGTATTCCGCAAAGTCGGATAGTCCATCGCCGTCGGAGTCGGCGAATGCCGCCGTGTCGGTGACTCCGAAGAGCTTCTCCCACCAATCGGGGATTCCGTTTCCGTTGGAATCGGACATCTGCGCGTAATCGCTGTTGACCTTTCCGTCGGGCTGCATGCCGAGCGCAAGATCTATCAGGTACGCCTGCGAGGCGGACATCTTCGTTCCCCGGTACTCGACCTGGGTGTCCCAGTTGATCGACTCGGAAGGATCGAGGTTCAGGCTGTAGTTGGTCCTGGCGTACTCCTCCCACCAGTCGGGAAGTCCATCGCCGTCGGAGTCGACGCCCGTAAACTCCCATGCATCGGATGCCGAGTTGTCCCAGAGAAGAGTGCACGTCTTCGCGTACGCATCACCGAGCGGCAGAAGGTCGCTCGTTCCGGTGAACTTGCTCCTGAGGTGGAAGTTGTAGCGGTCGACCTGATCCTGCCACGTGAAGTAGCCGTAGGCCTCGCGTGCACGGATGGCCTGCCTCAGGCGCTGGTAGCGGTCGAAGTTGTACACGACCGACGAATAGGGAACTGCGGTGTTCGGGAAGACGTACTCTTCAAGGCCGAGCTCCTCGGCGCGTGTGTACGCACCGGAGATCAGTCTCCCGTAGAGGAACGTGTCGACGCAGCTGCCGTCCATGACAGGCAGGTGGCCCACAGTGTTCTTGATCCACGGCACGACATGATAGTCGTTGTAGACGGTGTTCTTGAGGTCGGTCGACCACCACCAGCCGACCGTCAGGCCGTCGGGCATCTCGCGGCCTTCGTACGTGCCGCCGGCGACCCCGCCGAAGTCCGCACCCTTGAGCTCGAGAAGGTTCGGGTAGAGCCCTTCGGTCGAGATCTGCTCGTTGGAGGAATAGTCGCACTGCGCGGCGGAGAGGACGTTCGCCGCAAAGCCCGGCGGCACGGCCGCCACATCCTTCGCCTCTACGGCTCCGGGAATCGCCTGGAAGTTGTAGTGGAGTACGAGTTCCGGCGGGAGGTTTCTCAGGCCGTCGTTGGCGTTGCGCGTCGCGCCGGCCTGGAGGATCTGGCCGAGGTTGTCGCCCGTCTCGGTGTTGTATACGGGCTTCCAGAGCGCGTAGACCTCTTCACGCTGGGCAAGGACGTCTTCCTGGCTGTAGCGCTTGCGGTAGTCGGCGTATATCTCGGCCTCCGTGCGCGCGCCGTCCCAGACGCGGACTTCGTCGACCCAACCCTTGTAGAATTCGGTGAGCCTGTCGAAGCTCTCGCGATGCTCCTGCGTGATTTCGCCGGCTTCATCCTCGACCTCTTCGATCTGGGAGAGAGGCGAAAGCGCCATCTCCATCTCTGCACGGCTGGAGAGGACTCCGGGACGCGCGCCGATGAAGAATGCGGCCGGCTGAGCCTCGTAGGAGAGAACGGGGAACGAATTCGTGCCGGAGAAATTCTGCGAAATCGCAGTCACGCCGTTCGCCGGGATGAGCTGGGTCGTGGCGGAGGTGACCTTTTCGCCGTTGACGTAGATCGCGAGCGCCTCTCCGTCGAACGTGAGCGCCACATGCGACCAGTCGTCGACTGCGAGCTCGAGACCGTCGACTCTCTGGCAGCTTGTCGGCTGATCGAGGCCGGACGCCTTGGAATCGCTGTTGTCGAACATGCCGTAGACGATTCCGTCGGCGGTGAGGCCAAGCCGGAAGTTCGCGCGTATCGCCGCCGCGTCCTTCAGGATCGAGTCGCCGGGCACGATGACGCTGCGCTCGAGAATCGTCTGGGCGCGGCCCTTCTCGCCGGGCATGACCCAGCATTCAAGCGTGAACTGCTTGAGGAAGTCGTTGTTGCCCTGCAGTCCGGGACGGCTCTGGAGGTTGAACGACATCGCGCAGGAATTCGTTCCCGAGAGCCAGAGAGCCTGGCGGCGGTCGGGATCGTCGAAACGCATCGGGTCGGTGGCGAGAGTCGCCGTCGTCGTAGCCTCGCGGTTGTCGGGCGTCCAATCGTTGTCCGTGTCGTATCCCTCGCTTTCGGCGAAGGTGAACATGAAGTCGGTGCTCTGCCCGATCACCGAGACGGAATCGTACGTTCCGTCGGGCTGCGGGAACCAGGGCATCGCGGACGTTCCTTCCGACATTCCGTAGTACTGGCGGACATAGCTCGCCGCGGCCGTGCGCTCCGTCATCCAGAGCGGAGTCGGGTCCGTATGAAGCGGCATCGGATCCGTCACGTTGGCGATTATGCGCTCCTCCTCGTTGCGGATTCCGTCACCATCGGCGTCGGCCACGCCAAGGCCCATGATCCAGGGATAGAGAACTGGATCGTAGCACTGCGGCGCCTCGATGGGGTCGGGGATGTCGGCGTCCTGCAGGCCGAGGCGTCCGTTGCCGCTGTAGTTCGGCCAGACCCACTCGTTCATGTAGCCGTTGAAGATGTTGAGCGAAGCTCCCTGGCCGTTGAACATGTTCCAGCGGTCGTAGACGGCCGCGAGGATGTCGCCCTTCTTGCCGTCAGACCATTCCGTCGTCGTCACGACGGCGGCTCCCGGCTCGCCGCCCATGATCGGATCGAGGCCGTGGAAGAGTTCCCAGTAGTCGTCCATTCCGTCGCCGTCGGTGTCGGCCATGCGCGGATCGGTCGTGATGTAGCCGGTGGCGGTGTGGCTCGCGTCGTCGAACGCCATGCGGCCCCTGAGCGGCAGCATGTAGACGGGATTCTGCAGAAGCTGCGAGGAGACAGCGCGGTCCCAGGCGTGGATGGGCTCCGCAAAGTATCCGAGATCTCTCCAGCCTGCGGCGTCCCAAGCCGTCTGCCATGTCACGACCGGAGCATCCTCGGTGCCGTCGACCTTGGCGGCCTGGTCGGCAAGGTGGGTCGCGTGCGCCTCGAGAGCCGCAGCCGCCGCCTCTTCGCCCCATGTCGCGTTGACGTTGGCGACAAGCGCGGCGGGATCGGCGGGATCGAACGGAACGTAGCCGTAGAACGTCTGCGAGTGGGTGACGTCAAGCATGAGGGCACGGTCGGCCCCGGCCTCGTACGCAGCCTCGGAGAGCATGCGGCCCATCAGAGGCGTCGTGATGTCGTCGTAGCGGAAGTGGCGCACCGCCTGGATCAGGTACTCCTGATAGTTCTGGAGTCCGTCATGGTCGAAGTCAACATCGCGCACCGTGCCGAGCACCGCGTCGGACGAAGCCCCGCCCGCCCTGAGATCGGTATAGGCGTCTCCGGCCCATGTCGCATCCATGCCGCCGGCGAGATAGGTGACTGTCGTCGCATCGCCACCTTCCTCTTCTTCACCCTCTCCCTCTTCCTCGTCTTCGGCTTCCTGCACACCGAGTCCGTCGGCGATGCGCGTCGCGTTGCCGACATCATCGTTGTTGGCGGCGGCGTCTGCAGCGGCCGCAGCGACCTGGACGGTCGTCTCGCGTCCGGCATGCTGCATTTCCCAGCCGTCGGGCAGACCGTCGAGATCCGTGTCGATAGTGCACGGGTTCATGCCTCCGCCGCGTATGCAGCATGTTCCGTCGTCCTCGGGCGTTCCGTAGATGAAGCTGAACGTGACGTTCGGAATGACGTTGCCGTCGTTGTAGAACGCCTCGGTCCAGCTGTCGCGCTCGCGCGAGTCGATGATGCCGTCGCCGTCGGTATCGGCGCCGTCGTCGTTGCCTGCGCCGGCGTATGTCGTCCTTGTGACGGTTCCGGTCTCCTCGTCGACGAGATTCTCGCTGATGGTGCCGGGATTCGTCGGGAAGAACTTGTTCAGCCAGCGGATGTTGTCGCCTACGGCCGGGTGGTTGTTGTAGATCGACTCGCACTCCTCGTATGCACCGCAGGAGTCTGTGCCGGCGTATTCGACGTCGAAGCCGAGAGCGTCGCCGTCAAGGTCGTTGCCGTCAAGCTCCTCCTGCACGTTGGGCGCGACGTTCGGATTGCGGAACATGTAGAGTTCCCAGCCGTCCGGCACGCCGTCGGAATCCGTGTCGGCGCCATGGCCTTTCCTTGTGGTCTTGGTGCTGCCGGACTCAGCGAGGGCGGCGTCGAGAGCCGCTGCGACATCCTGGATCGCAGTCGTCGTATCCTCCTCGTCGTCCTCCTCGCCCTCTTCGTCTTCGGCGGCCTCCTCCTCTTCCGCCGCGGCCGCTTCGACCACCGTAGGCATCGTCGTCTTGTTGGCGAAAAGCAGCCATGTGTTGGCGGCCGCACCGTCAAGGCCCGACTCTGGGTTGTAGTTTATGCGGTAGTTGAGGCGATACTGCATAAGGAGATACTCGTCCCAGTCGGTGTAGGGGCGGGTGTTCACCGCAAGACCGGTCTCGATGTCGCCATTGTTCGCGGGATTCCAGCGGGCGTTGACGTAGCCGTCGGCATCCATGAACCAGCCCGTGCGGGGATCGAATCCGAACGCATCGCGGACCTGATCGTGGATGAGGACATACTCGAGACCCTCGGTGACGATCTGTCCGGCCTGGAGCGTTATCGTGAGCGGTTCGCCCTTGACAGTCTTGCTGGCGACCTCATCGACCATGTAGAGGCCCCATGCTGCGGTCGTTGTCGCGACGCCCTGGTCGTCGACGTCAGGATATGTCGTCGTCACGATATTCCATGTATCGCCGTCGGCAGGCAGCTGCGTGTTGCGGATGCCATAGACGAGGCGCGAGCGATTGTCCTCCGCGCCGGTGAACTTGGGCGTGAAGCGCCAGCAGCGGCGGACCTGTCCGTCGCCTGCGTCGGTCACCACGCCATTGTCGATGTCGCCGTCCTGGAACTCGGGAACGTAGATGACGGTCCCTTCTTCGATATTCTCGGCGGTGGCATCCTCGGTTCCGTTTTCACCGACGATCACGAAAGTGTGGGCGAGGTTGAAGAACGCCATGAAGTCGCCGTCCATGTTGTCGGCCCTGTTGCCGCCGTAGAGCGGATCAAGGCTCATCATGACTTCCCAGCCGTCGCAGATGCGGTCGCCGTCTGTATCCCAATGGCAGGGATTCGTTCCGAGGACGAACTCCTCCATGTCGGAGAGGCCGTCGTTGTCGAAGTCGGCTCCGCCTATGAGCGCCGTGCAGGGATTGAAGTGGTTGAGAACGTCATCGTTCGAGATTGCCGTACCGACGAGGATGTTGTCGGTGTTGAAGCGCTCGAAGACGTTGTTCTGACCGGCGCGTGGACGCGCGAAGTCGGATCCCGCCGGCACCCACACCTTGGCCATGTACCAGAAGTAGTATTCCCACGCATCGTAGAAGCCGTCGCCATCGGTGTCGAGAAGCGTCGGGTCCATGCGCGCGAAAGTGCCGCTGGGCTCGGGGCTCCAAACCGCGAGATCCGGGTTCGCGACGTCGAGCCCCTGGGCCGCAGCGTATGCAGCCCATGCGGCCTGCTCATCGTCGCTGAAATCCACCTCCGCCGTCGTGACATCGGTCGCGTTGAGTCCGTCGCCGAAGCCGCGCAGCTGGAGATACACGTTGAAGGGAGTGCCGAGAGGAGCGTAGCTCGCCGAAAGCGGATTGTTGTATACGGCGGGGAGAAGGTCGTTCGCCGGGTTCTGTCCGCCGAGGTTGGTCATGTCGTTCTGCAGACGGTTCTCGCCCGTCTCGTCTCCTGCCGCAAGGTCGATAAGGACGCCTCCGCCGAATGCATGGTGGGCGAAGAAGTCCGGGATGCCGTCCTGGTTGATGTCGCCGAGATTGTCCGCAGGGCGGAACTCCTTCGAGAAGACGCCCACTGCCGTTACGGGTATGTAGTTCTCGTCCTCGGTCGCTTCGCTCGGGAGGTTGACGAGCTGCTGGTCGACGCCCTGGCCGGGCCGTTCGATCATTATCGTCTGGTTCCACTCTGTCGCCGTCGCATCGGCGGTAGGCGTCGTGAAGAACCAGGAGTAGAGGAAGCTGTCGATGTCCCGGTCGTCGTCACCGTCGTCGTACTGATAGTAGCCGGCGGTCGTCCCTGCGGCGGCGGCCTTCGTGGCGCCCGCGCCGGCTGTCGTTATGGCCTGGTCGCGCTCGTCGTCCAGCCAGCCGTTGTCGAACGGATTCGCCGTCTTGTAGCCGAAGCCGTAGAGCCATGCCTGGGCCGAGTTGCCGCAGTTCCAGCTCAGGCGGAAGTTCTCGGCGCTGGAGAACGTTCCTCCCTGGGAAACGAAGACGTGGCCCGCGCCGCGACCGTTGCCCGCGTACCGGTTGGAGCCGCTCCCGCCGACATCGCCGGAAGGTCCGGTTGAAACCGTGTTGAGGAACTTGGAGGGCGTCACGGTGTAGAGCCACGTCCAAGTCTGGATGCCGCCGTCCTTGTCTTCTATCGTGAGCGTCACGTCATAGTCGCCCTGGTTCTCGCCGAAGTCGGGGTAGAACGTCTCGGTCGTCGCTTCGGTGACGTACTTCTCGAACGCGTTGTTCGGTCCGGTGATGGAGACCTTGATTCCCTCGTAGCCGGTGATTCCGGCGAAATCTGCGTCGACGTCGCTCTTCACCGTCCAGCGGATCGGATGCCCGGTCGCGACGCCGCCCGCAACAGTCCAGCGGTTTGTGTTCTCCTGCGGATTGACCGCGCATACCGGCTCGACGTTGTTCACGAGAACGCGAGCGGTGTCGGAGAGGTAGTACTCGTTGGCTGCAGTGTTGCTCGTGGGGAGGACGTCCGTCGTGACCACCTCGGCCGTGATGTTGAAGCCGTAGATAGAGGAGACGTCGGTTCCGTCGAGCTCTTCAAAAGCAATCTCGACGGGAAGCGCGTCGGATATGTCGACATAGTATACGTTCTCGTCGCCGGCGTCGACTTTGGTCTGGTCGAGCTTGAGGGTTCCGGGGTTGTTCCTGCCGGGGCTGAATTCGCTGACGGTCACCTTGACCCGCAACGTGCCGGTGTACATAGTGTCCCAGTAGCTGGCCTGCAGCGTGACGGGCTGCGTGAGGTCGTTCTCCGCGACTGCATCGGGAACGGTAACCTCGATCGTCGGGTTGTCGAGAACGTTGATGTTCACGGAATAGGTCGTAGCGGACCAGTCGTCCATGTCCTTGTCCTTGACCTGCAGCTTGACCGTCCATGCGCCCGAGCGCGGGAAGTCGTAGGAGAAGGGATTGTCGTCGGGGTTGCCCTTGATCGTCTCGGTCTTGACGGCGCCGACGCCGGAAAGCGTGGCGGTCCACTTGCACTCGAAGAGTTCGTCGGTCTCGGTCGTGGTCTTGTCGTACTTGCCGGCGTCGTTGACGATTCCGGTGAATGTCTGGGTCATCCCCTTCGGAACCTTGTTGGGGAAGGTGTAGCCGTCGTTCTCGGATTCGAATCCGCCCATCTCGATGCGGGTGATGGTAGGCTCCTTGTTGAAGACGGTGACATTGAGATAGTTTGAATCGTAGCCGGTGAGCTTCTTGCTCTCGTCATACGTCTGGCTCGAGCAGAGCAAAACCTCGAACGTGATCGAGAGTCCGCCCGAGTCTTCGCTGAGGCCGTCGAGGAACTTGATTTTGGATGCGGTCGTCGCCGACTGGTACTTGTTTATCGCCAGACCCTTGGTCTTCGTGAGGTCGGTGTCGTCGCAGATGACATAGAGGGGCGTTCCGCTGAGCATGCTCGCGGTGACGTTGTCGCTCGCCTTGAGGAAGGCGTAGATCGTATTGCCCGTGTCGTTCGCCTCGGAGATGGAAATCTGGAACTGCGCCTGCTCGCCTTCGTAGAAGACGTCGGTGCCGCTCGTCTCGACGACTTCCGAGGTTCTCGCCTCGCTGATGTCGCCCGTGAAGTTCACGACGGCGCTCTTCCTGCCGTTCACGGGATTGACGACATACACCTGGCTCGCGAGAGCGTCGCCCGAGGCGGGATAGGTGATCTGCGGCAGTTCGGTGGACGTGTTGTAGCCGCCGGCTCCGTCGTCGGTCAGTTTGTAGAGGTAGTTGTTCTCGCCCACGGAATAGACGCCGTCGAGCTGGACGAACTTGTCGCTCGCGCGGTACTTGATCCAGATCTGGTAGCCTGTCGCAGTGTCCGTGACGTTCGCGTAGGAGTCTTCGACCGCGACCTGGAAATCGAGCGCATCGCCGCATATGCCGGAGATCGTCGAGCCTTCGGCCGGAGTGGTGATCACAGGAACGACCGACTGCACGTCGAGCGCGTCGGCGGTAGTATCGGTGATCTGGGTCGAGCTGGCGGTTGGCGTGACGATGATGCTGGATGTTCCGGTCGTGTGCGCGTCGGACCTGAGCGCGTACACATAGAATGTCACCGGCCCCGTCTCGCCCGCAGCGAAGGTCACCGTCGGGATGTCGGTTCCGAGAACGGCGACGGAAGCTACGGAATCTTCGGTTTGGGAGAAGCGGACGTAGTCGCTCCATTCGATCGAGGTGTCGCCATCGGCGAAGCTCGGGGTGAGCGTGACCGTGACGTCTTCGGTGCACGCTTCGGAGAGCGAGACGCTCATCACCGCGGCATAAGTCGTATAGTTCGTGTCGGCATAGGCGATGTTGCGGTCGAACTCGACGATGGCTGTCGGGGGCATCGGCTCGATGCACTCCACCTGCGCCGTGACATAGTCCACTATTCTCTCGTTCGATCCGTTGGTGTAGTGGAAATCGGTGTAGGGGCTGAGAACGAGGTTGCACGTCTCGCCCTCGGTTACGCCTTCGATCGCAAAATCTGCGGAAGTCGCGCCGCCGGCGATGACGACATCGCCCATGACGACGTCCTGGGTCACGGGGTTGCCGGAGGTGTCGTAGCCGGTCGTGATGGTGCGCGTCGTGCCGCCCTTGATCTTGACGGCGTTCTCGTCGAGAGACCAGACATGGAGAGTGATGGCGTCTTCGGAAGCTCCCGTGACCGCGAGCGAAGGGGTGCCGCCCACAGTGATGGAGGAGTTCTGATGCACCTGGCGCCATATCGTGTCCGAAACCCTGCTGGAGTCGAAATCGACCGTCTTTACGTAGAGGCCCGCCTGGGCGAGGGAGAAGTCCTGCACGCGGAGTCCGTCGGTCTCAGGAGGCGTCTGAGGCCAGGCCTGGCTCCAGAACGTGAAGTTCGCGGAGTTGCCGTCGTCGTTCTGGATGTCCCATTTGGCCGTGTTGCCGAGCAGATAGGCAATCGAGCCGTCGGACGAGCTTGCCGGCGAAGGAGCGGTCGCCGTGCCGGTCGCGAGGACTATCGGCATCGCGAAGTCGCCGACGCGAGTCTGGTACTTGAAGACGAGATCGGTGAAGCCGGTAGTCGAGTCCGGCGTCGCCGTGACGAGCGTCGCGTACCTGAGCTGGCCCGAGACGAAGATTCCTATCTTGAGACGGCTTGCCTCGTCAAGGTCGTCGAGAGTCTCGTCCGACGCGCCGACATGCTTGAGCTTCCACGGCGTTCCCGTCACCGTGCGCCGTATGAGACGCACGTTGAAGTACACCGTCTCGCCGGATGTCAAGGGCGAATCGGCGCTCGCCCACGCGGCGGTGGTGTTGCCGTCCTGGTCGCAGGGACGTATCTCGTATATGTCGCCCGCGGTCGCGATCGAACTCGCGCCAAGTCCGGCTGCGAGCGCCATGGTCTTCAGGAATTTGTGCATCTTCATGTTTAGTTCCCCTTGTTCTGCTCGTTAAGTTCGTTGTTCAAAGGCTTGCCGTCGGGTCCGTAGGGCGTCCGCATCTGGCGGGCGACCATCTCCTGTGAAACCTTCTGGTAGGCGGCGAAATTCTCCAATGCCGTTCTCAAGGCTCCTTCGGCCGCCGCAAGCTCTACAGGGTCCTGCGGATTGGCGGCCTTCGCGGCCTCGACTCGCTGACGGGCCTGCGCTATCGCCTTCATAAGCGGAATCTGCCCGTCGGCGCGCTGGTTGAGCTTCTCAAGATACTCCGGATCGTGCATGCGCTCCTTGACGGTCGAGGCGCCCGGCATGGCTTTCGGCGCTGGAGCGGGCGTTTCCGCCACTTCGGGCGCGACCGGCGTTTCCGCCACTTCGGGCGCGACCGGCGTTTCCGCCACTTCGGGCGCGACCGGCGTTTCCGCCTCCTCGGGCGCGACCTGCTTTTCCGCCTCAGGCGCCGAAGGCTCGTCGGCCGCTTTATCCCGGTTGTCCCTGTCGCATCCGCAGAGGGACACGACCGCGGCAAGGAATGCCGCCGCCGCCAATCCCGGTCCCGGAAACCATGGCCTACTCATAGTAATTCTCCTTTTTCAAAAGCTCGACGGTGAACGGTTTCAGCTTCGTGTCGATCGCCCAGCGGTAGAAGACCGGCGCCGTTCCGTTCTCCTGCACCCATTTGTACCATCCGGCCTCGACCCCGATATAGTTGTCGGAGCTGTACGGGTCGAGAACTTCGATTCTGGTGATATGGTCGTCGTCGAACGAGTCTTCAGTGAAGACGAACCACCTCTGGCCGATCCAGTTGCGTTCGTTCGCCTCGCTCGTCTTCCCGTTGGCGAGTATGCCGTTTATCTTGAACGTGGCGTTCGTCCATTCCGCGTCGGAGTTGGGAACGTACGTCCAGGACGACGATCCGGGCTCCATGCCGCGGATTACGTACGGCGACCAGTTCCTGCCGTACAGCTCGTGGGTCGCGTCTTCGACAAGGTTGGTGATGGCCATGAACACGCCCATCCTCACGTTCGTCACCGCGCCGCTGCCCATGTACCCTTCGACGATAGCCGTCTGAGGAGCCTCGATCATGCCGGCCTTTAGCGCCAGATTGCCCATTGTCGGGTCCATGTCGAGCCAGTACATCTCGGTAAGGGTCATGTTGGTGATTATGTTGTTGTTCAGCGCGATGAACTTGGCGAGCTGAACCTCCTCGGCGTCGGGGTCGTACCAGTCGTTGCCGTACATGTCCTTGTGCTTCGTGAGCCAGTCCAGTATAGCGTCGCGGTATGCGTTGTCTTCCGTGACGCCGAGGGAGACGAGGTTGGGGTCTACGCCGGCCCTCGCGACGACGGTCACGTTGTTGGACGCCCCCTTCGCAACGTTGACGGTCCACGTTCTCGTCTCGCCGTCGACAGCCTCGATGACGGCCTCCACGCCGTTGGTCGTGACGGACTCCAGCGCATACCACTTGTCCACGCGGTATGTGATGTTCGTTCCGCGGTCGCTGCCTTTCCTGAAGACGAGTATCTGGCTCGTGTTCGTGTCCTTGAACTCGCCGAGCGTCTGGTATATGTTGCCGCCCGAGAGGTCGAGATTGGCGTAGATGAGCAGGCTTTCGCCGTTGGGCGTGGGATGGTCGGGGTCGATGTCCTGCCCCTCGTTGATACGGCCGGGAGTGCACACAACCGCCTTGTTCCAGACGTTGCTCGTCGCGCCGCGGCCCGAAAGGACGCTCTGCGAGACGCCTTCTCCGGCGTCATCGTCGCCGATGTAGAAGAAGCCCGACTTCGGCATGTTGGCGTTGAGGAAGTTCACCGTGTTGGACGGGTGGTATGCGGCCCTGTAGTATTCGTCGATCTCCGCACCGTCCCAGAAGTTCGTGCCGAGAGCGACTATCTCATGCTCGACGACGCCGCTCGCGCGCACAAGCCTCAGGCCGATCGGCGCGATGGCGTATATTTCGCCGACCCCTGTGAACGTCGTCGTCGGATAGTCGACGTTCCACACTGCGTCTATCGTGCCGTCGTCCAGCTTGAGCCTGCCGCTGGAAAGTGCCGCCCTGTTGCCGAGCACGCGGAAGACCATGTTCGACGCCATGCCGATGTTCCCGGCCTTCATTCCGGCGAGATTGCCCGAGCCGAACGTTCCCAGCGTGTTGGTGTAGATCGTCGTTGTGCCGGTCTGCGCCTCGAGAAGCTGGACTTTCCATCCCGTTATGTCCGCTTCGGCAGGAACGGCGACTTCGACATACTGGAAGTTCTTGTCGCTGTTGCTGTAGTTCTTGTCGTAGAGGCCGTATATGTTGACCTCGTTTATCCACGACCAGTGCGGGGCGACGGTGTCGAGAATCGTGTAAGCCGAGAAGTACCCTTCAGCGTCGTCCGCGTTGTGGTCCACGGGATTGTACCACTCGGGGTTCGTCCAGTCTTCATCCGAGAGGTATGCCGTGAGCTCCTTGTCGGAGCCTATCTGATAGTAGGTGACCTCGAGCATGTACTGCACCACCTGCCCGGGCGTGGACTGCGGATCCATTATCGCGTCGGGCGCGGTCACGTAGCTCGAGCGGTAGACGAGATTCGTCTCCGTCGCGCGTGCAAGGATCGCGCTCTTCGCGTTCGCGTTCGTCTTCCAGTTCTCGTAGCCCCACGGCGCCTGGCCGACGAACCAGTGCAGCTTGACGACGGGATTGCGGTCGAAGTCGATTTCGTCCGGCAGCTGCGCCGCATAGACTTCGCACTGCACGCCCCAGCTTTCGTTGCAGAGCGGCTGCTGATCCTCGGAGGGCACGCCGTCCACAGTCTTCGTGCCGTCTAGATCGCTGCGGAACGCGCCCACGTTCCTGAACGCGACGCGCGCACGCACCGCTTCGCTTACGAGGACCTCGTCTATCATGACTCTCACGGGCGTGTCGTATCCCTCGGGAGAGCCGCTCGGCATGTCGGTTCCTGTCACTCCGGCGACGCCCGTCACGCCCAGACGGAACGCGCAGTAGTTCTCGCCGGGCTCCGTCTTGTAAGTGTACGTGGCGTAGGTGGCGTTGGATATGACGAAGTACGCGAGTTTCGTCCAGGTCGAGTTCTCCCCTCCCGTCGTCGAGCCGTAGAGCGTCACCTGGGCAGGCTGGCTGTCGTCGGTGTCGTACTTCCTCGCCTTGAACGTGACCTCGCCCACGATGTCGCTCGAGAACGTAGGCGTCTGGACGAACGGCAGATGCTGCTTGTAGGTGTCGGCGTCGGTCGAGACGATATTCTCGGTTGTCGAATTGTTGAGACCGAGCGAGAGGCCCAGCTTCGAAGAGACAGTCGTATAGTCGGGCAGGAACATCCTGTTCTCGCTGTCGGCGCCGGAAACGTCTATGCCGAGCGTCCTCAGGTTCCAGCCCCACCAGCTCGTGGCGTCGAGCGAGGGCTCGTCGCGGCAGTAGACGTCGGTGATGTAGATCTCGCCGAACTTCGACGTGTCGGTCACGTTGGTGACGTTGTTGACGAGAGTCGGGTCCATGAGAATCCTCATCGCTCCCTTGACGCCGTGAAGGCCTATGTAGCAGCTCCTGGTGCCGCTTGCGAGCTCCGTCGACGAAAGCCCGGAGAAGCTGAAGTTGGTGACGGTCGTCCACTGCGAATCGCTTAGCACGTTGTAGTTGTTGATCGTCGTGTAGTCGACGTTCGTCGCGACCTGCACGAGAAGGTTGACGTTCTGCTGGGCGTTGGCGTACGAGAACGATATCATGCCAAGGCCTATTCCGCGATCGTAGCTGCCGTCGAAGAGCGGCGAGCGGATCGAGCACGGCGTTCCGGACTCTGTGCGCTTGGCGCTCATGAGAAGCGTCTTGTTCTTTATCCAGCACGAGGTGAATATGAAATTGGTGTGGGCGTCGTAGATCGACTCGTCAGTCCAGTTCGGGATCAGCGCCTCCATTTCGTCCGCATCGTCCCAATCGTTGCCCCGCCACTGGGTAAGCTCGACGTCGTCGATGATCACGTCGGTGCGAAGGTCGTACGCGTCGCCGCCCGCAGCGATCTTGATGGAGCAGTCGCTCGTCGTGTAGAAGGAGTGCGAGAGCGAGGTCGACGTTCCGAAGCTGTCGGTGGAGAACGACTTGAGAAGCGTCCAGTCCGTCTTGCCCGAGGGGGCGGTGTAGACGTCAATCGTCTGCGAGGGCTTCAAATACTTGAGGCCCCAGGTCGATGATGATGTATCGACGTCCATGCGCCCCGGCGTCACATACCACAGATCGTTGGCGATATCGTCTTTGCACTCGTGCGGCGATGTCGTGTTGAACTTGAGGTTCGCGCCCTTGTACTGGTCGAGGGAGTCCGTCCTTGTGAAATCCGTGTAGAACGGCACGGCGGAGGCGAGCTGGTAAGGCTTGACGAACCGGCCCTCGCAGTTCGCGGAGAGAACTCCGTACGTTCCGGACGTAAGCGAACCTGTCGTATCGCGGTAGCAGATGCAGTCCCAGCTGCCGTCCATGCTGGAGAGCGTGGCCGACTGCGCCATGCCTCCAGGCTTGATGCCCGCCATGATGCAGACCTCCGTCCCGGTGCTCGATACCACGTTGGAGACCGAGAGGAACATCGGCGTGTATGTCCCCGTGGTCGACGACGTGAGCGGAAGATCGCGGTTGAAATTGTTGAGATTGTCCCTTGAGCCCAGAAGCGTGCAGTTCATGCGACCGGTCGACCTGTCGTAAGTCCAGCGGTAAAGCGAGAATCTTTGGCCGCGCGCGTTGACCGACGCCTTGCTTCCGTTCCAGGACGCGTAAACCTGCTCCATGCGGAACTCGTAGCATCCCTTTCCGGGACGGTAGTATGCAATAAGCGAGAGCGACGCGTTCCCTCGGAAGTTCTCCCACTTGTTCACGTCGAACGTGGTGCGCGCCGTGAACGTGTAGTTCGTCATCGACGACTTCGCCTCGGCGTCGTAGTAGCAGAAGTCCTGGAAATTGATGAACTGGCCGAGCCTCGCCTTGAAGCTAAGCTTCTCGAGGCCGCGCGGAGATTCCGCGCCATCGACGAACTGCAGGTATCCCTTTCCGCAGCCTTCCATCTGCAGGGCGCGGTCAGGCGCGGAGAGACCGTTCACCGAGTCTCCGTAGCGGCCGTCCTTGTAGTTGGAGTAGACGAACATGCTCTGGCCCGCCGTCCATCCGTTCGGCGTGCCGGACGATGCGAAAGTGGTGTAGTCATCGTACTCGAGCGATCCGGAGGAGGTGAAGCTTTCTTCCCAGTGATCGTTGGAGGTCGGCATGTCGCTCCAGGTGTCGAACGTCTCGGACATCTCTATCGCCCTGGCCGAGGTGCCTGACTTGCCTTCGTCTTCGGTGGATGTACCGACGAATATCTCGCTCGCCTTGTTTGCGTCGTTCCACGCGTTGAAGTTCTGGTAGTCTGCGTGCACGACGGTGAGGGAATGCGTCGAGTCGTCCATCTGGAACATAAGGTAGCCTGTCGCCGCATCTACGGGAACGGCCGTCCACACGTCCGCGGAGACGGTCGAGAGCGTTCCGCTCGAAGGCATGTCATCTATATCGGTGGACTGGGCGAAATACGCCGTGTTCGTCGTCCATTCGGTCTCGCCCGCGGTCTGCAGATTGCTGCCCTTTATGCGGAACTTGAGCCCCGCGTCGATCGCGTCGAGCGTCTGCAGGTATCCGCGCCAGATGTGGTCGCCGACAAGCTCCATCTCCACGGTCGACACAGAGGGGGGATTCTCCTCGTCCGAGAAATCGGCGTCGCCCGAGACGTACTCTATGTCGAAAGCCTCCCAGTCGCTCTCCCCTTCGCGAAGGCGTATGAAGCCGTATGAAGTGCCGTCCGCAGGACCAGCAAACGAAACGCCGTCCGCATGGTTCGTCACCGCCGCTATCTCCTCGCTGTGGAACGAACTCATCTTGAAGTCGGAGAGCCCCGCATAGTCGACATAGAGATAGTAGGGCGCATTCAGGACTATGTCATACCAGAACTCGATATCGCCGGGAAGATCCTCGCCGGATCCGTTCGAGAGATTCAGCGTTTCGCCGGAGGGCAGGAGAACGTCGTCTGCCGCAAGGGACGAAGGATTGAGCGCAGCAGTGCGCCACTCCGTGACCTCCTGGTCGATGTAGCGCCAGCGGTAATGGATATTGGCGCCTGTGATGAACGCCGAGACGTCCGCATTCGTGTCGGCCGGCGTGACGGTGAACGTCGCCTTGGCCCGCGGCGAAACCTCCGCGCCGGGATGGGGGAACGGAACCGTCCACGCGTTCTCCCAGCCGAGCGTCTGCTTGCCGCCCTTGGAGGAGTCGTATATGCCATAGGTGGACAGATCCGCCCTCATGGGAGGATAGGAGGCGATGATATTGTCGAGAAGGATGAAGCCGCCTTCGTCTGTGGCATAACTGCTCTCTGCCGTTGTCGTGGTTCGGCGAATACGGAAACGGACCGGCTCGTATATGTTGAGCGGCACTACCACCCTGTAGAAGCTGTCCTTCGAATATCCGCCGGTCGCCACATCAAGCGCCAGCTCGGAGGTTGACGCTTTCTTGACACGGCTGGAGCCGGAAATCAGAATCGGGTTCACATCTACAGCTTCCCAATCATCCTCAGCGATTTCGCCGTCTGCCGTAACACCTTTCACAATCTCGACTACGACATTGTAACCCGTTCCGGCATCCTTCAAAGAGCCGTTGACAGCATCAAAATAGATTGTTCCAATTCCGTTCGTATAGCAAGCCGACTGAATGACGGAGTTTGTCGAATTGCGCATGACAATGTACGATGCGTCCGAATCGGCCGTTGCGGATGTTGACGAGTAGGGAAGAAGATTTCTGTCACCCTGCTGACTCGTCGTTGCGGACGCACTGTATATGCTCCCCAAACAAACGTCTTTCAATGTCCAAATTGCAGTATTCGCGCACAGCTCATCTACAGCATTTGATGCCATCAAAGTGTGCGCCGTAGCTATTTTGAGATTTGGATACATTGCCGTTTTAGACATCGTCTCCGTCTCGTCATGCGACCAATAGACATCGTTGCTTTCATCGGTATTGCCGTAATTCTGGCCGGTTATAGAGGCCTTGTCATTGGTGTCGTCGTTCGCCAGCAGGACTCGGCCAGCGCGCGTGGCGCTCCCCGCCGTTCCGGAAAGATCGTATCTCGGGCTGTGCGCCGTAAGGGTGATGTCTATCGGGCCTGCGACAAGCTCTTTCCATCCCCACTCTCCCCACGTGCCGGAAGATGTCCATCCGTCCACGCGATAGGTTAGCCTATATGCACCCGCCACCGCGGGATAGTCGTTTGTCCATACCTCTCCCGAAGAAGTGGAGGTGATGACGAAATACGGAGCGTCGCCGAACATCGCATCGCCCGCATAAAGATCGGGCTTTTCGCCGGCGGCCCATGAAGTCGTCGACGTATCGGGCTCGGTTATCCAGAAATTGGCGAGAACGCCGTCGGTGATCTCCTCTGCGGCGGCGATGGTGCTCGTGCCGTACTGGTCCGTGCCTGTCGTGACTTCCTCGTCCGGTACGTCGTAGAGGCGGCTGTATACGGCTCCCCACGCCATTGTGATTTCCGTTCCGTTTGCGTATTCCGGGATTTTCACCCAGATGCTCGAAGTGCCGGAAGTGTTCCACGTCTCGATGACATACGGAAGCGAATAACCGTCCGCATCGATGAAGCGGATATCCGAACCGTCTGGAGCCGTCGCTTCGTAGCTGAAGTTCTCGGGCGTTCCGTTGCTTACCTTGACAAGCAGAGAATAGTCGGTGTATGTCGTCCCGAGTCCGCTTGCGGTTATCGTTGTCGTGTAGCCGAGCACGTTCCATACCCTGAAGCTTGCTATGGGCTCAGTTGCCGGCGCGGCGAAGTCGTCCGTTCCTTCGATAGTCGCCTTGACGTACCAAACACCAGTCGTCGTAGGAGCGGTTGCTATATATGTCCCGTTCGAAGAAGAGGAATAAGTATATGTAACCTTATCGTCGTCGAGCGTGACGACCCTCCCGCCTTCACCGGCGAGGACCACGAGGTCGGGCTTTTCGGGGTCTTCACCCTCAAGCCAGCCCTTCTGAGTGAAGGAATCGACCACGAGGCTCGGCTTAGTTATCTTCCAAGTTACGGTTATATCGCCCGTAGTGCCGTCGGACCAGCAATAACCGTCATTAAGTGAAGCTGTAAACGAATATTCGCCCACATTCTTGACAATAGCGTCGCCCGTAACGGCAGTGCTCGACGAGTTGTCCGTAATCGTATACCCCTGATGTTCAGCTATGGCGACATGCTCCACGCCATCGTAGGGCTGCTCATATGTCAAAGGATCCGGCTTTTCGGGCATCTCGCAGACTATGCGGATTATGACGACGCCATCACCACCAGCGCCGCCGAGCCTGTTGAGAGAGCCGCCGCCGCCGCCGGAGCCCGTGCCGTTGACGCCGCTGCCGCCTGCGGATGTCGAGTCGCCACCAGCTCCGCCAAGCGTCTGAGTCCCGCCAAGGCCGCCTGCGCCGCCAGTACCGGCGCGCGAACCGCCGCCGCCGCCAGCAGCATAGTAAAGACCGTTCTCATCTTCAATATAGCTAGCCTTGCCCGCACCACCTGCGCCGCCCTTGCCAGTGCCGGCTGTAGGTGAACCGACTCCGCCTGCACCGCCGCCGCCGCCGCCTGCCTGGTTATCGCCGCCCGTGCCGCCGGCATTGCCATAGTTTGTATTGCTTGCAGCACCGCCTGCAGCCTTGGAACCGCCACCGCCGGAGCCTCCAGCATTGCCCGCCCCTGCTATGCCTCCGCCGCCGCCGCCCTCAGCCGATATAAGAGTTGTTCCGCTGAGAACCAAAGTCGAATCCCCGCCATCAATGCCATTTGAGGCAGTCGTGGCCGAACCGCCGGAGCCACCTGCTCCAACATTAATCGCATAAGTGCCGTTTTGTAGCGTAAAAGCTTCATTTTCCACAAACGCACCCGCTCCGCCGCCGCCTGCGCCGCCGGCACGCGCGCCCGAGTTTCCCGGATTCGCGCCTGCGCCGCCGCCGCCGATGGCAAGAACCCACGCCTTCATATAGGCGGGGAGCGTCAATGTTCCGGCAGTAGATATATCAGTATATTTAAGAACAAGCTCGTTGTTTATCCAATTTATCTTCGCACCCTTAGTGATTATCGTATGGCCGTTGAAGTCGGTATAATCGCGAGAGTCGACCGTATAGCGGATTACAACGATGCCGCTGCCGCCCGCACCGCCATTTTTGGTACTGCCGCCGCCTACGCCGCCGCCGCCGCCAGAACCGGTGCCCGCCACGCCATCAGACGCATCGGTATTGGATGTTGCATTGCCGCCGCCTACGCCACTGCCGCCTGCGCCGCCGTTGTGGGTTGTCACGCCGCCGCCGCCGCCACCGCCGGCATAGTACTGGTCGACACCCGTAATGCCATACTGAAGGCCCTCGCCGCCAGCACCGCCGAGATCGTTACCTACCTGACCCGCGCCGCCAGCGCCACCGCCGCCGCCGCCGACATTGTGGTTAGTATGCCCAGCGCCGCCCGCATAGCCAACGCCATAGCCCGTTGCCGCCTGAGTGCTGGAGCCAGCTTCACCGGGTTGGCCGTTTTTGCCGCCGCCGCCGCCGCCAGAGCCTCCATCTAAACCATTGACACCATTCCAGCAACCGCCGCCGCCGCCGCCAACTGCCGTGTAGGTGGTGCCATTTATGACTAGCACAGAATCATCGCCATTCGTACCCGTATCCTTGACCCCATAGGCGGAAGCTGCGCCGCCAGCGCCAACGGTAATCGAGCCGCTGCCTGCGGAGAGGGTAAGGCCGTTTTGGTAGATAAGACCGCCTGCGCCGCCGCCGCCGCCGCAGTTACGTCCACCGCCACCACCACCACCGACCGCCAGGAATTGGAGCGTATTGGTGACTATGTGAGTAGAATCTGAAAGTGAGAATGTTGCTGTCGCCTCGGTGTTGGTGAAGATATGGACAATATCGTAAGTATAGCCGTCCGCATTATCTATCTTGCGGATTTCGTCACCGCCAGTGGCGCCGTAGAGCATGGCGGACTCGGTGTCGGAAATTTCGGTATACGTCTCGTCGGCGATCGCACTGGAGGATGCGAGCGCGGCGGACAGTGTCAACGCACAGGTAAAGGGTACAATGCCACCGGCACTCCCTTGCGCCTTGCGCGCAGGGAGAGAGCCTCGCGCGTCCCCCCAGACGCGCGCGAGCAAGCGACTCAAGAGCCTCGCTTTCACTCTCGCCTCCTTCTTATCAAACTGTTTTCTACCCTTTATCTATTGGGTTGTTATCAAGTTATCTACATGACAGACAACAAGCAGGCGCCGCAACGAATTTTTCGCAGAGACACTCCACCCATAGCCAATCATTTGCATTATACCACAACTGACGCGTGATGGGGGCGAAAATTTTCATGATTGCAAAATTGTCATTTTCAGTAAGACAGGATGGTGTCGACAAGTAGGTCATGGCAATAGGGTCGGTTAGGGTCAGTTAGGGTATTTAGGGTCCTGTAAGGTCGGTTAGGGTCATTGGCGTCGCATAGCGCCAGTTAACATCGTGAAGGTCTCATCGCTTTCAAACCTAAAACTCTACGCAATCCTTCTCGACCCTATCCGACTCTACTCGACCTTACACGACCCTAACAGACCCTACTCGACCCTACCAGTCTCTACGCGACTCTACTCGACCCTAACCGACCCTAACCGACCCTAAAAGACCCTATCTCTCTCAATACCCAAACACTTCTTTTACATGCATTATCCGCTTGCTCTATCGCCATCTTCTCCAGATGATCAAGCGGCAGGGTCGAAATTCCTGGCAACCGCGGACCAAGTTCCCAGCAAAGCCGCTAAGTTGCATTGACTTGGCAGGGGGGTCGGTGCATTGGGAGGACTTGCAGAAGTCCATTCGTGGATTTGCCTTGATGCATTGGGTGAAGGCGGCAAAGTGCATTAATGCGCAAGAGCCTGTCCATTGAATGCACGGCTATGCATCCATTGGGTGCAAAAACGCGTCTTCATTGGGTGCGCCGGCAAGTCCTCTCGGTAGGGTAAGGTCCTCCTCAAGCTGGGAGTGCCGTGCGCCTTTCAGAACCTACCCGTGCGCTTCTCAGACCTAGCTCGCTCGACCCTAACTGCCCACAGCTCGACCCTTCCCGACTCTAATCGACCCTAATCGACCCTAAAAACAAGAAGACCCGCGTTGCCGCGGGTCTTCCAGTCGCTTAGCGAGTCGCCGTCTTACAGGCTCAGAATCGCCTTGAAGAAGGTGCCAGTCTCACTCTCTGTCGTGCAGGCAGGATCGGAGTACTGCTTCACAGTAACCGTGCCATTGTAGGTGCTGTCGCCATAGCCTGTGGTGGTGGCAGTCGTCACCTTGCCGGTCGAATCGATCGTGATCGAGGTAAACTTGAATGCCGCCTTCGCCGCAGCGACCGTCTCAGCATCCGTTGCGCAGTTCAGCAAGAACGCATCCTTATAGTCCTCGCCATCCGTCACGCCCTGCGCCTGCGCCCAAGCATCATACTTGGCCTTGAGGGCTGTATCGGTCGTGTCGATGTAGCTCGGATAGCTCGAGCCACCACCAGTGGTGATCGTCAGCGTAGCCGAGACCGACGTGAAGGTATAGTTGCTGTCATCCACCGGCGAGACCGTGTAGGTGAACGTGCCGCCCTCGCTGGTCACTTCCGTCTTATCCCACGCGCCCGAGTAATCAGTGCCTTCCGTGAGACCCTGTGCCGTGACCGTCGGAGTGGCATACTCACCAGGGGTCGTCTTGGCGGAGTCGTACGTCGCCGAGGTGACGCTGAGCGAAAGCTCCACAGTAGCCGTCGCCTTCGCAATCGTCCAGGCGATCTCCTTAGCATCGGTCGAGCTGTCAGACCAGACATAGCCCGTATTGAGCGTCGCCGTCGCAGTGTAGTTGCCGGCATCTGTCGCTTCCCAGGTACCCGAGAGAGTGTAGCCTGCATTACTCACGACGCCCGTCTTGACCGTGCCGTCATAGACAAGATCGGTAACAGCCGTCGGAACATCTACTTGAACCGTACTGGGAGCAAACGTGACAGCGACCGTGACCTCCTGTGCGGGCATTGTGAAGGCGCCATTAGTGACTTCGACAGGCGATTCATCGGCTGCGGTCACCGTGATAGTTTCAACCGCATAGCCTGTATCAGGGATCGCCGTGATGGTAACCGTGGCACCTTCAGCAGCTGTGGTCGCAGGCGACGTGGAGACCGTTCCATTGGTGGGGGTCGTAATCGTAATGCCATATGTTGTTACCTCGCCAGAGGTGATTACATAATAGCCGCTTGCATCGAGCTGGAGCGAGGCCGCATTGCCGTCAGCGTCATAGACCGCCATGGTTCCGCCCGCCGTTTCGTCCGTGTAAACCTCACCGAGGTACTTGCCGCCCTTGATGACAAGAGTTGCCTCGTTATAAATAGAGCATGCGAGCTCATCGGCGTCTGTCGTCTCGACGCTGCCAACAGTCTCTGTGCTGTTGGTGATCGTGAGCGAGCCGCCGTAAATGGCAATCGTCATACCGTCAGATGTTATCACTTTACCCGCAAGGTCAAGAGTGACATCGCCTTCATCAATTTGAAGACCCTCGGCCTGAGTGCCAGGCGTAAGCGTCACGTTCTGGAGGAGAGAGATCGTGGCATTGCCAGCCGTTGTGGCAGCGGCGAGAGCGTCAGCGAATGTCGCGTATCCCGTGCCGTTTACTTCATAATAGTTTACGACCTCTTCAGCGAATGTGCCGAAATCGAGATTGTCGATCGCGCCCGTGCCCTTGAAGCCTGCGCAGGTGATGGTGGCGGCCGCCGTTCCGGAATCAACAAGGCTATAGAATGTTGAGGTAGTCGTAGCCCCCTCGTCAGCCGTAGCGGTCAATGCCGTGAGCGTTCCACCCTTCTCGCAGAGTTTGACTGTAAACGCAGCAACTGTCGTTCCACCGGCTTCCGCAGTCGTCGCCTCGATGCAAAGCGTGTACCAGACCGTTGTATCAATTGCGTCAATTCCGGTAACGACATAATCGGTTTGGGTTGTGTTGCCCAATGCCTCTGCCGCCGTAATAATAAGGTTGGTTTCGCCGCCCTCAGTTCCCCGGAGCCAGACGAGAATCTTGTCGCCATCGGTCACAAGACTTCCAGCCGAACTACTCTCGGCATCCGAAGCTGTGAACTGGACGTCGGCCTGGAAGTAGACATTGCTCACAGTAAGATTCTGCGCAACGACCGCCCCCTGCGCATCAACTTCGGCATTGCGGTAGAGCGGCTCGCTCTCGTCAACGGAGAGATACTTCGTCGCATTCTGCGCGTCCTCAGCATCCTGCGCGATCAAGCTGTCGACCGCGCCGTCGACCGCTGCGGAGGAATACCAATACAACGAGCCCGAACTAGTGCCAGAATCGTCCAGCTGAGTATTCAGGTTATTCCCGACCGTGAGGCCCTCGAATCCGGTGCCCGTATTCAGCGTCGTGTACGTCGCCGCTGCGCTCGCGCAGAGAGCCATCGAGGTGGCCATTCCCATCGCAATCATCAGTTTTTTCATTTGCATTCCTCCTAATGTTCGCCCGAAATGCGCGGAGACTCCCGTCTCTCCGCCTTCAGACGATTTGAATGATATCATAATTTTGCTTCCCCCGCAAGGGGGAAAATGAAAAAATTTTCCCCCGCCAGGGGGAGACTTATCCTTTCCCGCAGGCCGGCACCATGTTTGAAAAGCTCGCGCCCGGCTTGTTTTCAGGCCACTCTTCAGCACTTCTCCCAAGATCCGCCAACGCCGATGCAAGCACTCTTTCCGCAAATTGTCCGTACTGCAAAAGAAACGGAAGTTCCGGCGCGGGCTCCTGCATTCCCGTGCGCCTCTTTTGTCGCGTACCGAGGAAAAAGCCTTCGCGACTTGCGCTTCTCTGCGCGACAAGCGAAAATCCGACGGCCCCGCAGATAGCGAAAGCTTCGCTCGATTGGCCCTGGAGTCTCGTCGAGCACATGACGAAACGTCGCCCATACCAGGTGAGCATATACGTTCATGACAACGAGTTTGACGAGCCAAGGATGAAGGCGATAAGCTTCCTCAAAGAAAGCGACAATGGACTTCGCAAGCACAGCAGCCTGCTGAAATCGATGCATACCGACACCGACACTTTCCGGCGGATAATAGAAACTCTTGTCGAATCTGAGATTGCCCCAGCGTGGATGTTTTTTTGCAATTCCGCCTTCTCTGAATTCCCAAAACGATTCCCAAACAATTCCCAATAGTTCCCAAACTTTGGGAACTTTCATGTCCGAAAAGCGTCCCCGACGCATTTTTTCTTGCCATAGTTCCCAAAAATTCCCAACAGTTCCCAAGGACTCTGGGAACTCCGCGCGAAGACAAAAGTTATTATAAAAGCAGGATATCATCACAAATATCACACTTACAACACACTCTCTCATACATTTCCCCAAATTCCCTCGTACTTGCTCCCTTTTTTTGGCCGCGCCCTTATCGCGCGCGCGCGAGGGAATTAAAAAAATGTGGTCGAAAAAGGTAGAAAAAATCGCTTCGAAAAGAACTATCTATATACGGAGCCGAAAACCGGCTCTCCGACGGGATTCATGGCTGTGAGGCTTTTCGCCGATCTTAGCGCTTGAGTCCCGCCGGTCTTTTAACCCGACACAAAACAAACGAAGGAACAAAGCAATGAGCAAGACAGCGATACATCTCCCCATCGCCGACTGGA
>JAILJX010000040.1 GCA_024694365.1 Kiritimatiellia bacterium
AACGGAGGGGCTGCGAGCCTGTCGCAGGTGCGCGGCTCGTAGTCGCGGCACTGAAGGTAGCACTGGTGGCAGTGCTTGCACCACTTGTTCATGCCGCAGTTCGTGTCGCAGACGTGCGTGCGCTTGCATTCTCCGTACCACCTGCATGTGGAGTTGGTTTCCTTGAGCCCCTTGCTCGAGTCGATCCGTCGCGTCCGGATCTCGTTCGCGACCGTCTGCGGCGGCCTGTCGACGTAGGCGGCTATCTGCGGAATCGTCCATCCCCTCTTGAGGGCGTCCTCAATCCCGTTGCGTTCCATTATGGTCATTTGCCTGGCCATGTTTGTTCTCCTTGTCTGTCCGGCCATCCCGCCATGACACCGTGTCCAGCTTCGGGCCGAGAGGGAGAGTATAGCGAATTTGCAGAACTAAACGTGGGACATCCCCTAGGGGATGTTATTGACGAGATATTATCCGACCTCACCACTCAATCATTGAGGAATCTGCCCCCTCTGCAGAACTAAACGTTCCAAAAAACCACGTTTACTTTTTCAATCCACGTACGGAGACCGACGTCAGGCTTGTGAACTCGGTGCGCATTTGATACAATATGCGGTGTTATGAAAGGGAAAGATTCAGACGATCGGGCGTTCGATGGAATCGACGCATTGGTTGCGTCCGCTTTGGCGGTTGGCGTTGCCTTGTGGGCGTTTCTGTGGGGACATCCGTTCCCGGGGCCTTCGCATTGGTCTTCCATCGCCGCTGCCGCCGGACTGCGTCCCGCGGGCGATTTTGTGTCCGGGATGTGGTCCGTCCCCGCGGGGCGCCTGGTGTCGATGTTGGGGATGAGCAGGGCGCTCGCCGCAATGGCGATCGCCGGCAGGCTTTCGCTCGGCGTCTTCGCCGCTCTCGCCTATCTGGCGTTCCGCAGCGTGTGGCAGTCGGTGCGGCATCCGGAGGACGCGGGGGAGGATGTCTTCTTCCATACGCGATTCGTGCCCATGTGCGCCGCGATGGCGCTGGTGCTGTTCCCTCCGCTGTGGCGGCAGGGTCAGTTCCCTTCGCCCGATTTCCTGCATCTTTCGCTTTTCATGCTTGCGTGCCTTTTCTGGCTGCGCGGGCGCGCCAGAAGGAACGTGGTTCCGTACGCCGCGGCGTGGCTTCTGGCGGGCATGGTCTGCGGCGAGAATCCGGTCGCCTGCATAGGCGCTTTCGCGATGGCGATAGCCGACTCGGTGACGCGCCGCCGCCTTATCGAGGAATGGGGCAGCGGAGACTCCGAGCTCGATTTCAGGGACGATCGCCGCGAGCGCTATTCGGGGGCGCTTATGTTCGCGGCGGGGGTCGCATTTTCCCTCTGGCTGAACGCGCACGGCAACATAAGGGCGGCTGCGACCTGGGGGGCGCTCGCGAGGAACGCATGGGCCGGCGTCAAGACGACGTTCTCCGGCAACGGGATATTCACCGCCGCGTTCGTGCCCGTCGCAGCGTTCGTGGCGTCAAGCCTGGGGCACCGCCTGCGCAGGGCCGGCGAATCGTTGGGATGGCTGAGGGTGGTGCTTTCCTCCGTAGCAGGCGCCATTGCGGCCGTCGCTCTCGCCGCATCGGTCGACATGGGCGAGCGGACGGCTCTTGCGCGGCTGAAGGAGTTTGCGGAACTCACGGCGGAATCGTCCGCCGGGACGCGTCTTCTTTTCACGGACGGAGCCCTCGACGACGCCCTCAGGATCGCAATCTCCGCGAGGGGAGGGGTCGCCGAACCGGTTTCGGTGATACGTCCGCCTTCCGAAAAAGAGCGCCAACGCCTCAAGTCGATCGCTCCATCGCCGGGCGATGCGGCGATATTCGCGGAGGGAGGGTCGGACATCTTCAAGGCGTGGCTTCCGGAAAAGCCAGAGCGGATGAAGAGCGCATGCTGGCAGCTCGGGATGGCGGAACCGGCGCTGCAGAGGCCGGAGAACGGAACCGCCCGCACGTCCGGAACGGTCGCGAGGATCGTAGCGCCGGAGATGGAGAGCGCGGCGGACGCGCTTGACGCCAAGGCTATGGCTCTTTCGCGCGCGGCGGCGGAGTCTGCGGGGACGGTTCGCGGCGCCTTCAGCTGGGCGTCCGCCGAGACATGCGACAGGTACGACGTGATGCTCTGGCGCCTTGCGAGGCTTGCCGACGTCCGCAGGACCGAGGCGGGCAAGAAACCGGGCGGAGGAGCGGCCGTGCGCATCAACATGGAGATCGCCCAGGCCCTCGACCGGAGCAACATGTCCCTTCACGTGAGCGGAGGGGAGCTCGACAAGCTTCTCCCGACCGCCAATCTCGTGCCGACGCCCAGGGAGGGCCTTTGGATAGCGCTCAAGCGCAGGGACTTCTCGCTTGCGAGGCCTTATGCGCTCGGCGTGATAGCGTCCGATCCGGCGGACGTCGACGCGAATTTCGCGCTCGGCATGGACTGCTATCTCTCGGGCGACTACAAGACCGCGGTGCGCCATCTTGAGACGGTTCTCGCGTCGGACGGCGGCAACGTGTTCATCCTCAACAACCTCGCGGTTTCGTACGTAAAACGCGGTTGGCCGGGCGACAGGGAGAAGGCGATATCTCTCATGGAGAAGGCAGTGGCGGCGAAGCCGGACGAGGCGGCCCTCGCCGAGACGCTCAAGCGCATGCGCGAGGAGGAAGGCGCAGGCGGGAAGGGGGATGCGCAATGACCGCCGAATTCCCGGGCTTCGTCGACATACACGTCCACTTCCGCGATCCCGGGGTCCCGGAGGCCGAGACAACGGCGAGCGGACTCGCCGCGGCAATGCGCGGTGGCTTCGCGGCCGTGGTGACGATGCCAAACACGTCCCCCGCCTGCGATTCCGCGGAGCGCATCGCATACCAGCGCAGGCGGACGGAGGAGTCGGGCTCGCCGGTGCGACTGTTTCCGTCCGCCTGCATAACGAAGGGGCGACTCGGCGCCGAAGTGGCCGACTTGGAGTCTCTCGCGGAGGCGGGGGCGGCGTTTTTCACGGACGACGGCAGCTATGTCGCGGACGACCGTGTCATGGAGGAGGCCATGGGCCGCTCGGCGCGCCTCGGCCTTGCCGTATGCGATCACGCGATGGATCCGAAGATGCTCTCGGGCGGTGTGATAAGGGACTGTCCTCTCGCAAGGCGCCTCGGGCTGAAGATCATTCCCGCAGAGACCGAAACGGCCGCGATAAGGCGTGACTTGTCGATCTGCCGGGTCACGGGATGCCGCCTGCACATCCAGCACATCTCCACCGCGGAAGGGGTGGATCTTGTGCGTTCCGCGCAGAAGGAGGGGCTTCCGGTATCGGCGGAGGCGACGCCCCACCACCTGCTTTTCGCCTGCGAAGACATCCCCTCGAACGATGCGGCCTACAAGATGGCGCCGCCTCTGGGCGCCAGGGAAGACCGCGCGGAGCTCAGGAAGGCGGTCAAGGAAGGCGTCCTCATGTTCGCGACGGACCACGCCCCGCATCCCGCGCGCACGAAGTCCGCAGGCTTCGCCAAGAGCGCGAACGGCATAATCGGACTCGAGACCGCGGTGCCGGTGACATGGCGCGTGATGGTCGAGGAAGAGGGGATGAATCCGGAAGCATGGGCGAGGGCGTGGTGGAAGATGCCGCGCGGCGTTTTCGGGAAAGAGGTTCCGGCTCTCGCCAAGACGGTCGTGGAGACGGGGTCCGCCTTCAAAATAGACCTGTCCTCCTTTGCGAGCCTCTCGAGGAACTGTCCATACGGCGGCATGGAATTCGACTGCCGCGCAAAACTCAAGGTTGACTGACATGAACATCGAAATTTTCGACAAGGCCGCCGAATATCTTCCGGATTCCTGCTTCGATACGCCTCCCGACGTCGCTGTCGTTCTCGGAAGCGGCTGGGGCGAGGCTCTGGAGATGGACGATATGGTCGTGCGCATTCCCTACGCCGACATACCCGGAATGGGCGCTTCCACGGTGAAGGGGCATCAGGGCGAGTTCATCCTGTACCGTCGCGGAGACAAGCGCATTGCGGCGTGGTGCGGACGGCGCCACTGGTACGAAGGGGCGGGGTGGGAGCCGGCGGTCATGCCCGTGGAGCTTTCCAGGCGCATGGGCTGCCAGAAAGCGCTTCTTACGAACGCTGCGGGCGGAATAAACCCGGCGCTGCGCCCCGGAGACTTCGTCATAATACGCGACCATGTCAATCTTTCGGGAGGCAATCCGCTCATCGGACCCCACCGCGAAGAGTGGGGGGCGCGCTTCCCGGACATGTCGGAAGTCTATTGCAGGCATCTTGCCGAACTTCTCCACGCGGGCGCCAACAGGCTCGGAATCAGGGCGATGGACGGCGTCTACGCATTCGCGACGGGTCCGTGCTACGAGACGCCGGCGGAGATACGCGCCTACAAGGCGCTGGGAATCGACGCGGTAGGCATGTCCACGGTGCCGGAGGCCATGTTCGCCAACGCCTGCGGAATGAAGATTGCCGGCCTTTCGCTGATCTCCAATCTCGCCGCGGGCATCTCGCCGCGTCCATTGGACCACAAGGAGGTCATGGAGGCGGGCGCCGCCGCGAAACCGCTGATGGCGTCGTTGATAGGAGACTTCCTGGAGAGGCTCTGATGGGCAGGTTCGGCGAGGAGGTCGAATCCTTCATCGGCGCTCTCATGTACGAGCGCGAGATGGCGGAGAACACATGCCTCGCCTACAGGCGCGATCTGGCCGATTTCGGACGCTGTCTCGCCGTCCATGGGATCGACGGCGCTTCGGACGTCACTCCAGAGATCATCACATCGTACATCGCAGGCGAACGGGAAGAAGGGTATGCGACGGCGACAAGAGCCAGGAGGCTCGCGGCCATCCGCATGCTGTTCCGGCATCTCAAGGAGCGCAAGATGGTCAAGACCGACCCGACAGAGCTGCTCGATTCCCCGAAGAAGGGGCTTGCATTGCCGAGGGTGCTCTCGGAGGAGGAGACTTTCAGGATGATAGATATGGTCTCCGGCAAGGATGCGAGGGATCTGCGCGACAGGGCGATGCTGGAGGTGATGTACGGCTGCGGACTGCGCGTGAGCGAGACTTGCGGAATGGAGATCGACGACATCATGGCGGACGGCGAACTCCTGCGCGTGACCGGGAAGGGCTCCAAGGAGAGGCTCGTCCCTCTCGGCGGCGCGGCAGGAAGGGCCCTTGCGGAGTATTGCGCGAGCGCGAGGGACGTTTTCTCGCGCGGCAATGCGGCGGAGCGCCACATGTTCCTCACGCGCCTGGGGCGTCCGTTCACCCGGCAGGGCGTTTTCAAGATCATCAAGGCGAGGGCTCTTGCGGCGGACATACCGCCGGAGCGGATATCCCCGCACGTGCTCAGGCACTGTTTCGCCTCCCACATGCTTCAGCACGGGGCTGACATACGGGCGATACAGGAGATGCTGGGGCATGCGGACATCGGGACCACCCAGGTGTACACCCATGTGGACGCCGCGCGCTTCGGCGAGCTGCACCGGAGATTCCATCCTCGGGGTTGACGCATCGCCGCGGCGCTTGCGCGCAAGGGGCATGTTATGCTAAAATATAGCCATCGAGTTTGAGAGGAAGGAACAGGAAAATGTCTGCTTTGGACAAAATCGCGGCCCATCAGGACCAGTACTCCTGCGAGGTGGAGACGCTTGGCCAGTGCAAAATCGCCTCGCCTGTGCACCATCACGAGTTCATTCAGGAGGGCGAGAGGATATTCGTCTCCGAGGCGGAGAGCTACATGAAGGAGATGGAGAAGAAACTCGGCCACCTCCCGACGTTCGAGCGGGCGGGTCCGCTGCCGAAGATTTTCCACGATCCGAGTTGGACAAGGGTCGGGATCGTCACCGCGGGAGGTCTCTGCCCGGGCCTCAACAACGTGATCAAGGGACTCGTCGAGATACTTTCCTACGACTACGGCGTCAAGAACATCTTCGGCATACGCTTCGGCTACGCGGGCCTCAATCCGGATTTCGGCTACCAGCCGATTCTGCTCGATCCCGACACGGTCGACACGATCCACGAACTGGGCGGGACGATTCTCGGCTCGAGCAGGGGCCAGCAGCCCACGGACGTCATCGTCGACACGCTTGTCAGGATGAACATAAACGTCCTTTTCTGCATAGGAGGCGACGGATCGTTGAGATGCGCGCGCGACGTGGCCGAGGAGTGCATCAAGCGCAACCTCAAGATTTCCGTGGTCGGGATACCCAAGACGATCGACAACGACCTGCAGTTCATCGGGCGCTCCTTCGGCTTCGAGACGGCTGTTGCGGAAGCCGCGAACGTGATCCGCAACGCCCATGTCGAGGCGAAGGGCACGGCGGGGGGCATAGGGCTCGTGAAGCTGATGGGCCGCGACTCCGGTTTCATTGCGGCGTACGCCTCCATCGCCAACCCGGTCGTGAACTTCTGCCTCGTTCCGGAGATGGCTTTCGACCTGGAAGGGCCGAACGGACTTCTCACCGCCCTCGACAACCGGTTCTCCGCGGGCAAGACGCACGCGGTGATAGTCGTGGCCGAAGGCGCGGGGCAGGATCTCATTCTCGGCGAGCCTGAACGCCGCGACGCGAGCGGAAACATCCTCAAGAAGGACATCGGAGAGTTTCTCAAGCGGAAGATCACCGAGCACTTCAAGGCGAAAGGCGTCACGAGCTCGGTGAAGTATTTCGATCCGAGCTATACGGTGAGGTCGGTCCCGGCGCGCGGCACGGATGCGATACGCTGCTACATGCTCGCGAGAAACGCGGTGCATGCCGCCATGGCCGGACGCACCAACTGCGTCGTAGGCAATCTCGGCGAGAGCTATGCGCTCGTCCCGATCAAGCTCGCCACCATCGAGAGGCAGACGATTTCGCTCAAGAGCGACCTCTGGCGCAGCGTGATGGACGCTACGGGGCAGGAATTCTATTTCGGCGGCAGCAGCCGGAGGGCGAGGGTCCCGGGCTACATGGCGCCTTGATGAAATGAAAGCGCTTCAATCTTTGGCGGCGTTTCTTTCAAGGGAAACGCCGGCGTTCGTCACGGCGGCGGCTGTCGTCGCGTATTTCTTTCCGGTTGCGTTCCGGTGGGTGCATGGGGATTTCCAGACGGCCATACTCGGGGTCATCATGCTGGCGATGGGCATGACGCTCACCGCTGCGGACTTCAAGGTAATAGTGTCGCGACCGTGGGAGATCGCCATAGGCACGGTGGCGCAGTTCGCGATAATGCCGCTTCTTGCGTTCGGTCTCGTCCATTTTCTCCATCTGCCCAAGGGAATCGCCGTCGGGCTCATTCTTGTCGGGTGCTGTCCGGGAGGGGTTTCATCAAACATAATGAGTTTCCTCTGCAAGGGGGATGTCGCGTTTTCCGTCGGGATGACGGCGCTGTCGACGCTTTTGGCGCCTATCATGACGCCTTTCCTGATGCTGCACCTTGCAGGCGAGCTCATAGAAATCGATGCCGCGGGGATGTTCAAGAGCGTTCTTCTCGTGACGCTTTTTCCGGTTCTGCTGGGCTTCGCGCTGAACAGCATTCTGGGAAAGACCGCTGGCTACCGAGATGCGGTCAAACTGATGCCGGGAGCCGCCGTGATCGGGCTCGCATGCATCGTCGGCGGGGTCACGGCGGCGCATGGAGCGGATTTCATCAAGTCCGGAATATGGATTTTCGTCGCGGTGTTCATGCACAACTCGCTGGGGTACGTTCTGGGGTACGCTTGCGGAGTCGCGGCGAGGTTTGCGCGTCCAAAGAAGCGCACCATCTCCATAGAGGTAGGCATGCAGAACGCGGGGTTGGCGACGGTGCTGGCGGGAAAACACTTCCAGGCACTGCCGGAGGCCGCGATCGCGTCTGCCGTCTCCTGCGTATGGCATTCGATTTCCGGGGCGCTGATGGCAGGAGTGTTCAATTTCTGCGACCGGTTGAGCGAAAAGTTCTCCAAGCGTATGTCTGGCGGCGCAGAGATTGTGCAATGATTGTAGCAAACTTTTCTATTGCCCTTGCGATGGGAAAAGTGCTACAATCATTGCATGATTAAAATCGCCCTTACTGTCGAGAGATCTCGTGCATACGGACGCCTCTTCTGCGAAGGCGTGGCTGACTATGCGCAGACGATGGGCGACTGGTCGCTGGAGTTCCTCGACGATCCGGAAGGGGACCTTTCAAGATACGATGGCTTCATATCGCGTTTGACGGACGATTCCATGTCTGAAAGGCTGCGCAGCCTCGGCAAGCCCGTCGTGGACGCTTTCTACAAGAAGGACGCGGGGTTCGGCGTGGCCGATACCGACAACACGGCGATAGCGCAGTTGGCCGTCCGCCATTTCATAACGAGGAAATTCGAGCATTTCGGTTTTTGCGGATACGACGGAATAAGGTTTTCGGACGCCAGAAAGAAGGCGTTCATCCATTGCCTGGAGCTCAACAGGTACGGATGCAACTCCTACGAGACTCCGGAGAGGGTGCTTGAGGGTTTCGACAGGGACGTCATCAGGAACGAGCGTGTCGACATGATCCCGGACCGCGCCGAGCTGAAAGATTGGGTGAAATGCCTTCCGCGTCCATGCGCAGTGTTCTGCTGCCACGACCTCAGGGCGTACCAGCTCGCGAAAGTATGCCGCGAGCTTTCGCTGGACGTTCCCGGAGACATAGCCATTCTCGGGGTGGACGACGACAGGCTTCTTTGCACGTTCTCGACTCCGATGCTCTCCTCCATCGATCCCGATGCACAGGGGGTAGGACGGGAAGCCGCGCGCATTCTGGACAGGATGCTGAGAGACGCTGATGCGTGCGCGCAGCCGCCCATAGTCCTCATAGAACCCAAGGGCGTCGTCACGAGAGCCTCGACGGAGACATATCCGGTGGATCCGCCCTGGCTTTCCGATGCGCTGGTGTTCATACGCAAGCAAGTCTCGAGAAAGCTCACCGCCGCAGACGTTTTCGACCATCTTGGCCTTTCCCACGCGCTTGTGGAGAAAGCGTTCAGGACGGTTCTCGGCTCTACGGTGCAGCGGGAGATAATGAAGTGCCGCATAGAGGAGGCGGAGCATCTGCTTGCCACGACCCGGCTGCCGGTCGTCCAGATTGCGGGGCTCTCGGGCTTCGCCTCGGCGCAGTATTTCTGCCGCAGTTTCGCAGCGGCAAAGGGGGTTTCACCTTTGACATACAGGGAGAAAAAATGCTCGAAAAACTGAAAGAAGAGGTGTATGCCGCGAATCGGCGGCTTGTGTCTTCGGGACTTGTCGTCCTGACGTGGGGCAACGCTTCGGGATACGATCCTGAATCTGGGCTCGTCGTGATAAAGCCTAGCGGCGTAGGCTATGATGTCATGAAGCCGTCGGACATGGTGGTCGTCGGGCTTGACGGGAAAGTCGTCGAAGGGACGCTGAATCCCTCCTCGGACACGCCGACGCACCTGGAATTCTACCGCAACTTCAAGGGCGTGAAGGGAGCCGTCCACACCCACAGCACAGAGGCGACGGCATGGGCGCAGGCGTGCAGGGAGATACCGTGCTACGGGACGACTCATGCCGACCAGTTCCACGGCAGCGTGCCCGTGACCCGCTTCCTCACCCCGCAGGAGGTGGAGGAGGCCTACGAGCTCAACACGGGAAAGGTTATCGTGGAGCTTTTCAGGGACAGGGAGCCTCTCGCCCAGCCAGGCGTTCTCGTCGCGGGCCATGCGCCTTTCACCTGGGGAGTGACGCCTGCGAAAGCCGTGGACAACGCGATCGCCCTCGAAGCGATGGCCAGGATGGCGCGCCTCACAGAGCAGCTCGGCTGCCGCACCGCTCTTCCCGCCCACATCGGCGAGAAGCATTACATGCGCAAGCACGGCCCGAACGCGTATTACGGACAGAAAGCCTGATTTTTTCCGGAAACAAGCAACATGAAAGGAGTGCAATGAAGGATTTCATCGAGAGCGGCAAGGCCGTGATGGGGATCGAGTTCGGCTCGACGCGCATCAAGGCCGTCCTAATCGACGACGGATTCAACACGGTGGCGCAAGGCGCGCATGATTGGGAAAACAGACTCTCGGATGGAGTGTGGTCCTATTCGATGGAGGACATAGAGTCCGGAATCCGCGACGCCTACGCGAAGTGCGCGGCCGACGCGATGGCGAAATACGGTGCGAAGATAACCTTTCTCAAGGCCTTGGGCATCTCGGGCATGATGCACGGATATCTCGCGTTCGACGAGAAGGGCTCTCTTCTCGTCCCGTTCAGGACATGGCGCAACGTCATGACCGGAGAGGCGGCTGCGAAGCTGTCGGATCTTTTCGGGTTCAACATTCCCCAGAGATGGTCCGTCGCCCACTACGCCCAGGCGCTCATGAACAATGAGCCCCATGTCGCGAACGTCCGCTGGCTTACGACGCTTGCCGGATATGTCCACCATTCGCTCTCGGGCGAGAATGTCCTTGGCGTCGGCGAGGCGAGCGGAATGTTCCCGATCGATCCCGGGACAGGTGGCTACAACGCGCGCATGATGGCCGATTTCGAGAAGGAATTCGGCGTCGCGCTCAAGGAGAAGCTGCCGGCTGTCGCGTCCGCTGGAGAATCCGCGGGCCGCCTGACCGAAGAAGGCGCGAAGTGGCTCGACCCTACGGGAACGCTTCAGGCGGGCGCCGTGATGGCCCCTCCCGAAGGCGACGCGGGAACAGGCATGGTCGCCACGAACGCCGTGGCGCCGAGAACCGGAAACGTCTCCGCCGGAACGTCCATCTTCGCGATGATCGTCCTCGAGAAGGCGATGAAGGGCCATTATCCGGAGATCGACGTCGTGACTACGCCTACGGGGCACGAGGTCGCCATGGTCCACTGCAACAACTGCACGAACGAGATAAACGCCTGGGCCGGACTCTTCAAGGAGTTCGGCGCGAAAGCCGGGGCGGACGCAAACCCCTACAAGATTCTTTTCTCCGAGTCGCTCAAGGGCGATGCCGACTGCGGAGGCGTCGTGACCGTTCCCTATCTGAGCGGAGAGCCTGTCACGGGGTCCCCCGACGCCTGCCTCAAGGTGGTGCGCACGCCCGAGGCCAAGTTCACGCTCGCGAATTTCATGCGCTCGCAGATATATTCAGCGTTCGTTTCGCTGAAGATCGGCATGGACATCCTCGCCGGGGAGGATGTGAAGATCGACTCTCTCACGGGCCACGGAGGCATCTTCACCGACAAGGGCATAGCCCAGCAGTATCTCGCGGACGCGCTCAACACCACAGTCGCATGCCTTTCGACCGCCACGGAGGGAGGTCCGTGGGGAATGGCAGTCCTGGCCGCGTTCGCGGCGAAGGAGAACCGCGGCAGTCTCGAGGATTTCCTCTCTGGGGAGGTCTTCAAGAACGCGGCGAGCGAGATGCTTGCCCCGTCGAAGGATGGCGTCGAAGGGTTCGACAGGTATACCGCCAATTTCAAGGCCGCCATCACGGCGTGCAGGTAATAAAAAAGACAGGAGTAAAACATCATGTTGACGGCAATCGACTGGTTGATGATTCTCGGCTATTTCGCCCTTCTCGGAGGCGTCGTATGGTGGTCGATGAGAAAGAACAAGATTGAAAGCGGAGAGGATCTGTTTCTCGGCGGACGCTCCGTGGGCTGGCTCGCGATCGGCGCTTCCATCTTCGCCGCGAACATCGGCTCGGAGCACTTGATCGGCCTTGCGGGCTCCGGAGCGGCGGCGGGCCTTTCGCAGGCTCACTGGGAGCTCCACGCGTGGGTGCTCGTCATGATGAGCTGGGTGTTCCTTCCGTTCTACTACAAGAGCGGCGTCTCAACGATGCCGGAATTCCTCGAGAGGCGCTTCGGCGCACGGGCGAGATGGATACTCTCGCTCGTCTCGCTCGCGGCATATGTGCTTACGAAGATTTCCGTCACTGTGTTCGCAGGCGCGCTCTTCTTCAAGGTGATGATGCCCGAAGTGCAGATAACCGTCTTCGGGACGACGATCACAAGCTTCTGGATCGGCGCGATCGCCACCGTCGTCCTCGCAGGCCTCTACAGCTCGCTTGGCGGACTCTCCGCGGTGGTCTATACGGACCTGGTGCAGACGGGCATCATTCTCGCGGGAACGCTCTCCGTCACGGCATTCGCCCTCTACCACCTCGGCAATTCCGGAGTCGCTCTTCCCGACGGCTCCACGGCGCAAGGCGTCTCCGACGGATGGGAAGTACTCAAGGCTACGATCAAGTCGACCGACAACGTCGAGCAGTTCGGCCTTTGGCACTCTCTCACCCACAAAGCGTTTCCGTGGCTGGGCGTCGCGATCGCCTCGGCGACGATCGGCGTCTGGTACTGGTGCACCGACCAGTTCATCATACAGCGCACCCTCGCAGCGAAGAACCTGACCAACGCCCGCCGCGGAGCGATCTGGGGAGGCGCCTTGAAGCTCTGCCCCGTGTTCCTCTTCCTCGTCCCCGGCATGCTCGGCTTCGCTCTTCACCACAACAACGTCATGATCGACGGATCAGTCTTCGCGATTCCGCTCAAGACTCTCAAAGACGGCAGCCAGGTGATAGACGGCGACACCGTCTTCCCGACTCTCGTGCAGACGCTTCTGCCCGTGGGCTTCCGCGGACTCGTCGTTGCGGGCATGATTGCTGCTTTGATGAGCTCGCTCGCCTCGCTCTTCAACTCCGTCTCGACGCTCTTCACGGTCGACGTCTACCAGAAGCTCAAGCCCGAGACCCCCGCGAAGAAACTCGTCACGATCGGCCGCACCACGACTGTCGTCATGACCGCCCTCGGGCTCCTCTGGCTTCCGATCATGAAGGCGATTTCGGGCGGCGGACTCTACCAGTACATCCAGGCCGTGCAGTCGTTCCTCGCGCCACCTATCGTCGCCGTCTTCGTGATGGGCCTTTGCTGGAAGCGCATGAACCTGCGCGGAGCGGTGTGGGGGCTTTCGCTCGGCTTCATCCTCGGCATGATGAAGCTCGGCGCGAACGCCATCTGGGGCGGGGCCGACGGCTTCGCGCTCATCCAGGACTTCTACTTCTCCGGAATCCTCCTTGCAGTCTCCATACTTATCGTCATCATCGCCTCGCTTACGGCGCCTGCGCCAGATCCAAAGCTTACGACGGGGCTTACCTTCGCCGGGCTCGACGACAAGTTCAGGAAGGAGAACCGCGAGAGCTGGAACTGGGTTGACGTCGTCTCCAGCTGCATAGTCGTCGGCTGCGTGCTCGCCGCCTATGCGTACTTCTGGACCTGGCTGGACTGAGCGGCGAAATGAAAGCATCCGTCTGCTTCGCGGCATGCGCTCTCGTCTCGGCGGCATGCGCCGTTGAGATCGAGACGCAGGTGAATTCCATCGCGGCGGACAGCGCGGCACGCATTCTCGACGAGAAGCTTGCGGACCGCGCCGGAACCGTCGTCCTCACCCTGTGCGAGAATCCGGAAATAAAGCATGACGGATATACCGTCATCCGCGAAGGGGATGTCTACACTGTCGAGGGTGTGCGTCCACGATCCCTCCTGTATGCCGCTGGCGAACCGGAGAAATGGTGGGGTCGCGACAGTACCGTGCGCGATCCCGCCTTCGCCTCGAGAATGGTCAACTGGACCAGATCGCGCCATGGCGCCGCCGAATGGATAGCTGCGACCGGGGCGAACATCGTCCATGCCGGGCGCGGAGGCACGGTCACGCTCGAAAAATCCATGCCCGAGGTCTTCGCCATGCTTCCGCCGGAGCGGCGCGAGGCTCTGAGGCGGGCGAAAGAGGCGAGCGAGAGGTCCGCAATGAGAATCTGCGCCGATAATTCCGCTGCGGACGTCCCGACCTACCCTCTGCTCTACGGATGTGACGCCATGAAGTGGAACCGCGAGCTCTGCGAAGCTTTCCTCAAGGCCCATCCCGAGGCGAAAGGAACCGATCCCGGGCGAAGCTGGGAGAAGGGCATTCTCTGCCCGAGCGCACCCGCCACCTGGGACTTCGTCCGCGCCTACGTTTCGGAATTCGCGTCGCTGGGCCCCTACGAAGGGATCGTCGCGACATTCTGGGACGACTACGGAATGAACTGCAAGTGCCCCAATTGCCGCCGCAACGGGATGCACCTGTTTTCCAGGCAGATCGCGAAACTTGTGACGGCATACGAAGAGGCGCTTGAGCCGCTCGGGAAAAAGCTGATAGTCCGCACCTGGGCGAGCGGGGCGCCGCATTTCCTCGGCGGGGAGTGGGTGAATGCGCCGGGATACGCAGGCAGGAAGGATGCCCTGGATACATGGGGGAAGGTTTTCGAGACGGCGGGAAAGTCTACCGTCATCCAGACGAAGGTCTACAATTGCGACTGCCAGCCCGATCCTCCTTTCTCCAATCTTCTCGGCGAGGCCAAAGCGCGCGGGTTCACGGAATTCGCCGAGTGGCAGATCACCGGCCAGACGGTGGGCCGGGGATGGCTTCCGGCCAGCGTTTGCGCCCACACGGCCTGGACGATGAAGAAGGCGCTGGAGCTTGCGGGGCCGGAAGGAGGGGTTTGCCTTTATGCCGGCGGATACAAGAACGGCGGCTACGAGGCTCTGGACGATACGTGCAACTCGATAAACATCAGGATGTGGCGCCAGCTTTCGTGGAACCCCAATGACGACACCGACCGCATATGGATCGATTGGGCGGCGCCGATATACGGAGAATCCGCCCCTGCCGCCATAGCGGCGCTGAAGGCGACGGAGAAGGCGGCTGCGGTTTCGTTCTCTCCCCTGGGATTCGGAGCGCCCACAGAGAGCGGCTTCGCGGGGAGCGTCGCGAGGCGCGAGGATCTTCTCAGGTACACAAACAGGCATTTCCTTCCGGATTTCGCCCCGCTACTCGAGCCGACAAAGGAGAATATAGCGAAAGTCGCCGCCGAGAAGGACGCCGCCATCAAGGCTGTCGAGTCGGCGATCGCGTCCGCGGAAGGCCTTGGGGCGCCTATGGCCGAGCTGCGGACGCGTCTCGGCTGGCTCAAGACCCATCTCATCGTCTCCAAAGCCCTCGACGAGGGCCTTTGGCGCGTCCATCGCATAGAGTACCTCTGTGATCTTCAGCGCGGCGACCTCGAAGAGCTCGCGGCGGTGAAAAGATGCTTTGATGCGATAAGAGCGGAGGGTGGGAATCTCTTTGCCCGCGATCCCGAGGCGAAGATGAGCTTTTATGCCGACAGGCTCGGCAATCACGAGATAACCCTGGGCAGCCCCGTGCGCTTGATGAGGGACATATGGGAGAAGGCTCTCGAAAAGACGGAAAAGATTCTCGGTCCGCAAACGCCAAGGAAATGATATAATATGCGGACAACAGGAGAATCCGCAAATGATCGACATCAAGAAGCTCAGAGAAGATTTTGACAACACTGCAGCTGCGCTGGCGCGGCGCGGCGTCGAAAAGGAGCGCCTCGAGAAGGCGCGCGACCTGGACGCGAAACGGCGCAAACTGCTCGCAGAGACAGAGTCTCTAAAGGCGAAGCGCAACGCCGCGTCGAAGGAGATCGGCAAGATCGCCGCTGCAGGAGGCGACGTCGCGGCAGCCAAGGCGGGGATGAAGGCTGTCGGCGACAGGATCGCCGAGATAGACAGGGAACTTGCCGCGGTCTCGCACGACCTCCGCGAGACGCTGCTCATGATCCCAAACATCCCTGCCCCGGAGATTCCGACGGGAATGGACTCCTCGGCGAACACCGTCGTCAGGAAGGTCGGCGAGTGGAAAGATCCTGCGTTCAAGATCCTGGATCACATGACGATCGGCGAGAAGCTCGGCATTTTCGACTTCCCGCGCGGAGTCAAGCTTACGGGAACGGGCTTTCCGATAATCCTCGGGCAGGGCGCAAAGCTCCAGCGCGCACTCATACAGTACATGCTCGACGTCCATTGCCGCGAGCAGGGCTACACCGAGATGCTGCCCCCCTTCGTCGTGAACAGCGATTCCATGACTGGAACCGGCCAGCTCCCCAAGTTCGCCGAAGACCTCTACCATTGCCAGATAGACGATTTCTGGCTCATTCCCACGGCCGAGGTTCCCGTGACGAACTACTACCGCGACGACATTCTCGACGGCAGGAATCTCCCGATCAAGCTTACCGCCTACACGCCATGCTTCCGCCGCGAGGCGGGGTCCGCCGGCAAGATGACCCGCGGAATGCTGCGCGTGCACCAGTTCGACAAGGTCGAGATGGTCAACTTCGTCCATCCCGACACATCCTTCGCTCAGTTGGAGGTTCTCGTGAAGGAGGCCGAGGCGATCCTCACCGGTCTCGGACTCCATTTCCGCGTTCTGCAGCTCTGCTCCGGCGACATGGGCTTTTCCGCCGCGAAATGCTACGACCTCGAGCTTTGGGCTCCGGGCGAGAAGCAGTGGCTGGAGGTCAGCTCCTGCAGCTGTTTCACCGACTACCAGGCCCGCCGCCTCAACTGCAGGTTCAAGGATGCGGACGGCAAGACGAAGCTCGTCCACACGCTCAACGGTTCGGGCGTCGCGCTGCCGCGTCTTATGGTCGCGCTTCTCGAACAGTGCCAGAACGAAGACGGTTCCGTGACGATCCCGGAGGTTCTTCGTCTCTACATGAACGGTCAGGAGAAGCTGCTCCCGTGCAAAAACTGACGATAATCGGAAGCGGTCCCGCCGGGCTCTCCGCCGGGATCTACGCCGCGAGAGGCGGCGTGAAACCTGTCGTATTGGAAGGGCTGGAGTCCGGAGGCCAACTGATGCAGACGCAGCACGTAGCGAACTATCCGGGTTTTCCCGGCGTCGCCAAGGGGCCGGACATAATAGCTGCGATCCGCAGGCAGGCCGAAGAGGCCGGAGTGGCGTTCGTGATGGATGCCGTAAAGTCCGTCGACTTTTCGGGAGGGACGAAAAAGCTGATGACTCTCATGGGCGACACTATCGAGACCCAAGCCGTGATCATAGCGTCCGGGGCGGGGGTCACGAAGACGGATCTTCCCGGAGAGGCGAAATATTTCGGCCGCGGCATAAGCGCGTGCCTTACGTGCGACGGGGCGTTCTACGCCGGCAAAAGGGCTGTCGTCGTCGGGGAGGGGCCTGCATCCGCTGGGGCGAAGGTGTATCTCGAGCGCCTCGGCGCGACCGTCCCCGCAATCGTCAAGCCGTCGGATGCCGCGGAATTCACAGGCGACGGACCGAAGTTCACGGGCGTGAAGCTCAAGGACGGCACTTCCGTCGCTGCGGACGGGGCGTTCCTGGTCACGGCCCGCACTCCGCAGACTTCGTTCGTCGCAGGCGCCCTGGAGCTTGACGCCAAGGGGCATGTTGTGACGTCCGGAGGCGTGAAGACTGCCGTTCCCGGCGTGTTCGCCGCGGGGGACTGCGCGAGGCCGAAGCACAAACAGGCTGTGATCGCGGCCGGCGACGGCGCCCTCGCGGCGCTGGAGGCTTTGGAGTATCTGAGAACGCATTGAAGACAAAAACAAACCGGAGGCGTGGAATATGGCTGAATTGATAGTTGCCCTCGACGTGCAGTCGCGCGAAGAGGCCGTCGCAAGGGTCAAGACGATCGGCGATGCCGTCGGGTTCTACAAGATCGGGCTCGAGCTTTTCACGGCGGAGGGTCCGGACGTGGTCAAGGCGGTCAAGGACCTCGGCAAAAAGGTCTTTCTCGATCTCAAATTCCATGACATTCCGAGAACCGTAGAAAGGTCCGTGCGCTCCGGCGGAAAGCTCGGCGTCGACCTCATGACGATCCATTCCGTAGGAGGCAAGGCGATGATCAAGGCCGCGGCGGACGCCGCCGCCGAATTCGGCGCTTCAGGGCCTATGATTCTCGCCGTCACCGTTCTTACGTCTCTCGACCGCACGGATCTCGAGGACATCGGCATCAAGGGACGGGAGCCTGCGGACCAGGTTCTGGCCATGGCTTCGTTCGCCACGGCGAACGGCGCCCACGGGCTCGTGTGCTCGCCGAAGGAGGTAGGCGCGCTTTCGAAGGCGCTCCCCGCTGGCACGCTTTTCGTCACGCCGGGCGTGAGGCCTGCAGGCGCTGCCGCAGGCGACCAGAAGCGCGTGGCGACTCCGGCCGATGCGGTTAGGGATGGCGCGACGCATCTTGTCGTGGGCCGCCCGGTTCTCGCGGCCGAGGATCCCGCCGCCGCCGCGCGTGCGATTCTCGCGGAAATGTGATATAATACGTCCATAGGCTTCAAAACAAGAAGGAGCAAACACAAAATGAAGATCAAGTTCGGCAAGGTGGCTGAAGACATAACGACGCGGAAGGAGTTTCCGCTCAAGAAGGCCCAGATGGTTCTCAAGGGCAAGACGATTGCGGTTCTCGGGTACGGGATTCAGGGCCCCGGACAGGCTCTCAACATGCGCGACAACGGTTTCAACGTGATCGTCGGCCAGCGCAAGAACACCAAGGCCAACTCCAGCTGGTCGCGCGCGAAGAAAGACGGCTGGGTGGAGGGAAAGACTCTCTTCTCGCTCGAGGAGGCCGCCGAGAAGGGTGACATCATCATGATGCTCGTTTCGGACGGCTCCGTCGGACAGGTCTGGAAGAAGATCGAGAAGTATGTGACCCCCGGCAAGTATCTCTACTTCTCGCACGGCTTCGGCTATGTCTACAACAAGCTTACGGGCATCAAGCCCGCCAAGGGCGTCGGCGTGATCATGGTCGCCCCGAAGGGTTCGGGTACGTCCGTCCGCCGCAACTTCCTCTCCGGCGCGGGCATCAACAGCTCCTACGCTTTCGAGCCCAACGGCATGAAGGCCAAGGATGTTGAAGACGTCACCAAGGCCATCGGAATCGCCGTCGGTTCGGGATATCTCTTCCCGACGACCTTCAAGAACGAGGTCACGAGCGATCTCGTCGGCGAGCGCGGCATTCTCATGGGCGCGCTGGCGGGCGTCATGGAGGCGCAGTTCGAGACGCTCCGCGCAAACGGGCACAGTCCGTCCGAGGCGTTCAACGAGACTTGCGAGGAGCTTACCCAGTCGCTTATCCGCCTCGTCGACGAGAACGGGATGGATTGGATGTACGGCAACTGCTCCCAGACCGCCCAGCACGGCGCGCTCAAGTGGAGGCCGGTCTTCAAGAAGGCTACGCTTCCGGTCTTCAAGAAGCTCTACACGAGCGTGAAGACGATGAAGGAGGCGAAAGAGGTCATCCGCGACACCGGTTGCCCCGACTACAAGGAGAAGATGCTCGCGAAACTTAGCGAACTCCACAACCACGAGATGTGGCTCGCCGGCGCAGCGGTCCGTTCGCTGCGTCCCCACGAGGCGGCCAAGGGCAATGCGGCCTCCGCCGGCTGGGGCGGACGCAAGGTCGTGAAGTGAAACAACTTCGCCGGATGTTCGCATGACACATACATTCAAACATCTGACGGTGGCGTTGGCCGCGGGCGTTCTGTCGCTCGCGGCCTCCGCGGCTTCGACGGTCCGTCTTGTCCACGGCGGCGACTGGGACAAGGCGGGCAAGATCGTGAAGCGGACCCTCTCGGGCTCCAACTTCAAGTCGCTCGCCAAGGGGCGCTACGACGTGGAGTTCGTCGAGGAGAACGGCGACATGGAGAAGAAGAATCTCGGCTCCTGGTCGCTTCCCTGCATTTTCCTCATCTCCGGGAACGGAAACTGCTATTTCGTCCTGGAGAACGCCTCTTCGGGAACTTCTGCCGAGAGGTTTGCCGCCATTTTCAACAAGGCGGACGACATTCGCGAGGCTGCGGAAAAGAAGGGGTTCGGTACCGCCGACGATTGCGGAACGTTTCTCTACAAGATGGAGAAATATGTGGGCGGCCCGCGAAAGATCGTCTCGGACGGTTTCTATCCCGACATTTTCAAAAAGCTGAAGGAGCTCGATCCTTCCGACGAAACGGGATGGCAGCGCCATTTCACCCTCGGTCTTCCTCTGGACCGCTCCACCAAGGCCGACGGGCTCGAGCTCGTCATCAAGGCGAACGGTTTCCGCGAAAAGAAGAACTTCCAGGAAGGCGAGGCGTTCATCGAATCGGAGAAGTCCCAGCCCCACAAGCGCCTCACCAAGGAGCAGAAGCAGGGGATACTCATGGCCCAGTTCGCCCTCCAACGCGACGACGCCTCCAAAAAGGACGAGTTGGACAAGATACTCGAGAAGGTCGCCGCATACGACGAGACGACTCTTTGGGGCACCGCCGCCCTCGGCTGGCTCAACATCCGCGGCAAGCCGCCGCTTTCCGTCTACTGGGGCTGGCACAACGGCGATTTCAAGGGGCAGAATTTCTCCAAGAGCGTGAAGTACGGCGTCGATTGGGCTTTCCCGCTTGCGGGCAAATACAAAATCAAGTTCGTCAATTCCGCCGGAACTCCCGTTAAGATCGGCTCCATAACCCTCTACGCCGGAAAGGGCAAGTCGCGCAAGGCGGTCGCTTCGCTCAAGAATCCCGAGGTGGACGGCTCTTCGTACGTTTTCGAGATGAAGCTTCCCCGCGCTTACCGCGGAAAGATGACGTCCATGCTCGTGAAGGGCGATGCTCCGGCGGATGGCGTCTCCAGCGGACAGATCCTCATCGAGCGACAGGTTCTGCGTCCGCGCAAAGAATTGAAGTGATCCGATGAACGAGGGCGCGTTTTTCAAGGACCTCGCGGTCATCATGGCTGTCGCGGGCGGGATGAGCCTTGTCTTTGCGCGCCTCAAATGGCCCAAGGTCTTCGGCTGCATCCTAGCCGGAATCCTCATGAGCGGCCACACTTTCGGCGGCGGACTCCTCGTCGAGGAGTCGAGCGTCCAGACCATCGGCCAGCTCGGCATCGTTTTCCTCATGTTTTCCATGGGGCTTGAGTTCTCGACTTCCGAGATGAAGAAGATCCGCAGCGTCGTCATACCCGTCGCCATCATAGACATTCTCCTGATGACGGGGATAGGGTATACGGTCGGACGCAATCTCTTCGGCTGGTCGTCGATACCCTCTCTCTTCCTCGGCGTCGCCATATGCGATTCGGCGACCACTCTTCTCGCCAAGATCATCGGCGAATTGGGCTGGAACAGGAAGCCCTTCGTCAAATACGTGATGGGCGCGTCGGTCTGCGAGGACATCGTCTGCGTGGGCGCGATCGCCCTCGTCACCGGTTTTGCGACGGGCCATGTCTCGTTCGCCGCGGCCGCGAGATCGCTCGGGGGGCTCGGCGTGTTCTTTCTCGTGACCCTCGTCGTGGGCTTCGTCATCGTGCCTCGGCTTCTTAAGTCCATCATGAAGCGGTGCGACGACGAGGTTCTTTTGCTGACGATGCTCGGCTGCTGCTTTCTCGTTTCGTGGATCGCCTGGCAATTCGAGTTCTCCCTCGCCCTCGGCGCTTTCCTTGTCGGAATCGTCGGCTCGACGAGCGAGGCGAGATACAAGCTCGGCAAGCTCTTCGAGCCCCTGAAGGCGATGTTCGCCGCGGTGTTTTTCGTTTCCGTCGGCCTCCTCGTCGATCCTTCGCAGTGGCTCGCCAACCGCTGGGAGATACTCCTGCTGACGCTTGTCGTGGTCTTGGGGAAGTTCTTCAACTGCACTCTCGGAGCGCTTCTCGCCGGGGAAGACTTCAAGTCCTCCGTCCAGATCGGACTCTCCCTTGCGCAGATCGGCGAGTTCGCCTTCATGGTCGCCATGCTCTACGTGACCCTTACCCACGACACGGGAACCCCGATGTACCAGATCGTGGTCGCCGTATCGATCTTCTCGACGCTCCTCAACCCGCTGCTGATACGGATATCCGACACCGCCGGCGAATGGCTCGCGGCGAAGCGTCCGAAGCGCCTCGAGGCCGCGATGGAGGGCTACCGCGCCCTTGTCATGAGGTTCAAGGCGAATTCCGGCCGTCCTTCAGCAGCCATGCGGGTCGTCCGCGCAAACGCCACCGTGATCGCGCTCATAGCGATCCTCAACTTCGCCGTCGCGTTCGTGTGCTCTCTCATGAACGGACGCATCTGGGGGCGCCCTGCCGGATTCTTCAACTGCCACAAAGGATTTTTCTTCTCCCTGATAGTCAATCTTTTCATGGTCGCCGGGCTCGCGCCATCCGTGAAATCCGCCGCCCATCTCGGCGATGCTTTCGCGCGCGTGCTTGCCGGCGGACGCGAGGCCGCGTGGATGCAGCCTCTGCGCGGAACGGTGCGCCTTTTCGCCGTCGTCTCCGCGGGCGCGTTCTGGTTCCTCCAGCTTTCGGTCGTGAACGCCAACCTCCATCCCGAGGAGACCTGGGCGCAGTTCCTCATCCTCGGCCTCATGATCCTCGCCGCGGTGCTCGGATGGCGCTTCTTCCTGAAAAGCGCCGTGCGCGCGGGCAAGCGCCTCACCGAGGCGATGAACGCCGACGAACGCCTCCGCAACTTCACCCACGAAGTTCCCGACAACCCCCTCGTCCTCACCGTCCCCGCGGAGAACGTCCACCAGATCATGGTCCCCGATCTTTCGCCTGCGATAGGCCTTTCGGTCGCACAGCTTGGAATCCGCGCAAAGACCGGCGCCAACATCATCCGTGTGAACAGGGACGGAAAACTTCACCGCAACACGGGGCCTGACTGGGTCTTCCGCGCCGGCGATCTCGTCGTCGCCTACGGAGACGGATCCCAGATCGCCGCGCTCAAGGACCTCTTCGGAGTGGTGTCCTGATTGGGTTTGCCGTTTCAGGACGTTCCGCCGCTATTGATTTTATTGAACTTTTTTCATTTACCCCCTTGCAAACGCCAGTAAATATTGGTATATTATAACCAAACTTGAGACGGATGGTCCGTCGCAAGACAAAAGGATCAAACTAAAATGGCTAAGAAAGAAGTCGTCCCGACCACCAAGAGTGGCATCATGGCCGCCCTCGCCGAAGCTGGCGAGATCAGCAAGAAGCAGGCTGTCGCAGTTTACGACAGGCTCGTCGATATTGCGATCAAGGGCGCAAAGCAGGAAGAGAAGGGTCTCACGCTGCCGGGAATCGGCAAGGTGAAGCTCGTCAAGCGTCCCGCGCGCATGGGCCGCAATCCCGCGACCGGCGAGACGATCAAGATCAAGGCCAAGAAGGTCGTCAAGATCCTCGCGTGCAAGGCGTTCAAGGACGCGATCCTCGGCTGAGGCCGCGCAGCTTTTGACTGTGGAAGGCGCGGCGTTTGCCGCGCCTTTTCTTTGGATTCCTTTTCATCCCGCTTTCGATGGACAAGCCGGACCACAACCGCCAGCCCAAAGCCGCCGTGATCAACGATTTCACGAGTTTCGGCCGCTGCTCGCTCGCAGTGTCACTCCCCATCCTTTCCGCGATGAAGGTTCAGTGCTGCGCCGTCCCGACCGCCATCTTCACCAACCATACCGGCTTTCCGCACTTCTCCTGGCGCGACTGCACCGACCGCCTCGACGACTACATACGCGATTGGCGCGCCACTGGGCTATCCTTCGACGCCATATCGTCCGGCTTTCTCGGCTCCGCGCGCCAGGTGAATTTCGTCAAACGCTTCGTCGAGGAGTTTCGCGGCGAGACGTCCATCGTCGTCGCCGACCCCGTCATGGGCGACGGCGGCATGCTCTATCCGACATACGACAGGACTCTCGCGGAGTCGATGCGCCTGCTCCTTTCTTTCGCGGACGTCCTCACCCCGAACCTTACCGAGGCTTGCGTTCTCGCCGGCGTCCCCTACGATCCGTCGATTTCAGACAAGGCCCTCGCTTCTCTCGGAGAAAAGCTGCTCGACGGCCATGCCGACCGCGCGGTGATCTCCGGCGTCGTGCGCGGAGACCTGATCGTCAACACAGTCTGCGAACGCGGACGTGACACCGTTTTCATCAAGACTCCGAAGATCGGCCCCGACCGCAGCGGGACGGGGGACGTCTTTTCCGCCGTGATCACAGGTGCGCTCGTGCGGGGTTCCCGCTTCCCGGAGGCGGTTCGCCTCGCCGCCGATTTCACCGGCAAGGCCGTCGCCCGCACCGTCGAACTCGGACTCCCCGCCACGGATGGACTGGCCATCGAGGAAGTCCTGGGGGAACTCGCGAAATGATGACAATAACCTACATCGTCAAGAACGCCGTCTACGTAAACCTCACCAACCGCTGCCCCTGCGCATGCACGTTCTGCCTGAGGGCCAACGGACCCGGCGTCTACGGTTCCGGTCCTCTCTGGCTCGACAGGGAGCCGACTCTCGCCGAGGCGATCGCGTCCGTCGACTCGTGCGATTTCTCCCGCTACCGCGAGCTCGTCTTCTGCGGCTACGGCGAGCCGACGGAGCGTCTCGACGATCTTCTCGAAATCGCCAGGCACGTCCGCAAGACTTATCCCCGCGTGAAGATACGCGTGAACACCAACGGACTTTCTGACCTCATCGCCGGCGAGTCCACGGCCCATCGTTTCGGGGGCCTTGTGGACGTTCTCTCCATAAGCCTGAACACTCCGGATCCTGCCGAATACCTCGCCGTATGCCGTCCCCGCTTCGGGGAAGCCGCATATCCCGCTCTCCTCGCCTTCGCGAAGGAGGCACGCAGATACGTCCCCGATGTCGTGATGACTGTCGTCGGCGAACCGGTCACGTCGAAGGAGAAGCAGGAGCGCTGCCGGGAGATATGCGAATCCCTCGGCGTGCGCCTGCGCGTGCGTCCGTACGAAACCCCTTGATTCCGCGCTGACGCCCCGGCGCTCCGGATGTTTTTCGCCGCTTTCCCGCTGTTGCAATATTGCGGGAAATGCGGTACAATATTGTCGTGACAAGGAGATTCTCGAGGATGTCGAAAGCAGAAAAAAATACGGCGGCGGGCAGAAAAGATGCGGCGGCGGGCAGGACGTTCGGGTACGCAAGGGTGTCGAGCAGCGACCAGAATTGCGCACGCCAGATTGCGGCGCTCTGCGCAGCCGGGGTCGAAAAAAGTTCCATATTCGTGGACCACAAGAGCGGACGCGACTTCGACCGCCCCGCATGGAAGAAAATGAGGCGCATTCTCAGGCAGGGGGACCTGCTTGTCATGCAGACTCTCGACAGGTTCGGCAGAAGCTACGACTACATGGTGGACGAATGGCAGAATCTCGTAAACCGCAAAGGCGTCGACATCAGAATCCTGGACATGCCGATCCTCGACACGCGGCAAGGCATCGGCAACCTCACCGGAAAATTCATTTTCGACATCGTCCTCAGGCTTCTTTCCTATCTTGCCGAGACGGAGCGGACCAACATACGCGAGCGCCAACGGCAGGGCATCGCGATCGCGCGCAGCAAAGGCGTCGTCTTCGGGCGCCCGCGCATCAAGCTTACGCCCGAACGCCGCAAATACCTCGCCGACGCCAAAGCCGGGCGCATGGAAGTCGGAATGGCCGCGGCCGCGTGCAAAGTCTCCATGTCGACAATGCGTAGGTGGATGAATGTCACCATCCCGCCCGTGAAAGGGGGCGGCTGACCGGCGCACTGTCCTTTCGGGCAGTGGCGCGAAGTGCGCCGATATGGTAGAATGGCCGCCATGAAAATCCATGCCATCGTTCTCTCTGTTTTCGCCGTTGCGGTCTCCGGCCATGCAGCCGATCCCGTTCTCAAGGATGCTTTCGGCGGACGCTTCAGCCTAGGCGCCGCGATATCCGCCCCCGTATGGACGGGGGACGCTTCCCGCGACCGCAACACTCTTCTGCGCCACTTCAATTCGATAACGGCCGAGAACGAGATGAAGCCATGCGCGCTTCAGCCGGAGGAGGGTTCGTTCGACTGGAGCGTCTCCGACAGATTCGTCGAATTCGGCGAGAAGAACGGAATGAAAATCGTCGGCCACTGCCTCGTATGGCACAACCAGACGCCGGGATGGTTCTTCAAGGGCGGGGACGGGAAGGACGCCGACAGGGAAACTCTCATAAACCGCATGCGCTCCCACATACATGCTGTCGTAGGCCGGTACAAAGGGCGGGTATATGGCTGGGATGTCGTAAACGAGGCTTTCGGCGATGACGGAAAGCTTCACGACTCTCCCTGGCTGAGAATCGTCGGTCCCGACTTCGTCGAGCTCGCTTTCCGCTTCGCGCACGAAGCCGACCCCTCCGCCGAGCTGTACTACAACGATTTCGGCATGGCTGGCGAAAAGAAGCGCCGCGCCGTCGTGAACATGGTGAGGGATTTCAGGGCGAAGGGGATTCGCATCGACGGCATAGGCATGCAGACCCACGTAAACCTTGCAGACCCCGACGTGAAGGAGTGGGAGAAGTCGCTTGAAGCGTTCGCCTCCGAGGGCGTGAAGGTGATGGTCACCGAAATGGACGTAAGCGTCCTTCCTTCCGCATGGGATCTTTCCGCCGAGATAACCGGCTTCAGAAAATACGACCCGAAGTTCGACCCGTGGAGGGAATCGCTTCCCGCAGGAATGGAAGAGCGGCTCGCGAAGCGCTACGGGGAGTTCTTCAAAGTCCTCCTCTCCCATTCCGCCAGCGTCGACCGCGTCACTCTGTGGGGCGTGGAGGACGGCTCCAGCTGGCTCAACGGCTTCCCGATGCGCGGACGCACCGACTATCCTCTTTTCTTCGGACGCGACGGAAGGATGAAGCTCTGCGCCCGCCGCGTAGCCTCGCTTGAAGTCCCCGAGGCTCCTGCGCATTCTCCGTAGGGGAAAACCGCGCCGTTCACAGGTTTTGAACCGAAGCCGTCCTCTTGTCCCCGGGATGGCGCCAGGACGATCCCGGAAACCGGGACTTCTGCACCCCGGCCCGCAATTCCCCCGGCGCCTTGGGCGTGCGCCGTATTTTTGGTATAATACTGCCGTATGAAACTTATGAATACGATTGCTGCCGTCTCGGCCCTCGCTTTCGCTTTCCGTGTCGAGGCGTCCTTCTCCGTCCATGTTTGGCGCGGGGAGACGAAGTACGTCAACATCCCGTCCGGCTGCGCTGGGTCCCTCATGAAGGAGAACGGAGCGGAAAAGGATGGCGTCCGTCTCGCGCTCGCATGCTATGACGATGTCGCCTACGAGAAAACTCCCGGCGGAGAGAGGTTCTTCCGCCCTGACGTCTTCCGCGAGCTTCCGCCGGGAAGCGCAAAGATCCCGACCCTTTGCAGGCTCTCCGTTTCGCCCGGAGCGAAGAGCGGCAGCCGCACGTTCGGCCCGATGGAAGTTGTCGTCTCCGGGAGAGTGCTCCCTCCCGCAAGCGATTGGAAGTACCGCCTCGACCTCTGGCAGCATCCCTGGGCTGTCGCGCGCTATTTCGGCGTGAAGCCGTTTTCCGGCGAGCATTATGCGAAGATGGAGATCGTCTGGCGCGCGCTTGCGGATTGCGGCGTGAAGACGCTCACCACTACGATACTCGACCTCCCCTGGAACCACCAGTGCTACGACGGCTACGCCTCGATGGTCGGACGCGTCAAGACTGCCGACGGCAAGTGGCGGTTCGACTGGTCGATTTTCGACGAATATGTCGAATTCGGCAGGAAGTGCGGCATCGGACCTTCCATCGCATGCTATACGATGTGTCCGTGGGGCTACATGGCGAGCTGGCATGACGAAAACGGCGAAGAGCACCGCGAGAAGCTTCTCCCCGGAACGCCCGCCTTCGAGGATTACTGGGGGGATTTCCTCGTCGCCTTCGCAGCCCACCTCAAGGAGAAGGGCTGGTTCGACGACACCGTCATCGCCATGGACGAGCGCGGACCCGAGGACGTGAAGCTCATCGCCCGTTTCATCCAGGAGAAGGCTCCCGGCATGAAGATATCCATGGCGGGCGACAGGAAGCCCTCCGCCTTCAAGGGGATAAAGATAGACGAGTACAGCCAGGGACTCTCGTGCCTGACCGAAGACTTCCTTCCGGAGCTTCCCGCGAGGGCGGAGAAGGGGATGAAGACGACGTTCTACGTCTGCTGCAATCCCGTCCGGCCGAACACCTTCATGGAGAGTCCCGAAGACGAGGCGTTCTGGATTGGCGCATATCCTGTCATGGCTGGGTTCGACGGATTCCTCCGCTGGGCGGCGAACAGCTGGCCAGAGGACCCGTACAAGGACGCATCCTTCAAGACGGCGAACTGGAAGGCGGGCGACACGTATCTCGTCTATCCCTCGGGCGAGCTCTCCTCGCGCATGATATCCCTTAGGGCCGGAATCGTCGCCGCCGAAAAGATGGCGATCCTCGGCAAAGGGGAGCGGATGAAGGAGATCGCCTCGCGCTGCGGATGGAGGGAAGCGATGTCCGGCGAAGCCGATTTTTCCGCCTTCCGCCGCGAAGTCGAAAGCCTCGTCGCCGACTGACCCTTCGATGTTGATGCGGACGGCGCGAATTTGTGGTATAATATCCATCCATGTGGGATTATTCAGAGACTTTGATGGACCACTTCCGCCATCCGCGGAACGTTGGCAAAATAGACAACCCTGACGGAGAGGCGACCGTCGGCTCGCTCGCATGCGGAGACGCCCTCCGCTTCCAGTTCAAGCTGGGTCCGGACGGACGTATCGCCGACGCGAAATTCCAGACTTTCGGCTGCGCGAGCGCGATAGCCTCGAGCTCCGCCCTTACCGAGATGGTGATCGGCAAGACTCTCGACGAGGCGCGCAAGGTCACCAACAAGCAGATAGCCGACTACCTCGGCGGGCTCCCGCCCCAGAAGATGCACTGCTCCGTCATGGGGCGCGAGGCCATGGAGGCCGCGATAAAGAACTACGAGACCGGCGAGAACGCCGACCGCAATCTCGAGGACGAGGTCCTTTGCACCTGCTACAACGTCTCCGAGAACGAGGTCAGGCGCGTCATAACCGAAAACGGCCTCACGACCGTCGAGGAGGTCACCAACTACACCAAGGCGGGCGGCGGCTGCGGACGCTGCAAGGGCAAGATCGCGAAGATTCTCGAAGAGATCAGCGGAGTCTCCGCATGAACCGCAAATACGGCTTCGACAACGAGAAGTACCTGAAGGCCCAGGCGGAGGAGATCCGCCGCCGCGCAGGCGAGTACGACAAGCTCTACCTCGAGTTCGGCGGGAAGCTCATGAACGACAACCACGCCGCGCGATGCCTCCCGGGATACGATCCCAACGTCAAGCTCAGGCTTCTGCAGATGCTCGGCGACAAGGCCGAGCTCGTCCTCTGCATCTACGCGGGCGACATCGAGGCGAAGAAGATGCGCGCGGACTACGGCACCACCTACGAGGAGGAGACGCTCAAGCTCATCAACGCGATGAGGGAGTACGGCGTCTCCGTGAGGGGCGTCGCGATCACCCGCTTCGACGGACACCCCACCGCCCGCGCTTTTGCGAAGGTCCTCGAGGACGCCGGCATCCCCGTCTTCTACCACTATCCGATCAAGGGCTACCCGAACGACCTCGACACGATCGTGAGCGACTCGGGCTACGGACGCAACGACTACATCCCTACAGAGAAGCCCATCGTCGTCGTGACAGGCCCCGGCCCGGGCTCCGGCAAGTTCGCGACCTGCCTCACGATGCTCTACCACGAGGTGAAGCGCGGCAACCGCGCCGCCTACGCGAAATTCGAGACTTTCCCCGTCTGGGACCTCCAGCTCATGCATCCGCTCAACGTCGCCTACGAGGCCGCGACGCTCGAGCTCAAGGACGAGAACCAGATAGACCCCCACCATTTCCTCGCCTACGGCGAAATGAGGGTGAACTACAACAGGGACATCGAGGCATACCCGATCCTGAGGGAGATATGGGAGAGGATGATGGGCGAAAAGTGCCCCTACAAGTCCCCGACCGACATGGGCGTGAACCGCATTTCCATGGGAATCGTGAACGACACCGTCGTGCGCGCCGCGAGCCGCGAGGAATGCGTGCGCCGCTACGAGCGCGTCAAGGCCGACTTCGACGAAGGCAAGGCCGACATGCAGATGCTCGCGCGCGCACTCTCCGTGATGGCCCGCGCAGACTGACCCCGCCTCCATCCCCCCGCCATGCATCTTCTCGTCAAGCCCGCCGGACCCGACTGCAACATCTCCTGCCCGCGCTGCTTCTACAAGTGCAAGGAGGCCCTCTTCTCCGGCGGAGCGCACCGCATGAAGGATGAAGTCGCCGAAAAGCTCCTCGCCGCGACTTCCGTGACCTTCCAGGGCGGAGAGCCTCTTCTCATGGGGCTCGACTTCTTCAAGCGCTTCGCGGACCGCGGCGTAGAGTGCTCCATCCAGACGAACGGGACGCTCGTCACCCCAGAGATCGCGAAGTTCCTCGCGAAGGAGAAGTGGCTCGTGGGGATTTCGTTCGACGGACCCAAGCCCATCCACGACAGGACGCGCGACAATTCCTACGATGCGGCGAGAAGGGGATACGATCTTCTGATGGAGGCCGGGGCCGAAGTGAACGTGCTCACTCTCGTCACCTCCGCCAACGTCTCCGACCCGGAAGGCATTTACCGGTTCGTCCGCGACGACCTGGGCGCAAAGTTCCACCAGTACATCGAATGCACCGAGGACATCTCCGGCGGAGAGTGGGCCGACTTCCTGATCCGCGTCTTCGGCGAGTGGGAGCGCCTGGGCGACCAGCGCCGCATCAGCGTGAGGAACTTCGACAGCGTCTTCAACTGGATGGCCGCGGGCATGAGATGCAGCTGCACCTCCTCCCCCGACTGCCGCAACTATCTCGTCGTCGAGCATACGGGCGACGTATACCCCTGCGACTTCTTCGTCGACCCCGAATGGAAGCTCGGGAACATTCTGCGCGACTCGCTTGCGGACCTCGTCCGCAACCCGCGCTACGCCGAATTCGGACGCCGCAAGGCCCAGATGCCCATGAGGTGCAGAACGTGCCGCTGGCTCGAGTTCTGCAACGGCGACTGCGTGAAGAACCGCCTCGGCGGCGACGCCACGAGGCTCTGCCCCGGCATCGACAGGTTTTTCGCCCATGCCGTCCCCCGCCTCGCGCGCATCCTCGAAGAAATGCGGAGAGACGGTTGACATACCCTACGGGGGTATGGTATAATACGCGCCGTTTCCGGTAAAAAGGAGGACGGTATGAAAAAATGCATGGGAGACGACGTGCAGCTTTTGCACGTGAGGCTCAAAAAGATAATCGGCCAGCTCAACGGCATCCAGAAGATGATCGACGAGGATGTGCCTTGCGAGGACATACTGCTGCAGTTCAACGCTGTGAACGGGGCTCTGCACAAGATCTCGTTCATGATACTCGAAGGGCACCTGCGGCACTGCGTCCGCGAGGGCATCGAGAGCGGCAATGCGGACGAGACGATCGAGTCGTTCGCGGAGTCCCTCGAGAATTTCGCAAAGATGGCGTGAAGGGAGGTTTTCCGTGGGAAGCTGCTGCAGCATAGCCGCAAAGGAGTCGAAAGAGGCCTCGGGCGAACTGGCGAAGCCATCGTTCGCGGAGAGGGTGTGCGGATTTCTCGAGTCGTGGCCGATGGTCGCCCTGGCGGGCGCATCGCTCGCGATGAAGTTCATCATGGGCGACGAAACGTGGGCCCTGGCGTCCGTCTTCATCTGCGGCCTGCCGCTCCTGCGCGAGGCGGCGGAGTCGCTTTTCCGCCAGAAGGCGATAAAGTCGAGCCTGCTCATCTCCTGCGCCATGGTCTCGTGCCTCGCCGTCGGGCAGATTTTCGCCGCGGGCGAGGTCGCGTTCATCATGGCCCTCGGGGAGATGCTCGAGACTTTCACCCTGAAGCGCGCGAAACAGGGTCTCCATAAGCTCGTCTCTCTCGTCCCCCTTACCGCCCGCTACGTCGTCACCTGCCCCAAATGCCTCGCGAAAGGCGAGAAGTTCAGGGACGTCCCGCTCGACAAGCTCGAGATCGGCGACGGGGTCAGGGTTCTTCCCGGCGAGACGATCCCTGTGGACGGCGTCATCGCCGAAGGCGAGACGACCGTGGACCAGAGCGTGATGACCGGAGAGTCGATGCCCGTGGACAAAAAGCCGGGCGACGAGGTGTATTCGGGGACGATCAACCGCTTCGGCGCGATAACCGTGCGCGTGACGAAGACCGGCGAAGACTCCTCGCTCCAGAAGCTCATCCGCCTCGTCAAGGAGGCTCAGCGCAAAAAAGCCCCGGTCCAGAGGATTGCGGACCGCTGGGCGGCGATTCTCGTGCCGTCCGCCCTCGCTGTCGCCGTGCTCGTCTTTCTGGGCGTCTGGCTTTGGTCCGGCAAGGTGGAGACGGGCCTCTTGAGGGGCGTCACGATAATGGTGGTGTTCTGTCCGTGCTCTCTCGCCCTCGCCACCCCGACGGCGATCATGGCTGCCATCGGCCAGGCGACGAAGTTCGGTGTGATCGTGAAGTCGGGCGAGGCGCTCGAGAGGATGGGCGCGGTCTCCGTGGTCTGCCTCGACAAGACAGGAACGCTCACTACGGGCGAACTCTCCGTCTCGCGCGTGGAGGCGTTCCGCGGCGGCGATCCTTCCGCCGTGCTCGATCTCGCGGCGTCGGCCGAGGCGTCGTCCGAGCATCCTCTCGCCAAGGCGGTGGTCGCCGCGGCGAAGGGGAGGAGCCTCCAGGAGGCGGAATCCTTCCGCATGGTCCCCGGAAAAGGCGTCGCCGCCAAGGTAGGCGGACGGAACGTCGTCTGCGGAACCGCCTCCTGGCTCGAGGAGAATGGAGTGGCGCTCATGGAGTCCGACGCCCAAAAGGCGGATGCCGCCCGCTCCGACGGCTCCGCCGTCATTCTCGTCGCATGCGACGGCGCGGCGGCGGGATTCGCAGTCCTTTCCGATACGGTCCGCCCCGAGTCGGCGCAAGTCCTCGGCGAACTCGAGGCCTCCGGCGTGCGCACATGCCTGCTGACCGGCGACCACGAGGCGACGGCGCAGGCGGTCGCCGCGCGCCTCGGCATATCCGACGTGCGCGCGGGACTCCTTCCCGGCAGCAAGGCCGACGCCGTGGAGGCGATGCGCAGCGAAGGGGCGACGGTGTGCATGGTGGGCGACGGCGTCAACGACTCCGTAGCGCTCAAGACTGCCGACGTGGGCATCGCGATGGGTGGAGCAGGCAGCGACATAGCAGTCGAAGCGGCCGATATCGCACTCGTCGGGGACGACCTGACCAAGCTTCCGTATCTTAGGCGTTTGGCCGTTTCCTGCGTGAAAACCATCAAATTCAACATATCGCTCTCCATGTCGATAAACGCCGTGGCGATAGCGCTTTCCGTCTTCGGACTGCTGAATCCCGTTTCGGGCGCGCTTGTCCACAATTGCGGATCCGTCCTCGTGGTCCTCAATGCGGCGCTTCTCTACGACAGGAAGTTCCGCTGAAGCCGCCTTCTGCGGGAGGCTCCAAAAAGAAAATGCCGCGGACACTCCCGCGGCATTTTTGGTATAATATACGGCTATGAGAACTTTAACGGGAATACAGCCGTCAGGCAAGCTGCACTGGGGCAATTACTTCGGCGCGATGAAATCGATGTTCGACCTTCAGGACAAGGGCGAAAACTTCATGTTCATAGCGAATTTCCACGCCATGACGACGGTTCGCGACGGAGCGGCGCTTAGGGAGCAGACGCGCGACGTGGCCCTCGACTATCTTGCCTGCGGTCTCGACACCTCCAAGACCTTGATGTACCGCCAGAGCGACGTGCCCGAGGTGCAGGAGCTCGCGTGGTACCTTTCGTGCCTTACTCCCATGGGGCTCCTCGAGCGCTGCCACAGCTACAAGGACAAGCTCGCCCACGGGCTCGACGCGACCCACGGACTCTTCGCCTATCCCGTCCTCATGGCAGCCGACATCCTCATAATGAATGCGGACATGGTTCCCGTCGGCAAGGACCAGAAGCAGCACCTGGAAGTGACGCGCGATCTCGCCCAGAAGTTCAACAACGCCTACGGCGAGATATTCAAGCTCCCCGACGCCTACATCCCCGAGACCGTCGCCACGATCCCCGGCCTCGACGGACAGAAGATGTCCAAGAGCTACCGGAACACGATAGAGCTTTTCGAGGACCTCAAGTCCATCAAGAAAAAGGTGATGTCGATCGTCACCGACTCCAAGGGGCTCGACGAACCCAAGGTCCCCGAAGGGAACTCGATCTACGAGCTCTACAAGCTGTTCGCGACCCCCGGCGAAGCGGCCGAAATGGCCGACAGCTTCCGCAGGGGCGGCTATGGCTACGGACACGCCAAGAAGGCGCTCCTCGAGGCCTACCGCCGGCTCTTCGATCCTTTCCGCGAGAAGCGCGAAGCACTCGCCAAGGACCCCGCGACGCTTGAGGACATCCTCCGCGACGGCGCCAGGCGCGCACGCGAAGCCGCCGCCCCCGTGATGGAAAAGGTGCGCATCGCCGTGGGGCTTTGACGGATGGCACAGCAGCAGCTATTCGCCGACGACTACAAGGTGACGCTCGATGTCTTCGAGGGTCCGCTCGACCTGCTGCTGTATCTGATCCGCCGGGAGGAGCTCGACATATACGACATACCGATCGAGCACATCACCGCCGAGTACATGAAGTTCATCGAGAACGCCCGCGCGCTCAATCTCGACATCGCCGGCGAGTTCATCGTGATGGCCGCGACCTTGATGGTGATAAAGTCACGCATGCTCCTCCCCGTGGAGCGCCGCACCGCCAACGAGGACGGCTCCGAGGAATGGGTCGATCCCCGGCTCGATCTCGTCCGCCAGCTCGTCGAATACAAGAAGTTCAAGGACGCCGCGATCCGCCTCGCTGCGATGGAGGCTCTCCGCGGCAACAGCTTCGACTACGGCGGCGGACGCCCCAAGTTCGAGAAGACCGCGGCGGACGCGAAGAGCGCCATCGCGAATCTCGACCTCTACGACCTTTTGACCGCCTTCCAGGAGGTCCTCGCGCGCGCAAACGAGATGCCCCGCGAGGAGCTCAAGGGAATACGGTATTCCGTTCCGGACAAGATGGACTACGTCATGGAGCGCGCCCGCAGGGAAGGGCAGGTCTCTTTCACGACCCTCTTCACCCCCGACGCCGCGAAGGGAGAGATCATCGTCACCTTCCTCGCGCTCCTCGAACTTCTCCGCCAGCACCGCGTCATCGTCTACCAGAACGCCGCATTCCATGAAATCACAGTCCTCCCTTCGAAGGAGTTGCCGGAGGACAAGCCTCTAGAAAGACCGGACGACTATGAGTGACGAAGTCAAAATCCCTCTCCCCCGCAGCCTGCAGGAAATCGTGGGCTCGCTCCTCTTCGCGAGCGAGACTCCCCTCACTCCCGGCGATCTGCGCGCGGCCGTGAAGGCGGTGGAGCCCGAGGAGGGCGAGAATGCGGAGATCATGGACGTCTACCGTACCTGCACCAACCGCGAGATAGACGAGGCTTTGAAGGGCCTCGCCAAGGCTCTCGATGTCGCAGGATGCGGCTTCTCGCTCGTCTGCACGGGCGGCGCATACCGCCTCCAGACCGTCCCCAGCTGCGGCAGATACGTACGCGCCATGCTGAAGATGGACCGCCCAAGCCGCCTCGGCAAGGCGTCCCTCGAGACTCTCGCCATCGTCGCCTACCGCCAGCCCATCACCAAGAGCGAGGTCGAGGAGATCAGAGGCGTGGACGTCTCGGCGAACATAAAGACGCTCATGGACCTCCAGCTTATCCGCCTCGTCGGCAAGTCCGAGCTTCCGGGCCATCCTTTCCTCTACGGCACGACGCCTCTCTTCCTTGAGCACTTCGGCCTCGCGTCGCTCCAGCAGCTGAACGAACTCGACCCGACCCTCCAGAGATCCAATCCGAAGGCGAAGGCCGCCGCCTACAAAAAGCCCGTGGCCGAGCCCGAGCTTCCGCTCGAGACTGCCGCCAAGGAGGCCGAGGAGAAGGAAAAGGAGGAAGCCGCCAAGGAAGCAGCCGCGGAAGCGTCCGCGGAATCCGCCGAAGCCGGGGACGAGGAGACTTCCTCGGAGGAGCCTGCCGTAGAGCAGGACGACTTCTTCATCGACGATACGCCCGATGAATTCGACGACGATGACGACGACGATGAAGACGAGGATGAAGAAGAATTTGACGAGGAGGATGACGATGAGGAATAGCATTTGTTTTGCCGCGGCGGCGCTTCTCGCTGTCGCCGGGTGCAGCGAAGCCCAGCGCGAGCGCTTCGACAACGAGCGCGCCGAGAAGGATTTCCAGACTGCGCTTGCGGACTACACGGCAGGCCGGATAGACGCCGCCGAGAAGGGCTATCGCGCAGTCGTGGAGAAATCCCCGTCCAACGCCAGCGCCCACTTCAACCTCGCCGTCCTCCTTCAGGATGCGCGCAAGGACTATCTCGGCGCCATATGCCACTACAGGATGTACGCCATGCTCGCCCCCGGCAGCGACAAGATCGACATCGCGGCAAGGCGCGCCGCAGCCTGCGAGCCTCTTCTCGCGAAGTCCATGGCCGAGCGCATGAATCTTACCGACAACTCCGAACTCTCCGCGCAATTGGAGTCCGCCCTGGCCGATCTCGAGAAGACCAAGGCCGAGGCGGAATCCCTCCGCAAGGAGACGGAGAGTCTCCGCAGGGAGCTCGCCGTTGAGAAGAAGCAGAGCGGCGAGCGCAGACGCGTTCTCGACAGTCTCGCCGGACTCGATGACGACGGCGAAGCCGTGAAGGTCTCCTCCGCCGCCTCCTCCGACGACGATTCCGGCGCGCCTGCGGTCGCGTCCATCCCTTCGGTGGATGACGGATCCGCCTCGCCGGGCGTTTCCTCCCTCCCCTCCGAAGAAGATGCCGGCGCTCGCCCAGGCGTCCGCACAATCCCCTCCGAACTCCTCGACGATGGCGGCGGACCCCTCGTCCTCAATCCCGAGGCCGCCGCTCTAAACGACGAGGCCGAGGCCGAGGAGTCGTCTCTCCTTCCAAGGCGCGAGACTGTTGTGGGCGGCTCCAGGCTTTCCGACTTCGGCAAATCGCGCGGCGAAGAAGAGTCCGCCCCCGCCGCGACCACGTATGTCGTCCAGGAAGGCGACACTCTCATGAAGATCGCGAAGAAGCATTACGGACGCAAATCCGCCTGGACGCGCATCCGCGACGCGAACCGCACCACGCTGACCGGCGACACGATCCGCCCCGGACAGATACTCAAGCTTCCCTGATTGCGCGCGATGTCCAAGATACCCCCCAGCATCGTCGAAGACGCCCACTCCTACACCCGGTCTGAAACACCCTGGCTTCTCGACACCTACCGCGACGCCCACGGAGAGACCACGAAGGGCAAGAAGTTCGGATGGAAGCTCTTCCACTACCTCTCGGGCGGCGGGATGAGGGCCTTCGGACGCACCGTCGCCCAGGAGGAGTCGGAGGAGAGGCGCTCGCGCTTTCTCGTCGCATGCGCAGTCGCGGCTTTGGTGTGGCTCTATTTCTGGTTTTGAAAACAAATTGAAAAAAGCAAAAGAAAGGATTGGCATATGAAAAACACAGTTGCAGGATTGGCCGTTCTTCTCGCGGGCGCAGCTTTCGCCGCCCCGCCGCAGCATGGCTCCAGGGGCGAATCGGGACGTGAAGCGTTCATCGTCAACCAGGCCTACGAATCGGTGCAGCGCGTCTCCGGACAGGTCGACATCCTCGAGGCGAACCAGAACGCCCTCGCCGAACGCGTCGCCAGGCTCGAAAGCGGCGGCGGTGAGGTCGCCGCCATCAAGGCCGAGATAGACGCCCTCAGAAGCGACATCTCCCGCCTCAGGTCCGAAATGCGCAGCCAGCGCCAGGAGATCGTGGACGACCTCCTCAAACGCATCAAGGCGAGCGAGAGGTCGCGTCCGCGAACCCCTCCGCCGGCTCCCGCCCCCGCGAGCCAGGGAACCTACACCGTCCAGGCGGGCGACACGCTCTCCCTCATCGCCCAGGCTTTCGGAACAACCGTCTCCAGGATCAAGGAGATGAACAACCTCAAGAGCGACATGCTCCGCGTCGGACAGAAGCTCACCGTTCCGGAAAGGAGGTGACGCGATGAAGATACTTGTTGCAGGCGGCGGCGGACGCGAACACGCGATTGCATGGAGGCTCTCCCGCGACGAAGTCAAGCACGAGATCTTCTGCGCACCCGGGAACGCAGGCACGGCCGCCATCGCGACCAACCTCCCCATCGGCGCCGAGGATGTGGACGCCATCGCAGACTGGGCGAGGGAGAACAATCCCGATCTCGTCGTCGTCGGACCCGAGGCCCCGCTCGTCAAGGGGCTCGTCGACAGGCTCCTCTCCCTCGGCATCCCCGCTTTCGGACCCGTCGCCGCGGGCGCGAGGATGGAGGGCTCCAAGCGCTTCGCCAAGGAGATAATGGATGCCGCAAACGTCCCCACCGGCAAGGCGGAGACTTTCACCGATCCCGCCAAGGCCAAGGCCGCGCTCCCGGGATACGGGCTCCCCGTCGTCATCAAGGCGGACGGACTCGCAGCCGGGAAGGGGGTCGTCGTCGCCGAGACTCTCGAGCAGGCCGAAAGCGCCATCGACGACATGCTCGTCTCCGGCAAGTTCGGCATCGCCGGCGCCGAGGTCCTCATCGAGGAGTTCCTCCACGGCGAGGAGTGCTCCATTCTCGCCATGACCGACGGCGAGAGGGCCGTGCTTCTGCCCAGCTCCCAGGACCACAAGCGGATCTTCGACGGCGACAGGGGACCCAACACAGGCGGCATGGGCGCCTATTCCCCCGCGCCTGTCGTCACGGAGGACAAGCTTCCCCTCATCAAGGAGAAGATAATCCTCCCCGTCATCAGGGAGCTCAAAAAGCGCGGCATCGTCTACCGCGGCATCCTCTACGCGGGGCTCATGGTCAACGACGGGAATTCCAATCCTTCCGGACCCCTCGCCAAGAGCGGTTCTGCCGTCAATGTCGTCGAGTTCAACGCACGCTTCGGCGACCCCGAGACGGAGGCCGTCCTCCCGAGGCTCGGCGGAGACTTCGCGACGGCCCTGCTCCATGCAGCGACAGGCTGCCTCGAGGAGTCGGACATCGTCGTCAAGCCCGAGGCCGCGGCGACTGTCATCGTCGCTTCAGGCGGTTATCCGGGCGCATATGCGAAGGGCAAGGAGATCTCAGGCCTGGAGGACGCCGAGGCGTCCGGCGCGATCGTCTTCCACTGCGGTACCAAGGATGCGGACGGCAAGACCGTCACTTCGGGCGGCAGGGTGCTCAGCGTAACAGGCCTCGGCTCCACTCTGCGCGAAGCCGTGGACCGCGCCTACGGCGCAGTCTCGAAGATCTCCTTCGACGGCATGTACTGCCGCAAGGACATCGCACACCGCGCTTTCGAAAGATCGTGAGACTCGTCTCCCTGGCCTCCAGCAGCGCGGGCAACGCCTATTGCGTCGAATCCGGCGGAAGGGTGCTGCTGATAGATTGCGGACTCTCCTGGAGCGACTTCAAGTCGCGCTACGGGTCCGCCGGATTCTCCCTCGACGCTCTCGAGGGCGTGCTGCTCACCCACAACCACATCGACCACGTCCGCGGCCTGGCGACGCTCCACCGCAAGCTGCCCGAGGTGCCTCTTTTCGCCAATCTCATGACATCCGAGGCGACCGCCTCGGTGCTGAAGATGGATGAGGCGGACTTCTTCGCGTTCGAGAACGGACAGTCCTTCACTGCGGGGCCTTTCACGGTTTCGCCGTTTTCGATCCCCCACGACGTGCCCGATCCGGTCGGCTACATGGTCGAGGCGGAGGGGCTCAAGTATTTCCATGCGACGGACGTCGGCATGCCGCTCGATTCGATAGGCGTCCATCTCGCCGATGCGGACTGCGCAACGCTCGAGTCCAACCACGACCCGGTGATGGTGATGGAAAGCGCCCGCCCGCCGCTGCTCAAGCGCAGGATTCTCGGTCCGCGGGGGCATCTCTCCAACGCCGACGCTGCGGACCTCGTCGCACGCTTCGCCTCGCCGCGCCTGAAGGAGCTGCGCCTTGCGCATCTCTCGGCGGAATGCAACGCGCCGGCGATCGCCGAGAGGGAGATGCGCGAAGCCCTCGCCTCCATCTCCCGCCCCGACGTCATCCTTCGCATCCTCCCTCCGGACTCCATCCTCTAGCTCCGCGTCCAAGCCTGCTCCGCACGTTTCCGCCGTTTATTTTGCCGCTGTTGGCGGGTGAGCAAAATGAGACACAACGAGCGGGCAAAATGAGACAGGCTGCAATTTCATAAAAGCCGCGTCATCATTGGTCGAAATCGGAAATTGTGTCTCATTTTGGTCGCCCACCGCCTTTTGAGGCGCAGCGGCTGCATATTTGTGCTGTTCCTGGCTGCTTCATTGTGGCATACTCTGTGTCACGATGAACAAGCACCAAATGCAAAAGCGAGTTAGCCCCGAAGCGATCGCCCGCGTGCTTCGGGAATGGAACGACGACGGCATCACAACGAAGATGGCGATGGAGGCGCTGGAGATATCCAGGCCGCAGCTCTAACGCCTTCGGACTGCGAGGCTGTCGCGAGGGAAGAAGAAGTCGATCAAGCTCGGAGTGTCCGGCTGAGACCATGCGGAGGCCTGGCCGGAGGAATGCGTCAGCCATCTGGAGAGGATGCTCGAGTCCTCTGGCGAGCACGGACCGGACTATGCGCTGTATGCCGACGGGCTCGACAGGCTGTATGGCTTCAGGCGCGACCGCTCGAATGTCCGCAAGTGCTGCGAGACCCACATGGGCAAGCTTCTGCGAAAGCTGTTCCCGCTGGAACGCAAGCAGGAGACTAATGAACGAAGATGGCAGAAGGGTCTGTTTGGCGAGCTTGTTCCAGCATGCCTCGACGCCGTTGCGTTGTGAACACCGCCGTCAATCAGGTTGTGAACGGCCGAAGGCTGTTTGCAACTCGTCTTGACAATAAATATGACTGTATCATTTTGCCCGCCCAAGAATTCTCATTTTGCTCACCGCCCAACACCGTTTATCTTGCCGCTTGCGTCCGCCAGGCAAATAAGGTATAATATTATCCATTCGGCCGTGGAACCGCACGGCTTAAGCCAACCATGGAAAAGAAGCCCAAAATAACCATATGCATGGGGAGTTCGTGCTTTGCGCGCGGCAATGAACGAAATCTTGCATTCGTGGAGGAGTTCCTCGAAAAACGCGGACTCAAGGATGAAGTTGACGTTGAGCTCGACGGGAGCCTATGCACAGGAAACTGTGCGAGCGGCCCGGTGGTGATAGTCGACGGAAAGGTCCATACGCGCGTAGATCGCGGACTTATGGGGGATGTCCTGGAGTCGCTCTTTCCGGAGAACGCCAAATGACAAGTCCCGTTTACACTGTCGAAAACAAGTGCCAGGATTGCTACAAATGCGTGAGGCACTGTCCGGTGAAGGCGATCCGGATCGTAAACGGCAACGCGAGCGTGATACCAGAGTCGTGTGTGAGCTGCGGGGAATGCGTGAGGGTCTGTCCTGTGCATGCAAAGCGCATACGGAGCGATCTTGCGAGGCTTAGGGAGCTTCTCTCGGGTCCGTGCAAAGTTTACGCCTCTGTCGCGCCGAGTTTTGCCGCCTATTTCCGGGGCGTGACGATGGAGACGCTCGCCGGGGCGCTCATCGAGGCGGGTTTTGCGGGAGTTTCCGAGACGGCGCACGGTGCGCAATCGGTAAGCGCGCAGGTTTCCGGTCTTTTTGCCGCACGTCCTCGCACCTCGGTCATGATATCGAGCGCCTGCCCGGCGTGCGTCGATTTCATAAGAATGTACATGCCGGAGTGGTCGGCCTTTGTCTCTCCGGTGCCGTCGCCGGTGCGCGCACATGTTAGAATGCTCAAGGAGCGCCACGGGAATGACGCAAAGGTGGTGTTTTTCGGCCCGTGCGCCGCGAAGAAAAACGAGTCCGACCGCAATCCCGAAGAGCTTTCATTGGCGCTTACGTTTCCTTCTCTGGAGCAGTTTCTGGAAGAGCGCGGCATTTCGCCGGCCGCCGCGAAAGAGGGTCCACTGGATCTCGGTCCTGCCGAAGAGGGCAGGTTTTATTCGGTCGAGGGCGGAATGAACGACACACTGAGGGACGGATCCGACCGCATACGCTACATTTCCGTCTCCGGTCTCGACGGATTGAGACGGCTTTTGTCCATGCCTCCCCCTCCCCCCGAGACGGATGCCAGATCTATTTTCATAGAATGTCTTGCATGTCCTGGCGGATGTGTCAACGGGCCTGCGATGAAGGGCGGCTGCACTTTGGCCGCATTGCGCGCAACGGATGCGACAGCTCCGATCCGGGCATCCAAGGCCGAACGCGATTATGGAGGGGCTGAGTATCCGGCCGCTTCAGTCAGGCCAGTCGAGCACACCGAGGAGGAGATATCGGACGCTCTCGCCAGAGTGGGCAAGATGTCCAAGGCCGACGAGGTCAACTGCGGAGCGTGCGGATACGAGTCGTGCCGGGCCTTTGCCGTCGCCATGCTTGACGGCAAGGCGGAGGAAGACATGTGCCACACATACCTCAAGCGCAACTTTCAGCGCACTTCGAACGCTCTGATAAAATACATTCCGGCAGGCGTGGTTCTCGTAGGCAAGGGCGGAGGCATACTCGAATGCAATCGCCATTTCGCCGATCTCGCCGGCGTGGGCGACGTTTACGGAACGCTGGGCTCGCTTGACGGGATGGGCATAGCGGACGTCCTGCCCGAGTTCTCGGAGCTTTTCGCCGGCGCCCTTGAACATGGCAGCGAGATAGAGAAGTTCCGCCAGCCGCTGAAGGACAGGCTCGTGAACATCAGCGTCTTCTCCATCTCAAAGGGCGAGTCGGCCGGAGCTGTCGTGCAGGACGTGACAAGCAATGAACTCCGGCGGGAACAGGTGGCGGCAAAGGCCCGCGAGGTCATACAGAAGAACGTTCAAACCGTGCAGCAGGTGGCCCGGCTCTTCGGCGAACATATCGCCGAAACCGAGATAATGCTCAACGAAATCGCCGGGACGTACGAGTCCAGAACGGTGGGCGTTTCGCTCAACGGAGGGGACAGCGACGAATATTTGAATGGCTGACGACATCTACATAGAGATGGAGTGCGCGCAGTTCACGAAGACGGGGCAGGCCGCCTGTGGGGATGATGTGCGCTTTCTCAACGTCGAGCGCGAGAACCGCTACATAGCGGCACTGTCGGACGGACTCGGCAGCGGCGTCAAGGCGCATGTGCTTTCGAACATGACTACGACGATGGCGTTGAGGTTTCTCCAGTCCAACATGCCGACATTGGAATCGGTCGAGATAATGATGGACTCCCTGCCTGTCTGCGAAGTGCGGAAAATCAGCTACGCCACGTTCTCGCTGTTCGATTTTTCGCTCGGCGGCCGTGCCAAGATTTTGGAGATGGGCAACCCCGGATATATCCATCTGAGAGGGGTGGAGGAGATTGCGCCAGTTGCGGAACGGCATGTCGTAAGCGTTCACTGGCCCGACCGCACGGTGCGGGAGTGCGAGGCGGATTTCCGTCCCGGGGACAGGATTGTCATGTGCTCGGACGGCGTGACCCAAGCCGGGCTTGGAGAGAGCCGGGAATTGAAATTCGGATTGAGACGCAGCGGCGTTCTAAGGCTCGCGCGCGAAAGGATATCCGCCGAGCCGGGGATGTCGGCGAGGGACCTTTCCAACTATATCGCCCGCGCATCCATCAACATTACGCGCGGAATCTGCCGCGACGACGTATCTTGCGTCGTCATATACGTAAGGCATCCGCGCGTTATGAGAGTGCTTACGGGCCCGCCGTTCCATACGGAGAATGACGGGGAATTCGCCCGCCAGGCCGGCCTTGGCGAGGAGCATGTAGTCGTATGCGGAGGCACGACAGCCAACATACTCGAGCGGGAGCTTGGGGCGAAAGTCAAGATTTCGCTTTCCGACATGCGTTCGGCGGGATCGTTGCCTCCGGCCGGCAGGATGCCGGGGGTCGCGCTTGCGACAGAGGGGATACTTACCCTCGGACGGGTCCTCTCCGCACTCGAGGAGCATCGCCCGCCGGATGGAGAGCCTGCGGCGGCGAAGGAGATTCTGAAGCGCTTTGCCGCCCACGACAGGATTGAATTTGTCGTAGGCACCAAGGTGAACGAATGCCACCAGGATCCGAACATACCTCAGGAGCTCGAACTCAGACGGAGCGTCGTGCGACGTCTTGCGGGAGTCCTGGAGCGAGAATACCGGAAAACTGTGAAATTGAATTTCTACTGACATATCAAGGAGAGACATGGAGAACGAAGACAAGGTGAAAGTCGAAATCTGCTGCGGCACGGCGTGCTATCTGCTGGGCGCGATGCGGCTTATGGATTTGACGGAAAATCTCCCGAAGGATCTTGTGGGGCTTGTCGAATTCGAGGCAAAGGCCTGCCTTGGCAAGTGCGAGCGCGACGAAATCGGTTGTGCCCCGTATGTCAGGTTCAACGGGACCGAGTGGATGGGGAATGCGACGCCGGAGCGTGTCGTCGAGCGCATCCGCGAACTTGCCGGAAGGAGGGAGGAGATATGAATCAGGCAGCGCAGTACATACGCCGTGAACTCGCAATCCGTCTTGTGAGGGCGTTCGACGCCGGTACCCTTCGCGAAGAGATCGACGGCATACCCGTGAAGCTCCGTCCGAAGGACAAGGCAAGTTCGCGATGCTGCGTGTATCACGACCGCGCAGTCCTCAAGTACCGCCTCATGGCGCTTCTCGGGTATTCCATAGAGGACGAGACCGACGAGGCCAAGACGCTTGCGTCATATCTTGACGATGTCGTCAGCGAAGTATCGGAGGGGCGCGACCCCTATGCGAAACTGGATCATAAACTTTCGCCTCTTTCGGTGTGCGGACCGGCCTGTTCAGGCTGCCCGGATGCGAAGGTCGTGGTCACCGACAACTGCCGTGGATGCTTTGCCAGACCATGCATGTACAACTGCCCGAAGAAGGCGGTCGCGGTTGTCGGGGGAAGAAGCGTGATCGACCAGGACCTCTGCATAAAGTGCGGACGCTGCGTCTCCGTCTGCCCGTACAATGCGATAGTCAAAACGACCGTTCCCTGCGAGGATGCGTGCCCCGTCGGTGCGATCAAGAAGAATGAATTCGGGATAGCCCAGATCGATTTCAACAGATGCATCTATTGCGGGAAATGCTTCGGTGCATGTCCGTTCGGAGCCGTAATGGAGAGATCGCAGCTTGTCGAGATACTTCTCGCGATGAAACGCGGCGAAAAGGTTGTCGCCATGATAGCCCCCGCTGCAGCCAGGCAGTTCCCCGGAAAGATAGAGCAGCTTCTGACCGCTTGCGTGAAGGCGGGCTTCTCGGGCGTCATGGAGGTCGCGCTTGGCGCGGAACTCACCACCAGGCACGAGACCATGGAGTTCATCGAGAGGATGGAGAAGGATCCCAAGACGATAATGGCCACGAGCTGCTGTCCGGCCTGGGTCAATCTCGCCGCGAAGCACATCCCCGAGTCGATCGACAAAATATCCTCGACGCCGAGCCCCATGGTTTTCGCCCGTGAACTCGTCAAGGACAAAGATCCCGGCGCGCTCACGGTCTTCGTCGGGCCGTGCATCGCCAAACGCAGCGAGGCCCGCCGCAAGGATGTGGATTTCGTGTTGAGTTTCGAGGAGCTCGGCGCAATTCTCGCCGCGCGCAATGTGGATGTCATGTCATGCGAGCCATATCCCGTGGAGAGGCCTGCGGAGGCGTCCGCGCGCAACTATTGCCGCAGTTGCGGCGTCACCGAGGCGGTTCTCGGCGAGGCCACGTCGCACATCCCCGATTTCAAGCTCAACGCAAAGCAGATAAGCGGAATCGACAAAAAGTCGGTGAACATGATCCGTCTGCACATGCTCGGCAAGCTGCCGGCCAATTTCCTCGAGGTGATGGCCTGCGCCGGAGGCTGCGAGCACGGACCGTGCGCGTTGAAGTGATTCTTGCGCGAACGGGGCAAACATATGATGACATCGCACTTTGAAAGCGGAGGCAAGCGCATTTCGCTGTTGGGATACGGCGCGATGCGCATGCCCACAGTCGACGGCGGCCACGCAAACGCCTGGTCGAAAAATGGCTATTCCGATACGGGAATAGATCAGGAACTACTCGACAGACAGATAAAATATCTCCTTGAGCATGGCGTAAACTATTTCGACACGTCTCCCGCCTACTGCCGCGGCAATTCCGAGGCGTGTCTCGGTCGCGCGCTCGCGCAGAGCGGCTTCCCGCGAAGCTCGTATCTGATCGCCACCAAGCTTTCGAACTTTTCGCCGGTGCAGTTTCCTCTCGCCGAATGCAAGAAGATGTTCGAGAATTCCCTCAAGTTCCTTCAGACGGACTACATCGACAATTATCTTCTGCATTCGATCGGGAACGGCGGATTCGAAACTTTTTCGAAACGCTATCTGGAGAACGGGGCTCTTGACTGGTGTGCGGAGCTGAGGCGGGAAGGCCGCATACGCAATCTCGGCTTTTCTTTCCATGGCGATCCGAAGGCGTTTGAATGGTGCATTCAGCGTCATGGAACATACAAGTGGGATTTCTGCCAGATTCAGATGAATTATGTGGATTGGACCCATGCCACTGCGATCAATCCCCGCAATCTCGATGCGAAATACCTTTACGAGTCCTTGACGTCGCTGAAGATTCCCGTCGTCATCATGGAGCCTCTTCTCGGCGGAAGCCTTGCCCGCTACAATGCCGCTATCGCCGGCAACTTGAAGCCCCTTGATCCTTCATCGTCTCTGGCGAGGTGGGCCTTCCGCTTCAACGGCAGTTTCCCCAACGTGATGACGGTTCTCTCCGGCATGACGAGGATGAGCGACATAGAGGAGAATGTCGAGACGTTTTCACCGCTCAGGCCTCTGTCGCAGTCCGAATTTGCGGCGCTGGAACGTGCGGCCGACGACTACATAGCGAGCGGACCCGTACCGTGCACTGCATGCAACTATTGCATGCCATGCCCGTATGGACTCGACATACCCGCTCTTTTCAGATTCCGCAACGAAACTTTCGCCTCGGGCAAAGAGAAGACGGGGAAAGAGATTCTTGCCGAATATGAGAAGACCTTTCCGGAGCCTCTCAGACGCGCGGATCGGTGCACCGGATGCGGAAAATGCGCTTCGCACTGTCCGCAGAAAATAAAGATTCCGCAAGAACTGGCGGCTCTCGACGCGTCAATCGCCGGCATCCGCCGCGATGCTTTCAAGCAGGAAATCGACCGCCGCAACAACGAGGCTTCAAAATGGTTCTGAAAAGGCAGACGGTCGCTGCGATCGCAAAACGTTCTGCAGCCGCGGTGTTTCTCGTGTTGTGCATTTGGGCGTTTTTCGGCGGGCACCGCCTTGCGCAGACTGCAGTAAGGCTTCAGCTCGTCCCTGCGCTGCTTCGCAATCCTCTTGTTGCGGCGCCTGTTTTCATCGTCGCGACAGCGCTATTCGGCAGATTTTTCTGCGAGATGATGTGTCCGCTGGGGATTCTGCAGAGCTTGGCCAACTGGATGTCCCGTCCGCGCGGCCAAGTGCGCCGGGTATGCACGCGCCTGCCGCAGACAAAGGTGCAGATGGCGGTGCGGTGGTCGGTTTTCGCTGTCTTTGCGGCGCTGCTCGGCCTTGGCTTCGGCGCTTTGGCGTGGTCCCTGGAGCCCTATACGATATTTGCTCGCGCCATGACTCTTTCCGGCGTCTTTTCGTTCGTCCTTGCGGCGATCGTCCTTCTTGCAGCGTTCGGCAAGGGACGCATCTGGTGCAACTGGATATGCCCTGCCGGTTCCGTCCTTAACCTTCTTTCGCGCTTCGCGCCGTTCGGAAACAGGGTTGAAAAGCGCTGCGCCAACTGCCGCAGATGCTTCGTGTCCAAGAATACGGCAGTCTCTGCGGATAATTCGGACGCGCCTTCCTCCAAGGATGCTGAGAAGGGGTCCGAGGCTGCAGGCGTGACGCGGCGCGAGGCTTTGAAGGGCGTGGCCGTTCTCGCAGTCGCCGACAAGCTTGTCGATGGGGGGCTTGCCGAAATCGTTCTTCCCGGCAATGCAGTGCGCGAAAGGACCGTTCTTCCCCCCGGCGCACTTTCAAGAAACCGTTTCCGCCGCGTGTGCCTCGGGTGCGGACTTTGCATAAAGTCCTGCCCGACGGGAGTTCTCTCCCCCTCGGTCTCTCTCAGGACTTTCAATCAGCCGGAAATCGACTTCTCCCGCGGCGTGTGTTCGCCGTATTGCGACGGACAGTGCTCGAAGGCATGCCCCGCCGGCGCGTTGAAGATTCCGCGCGGCGTGCCGAGGAGCGATGTGCACATCGGCGTCGCCGTTTGGCATGCGGAACGCTGCCTCAGGACCGCCGAAGGCGTCCAATGCTCGCTTTGCGAGCGAAAGTGCCCAGCAGGCGCCATTCATATCGAAGGAGGCGTCCCGGTCGTCGACGAACTTGCTTGCATCGGTTGCGGAATATGCGAACGCCAGTGTGCTGCGCGGCCTGAACCTGCACTTGTCGTCGAGGGGCTTGACATCCAGCGTGTGGTGGTCCCGATGGGCGAGGAAGATCTTGTCGCAGAGATGAAACGTCTTCTTGACGAGGGGGCGTCTGTGGTCGTCGCGAAGGACGGTGTCATTTCAGGACGCGAATCCGGGAGCGGGATTTCTCCGCTCCTGAAGCTCCATGACTCCGGCGATTTGCGAGGCGCGATTGTCGTCGACAAAGTCATCGGACGCGCCGCCGCAGCAATATGCCTCTCCGGCGGAGCCGCCAGTGTTCATGCGAAGGTCATGGCCGCCGGAGCCCGCGACATGCTCCTTGCCACCGGCGTGAAATGCGATGCCGACACGATGGCGGCGACGATTGTGAACAGGCAGGGAACCGACAGCTGCCCGATGGAAAAGGCGGTCGAAGGGCTTGACGATCCTGCCTCCATGGTGGAGGCCATCCGCCGCCGCATTGCTGAAATTCAAGTGAAATGAACGCTCTTTCCCTCTCGCGCCGCGCTTCACAGCCGTCCGAGTTTATGGTATAATCTATGCCATAATGACTACAGATGAAAAGAAAGACGGGGTTCTTCTCTCGGTCCGCGACCTAAAGGTCTGGTTCCCGGTAAAGAAGGGGGTGTTCGGTCTCACGGTCGGCTATGTGAAGGCCGTGGATGGCATCAGCTTCGATTTGATGCGCGGCGAGACGTTGGGCGTCGTGGGGGAATCGGGCTGCGGCAAGTCCACGACAAGCCGCGCCATTCTTCTTCTCAACAAGCCTACCGGCGGTGAAATCCTCCTTGAGGGAAAAGACATACGAAATATGTCCGGCTCGGAACTTCTCGCCTATCGCCGCAAGGTGCAGGTCGTCTTTCAGGATCCCCAGGCGTCTCTCAATCCCCGCCATACCGTTCTCGAGATACTGACCGAAGGCATCGTCTATCATGGCCTGTGCAGAAAAGAAGAGCGACGGGCCAGGGCGGCGGAGCTTCTGGCGAGCGTCGGGCTCCCCGACACCATCCTCGACAGATATCCCCATGAATTCTCCGGCGGGCAGCGCCAGAGGCTCTGCATCGCGCGAGCCATAGCGCTGAAGCCCGAGCTTCTCATCTGCGACGAGGCCGTTTCGGCCCTCGACCTCACGATCCGCGCGCAGGTTCTCGACCTGCTGACGGACCTTAAGAAGAAGCTCGGCCTGACTTTGCTTTTCATCACGCACGACCTTGGCGTGGTCCAGCATGTCGCGGACCGCATCATAGTCATGAATCGCGGGAAAATCGTCGAAAGCGGAACGTGCAAAGAGGTTCTCGGCAATCCCAAGGAGGAGTATACGAAGCGGCTTATGGCCGCCGTGCCTGTGATAGGCAAACCTCTCGCCTGATTCTTTCGCACTTGCATATCCGCCTGTATTGCGGTACAATATCATCAACCTATGACAAGCAACGATGAATATGTCCTTCAGCTGCTGACAGAGCGCGGATACGTCTCGGCTGACCAGATCAAGGCCGCGGCGGAATCAATGAAGGCCGAGAACGAAACGACGCTTGACGTTCTCGTGAACAGCGGCGCCTTGGACGAGGACACCGTCCTCGGAACGGTGGCCGATCAGTTCGGCCTTAAATATTGCCATATAAACGCCGATGTCATAGACGTCGAAATCGTCAAGGAGATCCCGGCCGACATCGCGAAGAAATACGGTGTCGTTCCGGTCGTCTCCGACGAGGATGCGATCACCGTTGCGCTGTCGGACCCTATGGGCTACGACGCGATCGACTCTTTGCGGTATGTCCTGCACGGGCGCGACGTGGAGGCTGTCGTTTCGCCGCGATCCGAGGTGCAGGCGGCCATGACGAAGCTTTATGCCGGAAGCGAGGAGGCGGATGTGCAGACTCGCGACGAGCTTGGCCTCGGCGAGGAGGGCGAGACGACCGGCGACGACGCGCCTGTCATCAAGCTTGCCACGATGATCATAACGACAGCCATCAAGCTCAAGGCGTCGGATATCCATCTGGAGCCGATGGAGAAGGAGTTCCGCGTCCGCTACCGCATCGACGGCGCCCTCAGAAAGATGGACTCTCCTCCGAAGCGCCTGCAGCAGGCGATCATTTCGCGCATCAAGATCATGTCGAAAATGAAGATCTCGGAAAAGCGCATCCCCCAGGACGGTCGCATCCAGATCACCGTAAACGGAAAGGATCTCGATCTTCGTGTGAGTTCGGTGCCGACGAATCACGGCGAATCCATCGTAATGCGCATTCTCGACAAGTCCAACCTTTCGCTCGGTCTTCCCCAGCTTGGGTTTTTGACCGATGACCAGGCGACTTTCGAGCGCCTGATCAAGCTTCCGGACGGCGTGGTGCTCGTCACGGGGCCGACAGGTTCGGGAAAGACGACCACGCTGTACGCCTGCCTCGGGCAGATAAACACGCCCGACAAGAAACTGATTACGGTCGAAGACCCCGTGGAATACCAGATGAGCGGAATCAACCAGGTTCAGGTGAACAAGGATGTCGGCCTTGACTTTTCCGCGGCGCTGCGTTCCATTCTGCGCCAGGCGCCGAACATCGTGATGATAGGCGAAATCCGCGACGCCGAGACGGCTGACATCGCCATGGAGGCCGCGCTTACCGGCCACCTGGTGTTTTCGACGCTCCATACCAACGACGCGCCTTCGGCCGTTACCCGACTTCTGGATATCGGCGTGAAGCCGTTTCTTGTCGCTTCGGCGCTGCGCGCCGCCATGGCGCAGCGTCTGGTGAGGGCGATATGCGAAAAATGCAAAGAGCCCTACACCCCGACCGAGCGCGAAATCAAGATGCTCGGCGCCATATCCAAGACTATGCCCGAACAGATGTATCACGGGACCGGGTGCGACAAATGCGGACGCACCGGCTACAAGGGGCGAAAGGGCATATTCGAGATATTCAAGGTCGACGACACGATCCAGCGCCTTATTTTCGACCATGCTCCAGCGACGCTTCTGAGGCAGCGCGCGAGAGAGATGGGAATGCGCACGCTGCGCGAGGACGGCATGCTGAAGGTCGCCAGCGGAATGACGAGTCTTCAGGAAGTTTTGCGCGTCACCATGGGCGACGCCGACTGACATTCTAAAAAGGAGAATCACAGATGGACATCCACATTCAGGAGCTTCTTCAGGCCACGATCGACGAAGGAGGGTCCGACCTCCACATTCGCGCGTACATGCCGCCGGAACTCCGCGTCCACGGCGAACTCTTCCCTCTCGGCGACGATGCGCTCACCGAGGAGGATTCCTACAACCTGTGCAAGGAGATGTCGACAGACGAGCAGATGGCCGAGGTGGAGCGGAACGGCGGCGCGGACTTCGCCCTTGCCCATCCGGACGGAACCCGCTTCCGCGTCTCCGTCTTCAAGGAGCGCAAGCGCTATGGCGCGGTGCTGCGTCAGATTCCGTCGACTCTCCTGTCGCTCGACCAGATCGGCATCCCGCCAGTGGTCAAAGAGCTGCTCTACAAGCCGCGCGGGCTCATACTCGTGACCGGGCCCACGGGCTCGGGCAAATCCACGACGCTGGCCTCGATGATAGATGTCATCAACCGCGAAAGGGGCGTTCACATCATCACGATCGAGGACCCTATCGAATTCTACCATACTTCCAAGAAGTCGATCGTGACCCAGCGTGAAATCGGCCCGGACGTCCCGTCCTTCGCCGAAGCCATCAGGCGAGCGCTCCGCCAGGACCCGGATGTGATTCTTGTCGGCGAAATGCGCGACCTCGAGACGATAGCCGCCGCCATCACCGCCGCCGAAACAGGTCACTTGGTCTTCGGCACGCTCCATACCACAGGCTCCGCCGAAACCGTCGACCGCATAGTCGATGCGTTTCCCACAAACCAGCAGGAGCAGGTCCGAACCCAGCTTGCCGCAGGGCTTCAGGCGGTCATATCGCAGATCCTCCTTCCGAAACTCGACGAAAACGGCGAAGTCCACGGGCGAATCGCCGCGTTCGAGATAATGACTTCCACCGACGCCATCAGGAGCAGGATCCGCGACAACAAGACGAATATGATCAAGTCCGATCTGCAGACGGGCGCCAAGTTCGGCATGATGACGCTTGATGCGTGTCTGCTTAAGCATTACAAGGACGGATACATATCCTACGAGGAACTGATCACGAAGTCCCAGGACCCGGACAGCGTCGTCCAGAAGCTCAAAGAGGACATGGGGGAGTAAACGATGCTCGATCCTATTCTCCAGATTCTCGAGCAGAACGGCTATGTCGACGCCCAAGGCGCGCAGGACATCCAGGATCTCGCCAAAACCGAATCCAAGACGGTGCGCCAGACTGTCATCGACCAGGAGATATTGACGGAAGACGACCTCCTGGCATGCATGGCCGCCTATCAGGACACCGAGGCGATAGACCTCGGTTCGATGACCATAGAGACGGATGTGACCGAGGCGATACCGGCTTCCACCGCCAGGATGTACAACGTGTTTCCTGTCGCGGCGGACGATTCGTCCGTGACTCTCGCCACTTTCGATCTTGTCGATCCCAGGATTTCCGACGAGCTGCTCTTCACGCTCTCCAAGGAGGTGAGGTTCGTCTTCGCCCGCGAGAAGGACGTGATGGACCGCATCTCGCAGTACTATGGCGACGCCAACGCATCCGTTGCGGACATGATCAAGTCCCTTGGCGACGGCCTTGGGGACGATGAGGAGCTTGCCGGAGCCAACACCAACGACATTGCGTCGATGGAGTCCGCCGCCAATTCCTCCGCCATCATCCGCTTTGTGAACCTGGTCCTCTACCAAGGCGTGGTGGACCGTGCATCCGACATCCACATCGAGCCGTTCGAAAACGATTTCAAGATACGCTATCGCGTCGACGGCGCCTTGTACGAGATGAAGGCCCCCGACGTCAAGATGGCTCCGGCCATCATATCGCGAATCAAGATACTTTCGAACCTGAACATCTCCGAGCGGCGCATACCGCAGGACGGGCGAATCGCGCTGACTGTCGCCGGCAGGCCCGTCGACCTTCGCGTTTCGTGCTTGCCGACAGCCCACGGAGAGTCTGTCGTAATGCGTATTCTCGACCAGTCTGCGACGTCGCTCGACCTTGAGAACGTAGGCCTTCCCGAGGATGTGTACGAGCAGATCACGATGGATATCGAAAAGCCGAACGGGATTTTCATCGTGACCGGTCCTACCGGTTCGGGAAAGACCACGACGCTGTACTCGGTCCTGCGCCGGATCAACCAGATCGACACGAAGCTTCTCACGGCCGAGGAGCCGGTGGAATACAATGTGGACGGAATCGTGCAGGTTCCGATCGACGCTCAGGTCGGCAACACCTTCGCAAAGGTGCTGCGCGCATTCCTGCGACAGGATCCGGATGTCATGATGATCGGCGAGATACGCGATCTGGAGACTGCGGAAATCGCCGTTCAGGCCGCGCTTACCGGACACTTCGTGTTCTCGACGCTCCATACGAACGATGCTGCCGGCGCCGTTATGCGTCTCGTGGACATGAATGTCGCCCCGTATCTGCTTGCTTCCACCCTGGAGGGCGTGCTTGGCCAGCGACTTGTCAGAACCTGCTGCCGCGAGTGCCGCCAGGCGTACGAGCCCGACGACGATACGCTTGAGCGCATAGAGATGACGCGCGACCAGATCGGCGGAAGGCCGTTCTATTTCGGCAAGGGCTGCAAGGTGTGCAACGGCACGGGATACAAGGGACGAAAGGGCGTTTTCGAGTATCTGAGAATGTCCAACCCTCTGCGCGAGCTTGTCAACAACAAGGCCCCGACGCTCATAATACGCGAAAAGGCGCGCGAACTCGGAATGCGCACCATGCGAGAGGACGGCATTCGCTCGATCCTCGACGGCTACACGACCGTCGATGAGGTCTTGCGCTACACTTGAGAGTCGCGATGCTTTGGCAGGTCTTCAAAGTCGTCGCGGTCATATCGATCGTTCTCGCGGCTGCGATCGTCGCGACGCCGCCCGGGCGGCTGCCTCTCGCGCTCCGCGGACTTCACCGCATAATGCGCCGCGACTCGGGGCTGCCCGATTCCCGCCCTGCCGCAAAAACTTCCGCCGCAAGGCGTTTCGTCGCATTCCTACTCGTCCTTCTCGCGGTTGTCGTCGCGGCGATTTGAAATGGAGGAGACCGTTGTATGCGGCGTGAGGGCGAAGATCGCCCGGACTTTCGCCCAGCGCGCGAAAGGGCTTATCGGCGTCAAGGACATGAAAAAAGGGGAAGGGCTCCTCATCCTCCGGTGCAACGCTATCCACACTTTCTTCATGCGGTTTGCGATTGACGCCACATTTCTCGATTCTCAAAACCGTGTCGTGAAAATCGTCCGCAACATCCGCCCTTGGCGCATGTTCGTCTGGGGCGGCTGGCGCGCGAGGAAGGTGCTGGAGACTAAAGCTCAGCGCACCGTCGCCTGAACCCACAGTGCCGCGAGGCGATTCGGGCTTGCAGGCACGCGCGTTCCCGTCTCCTGCGCAAAAAGCGATATTCTGTACTCCTCGAGCAGCCACCTGTAATCCGCGAGCGCGGCGCTGTCCGCTATCTTGGAACAGTCTCCGCTCACAAGCTCCACGTATTGCTCCCACCATGGATCGAATCTGGCTTCTTTCGATCTGTCGCCCGAAGGATTCGTTCTGGCCCTCGAAATCCTTGTTTCCAGAGCCTTGAGGTATCTCGGATAGTCTTTGAGCCTCTCGGGCGGGACGAGTTTGTCCCAGTCGGGATACGTCAGCCACGCTATCTGCGTTTCGATGCAGTCGTATATATCGTCGGGAAGCGCCTTGGCCTCCAGCAGAATCGTCCGTATCCTCGACTCAAGCTCTTTCTTCTCTTTCGCCTTGAGGCTGGAGGGCCTCTCCGCGGCGATTTCGGCGGCGGATTTACGCGGCGCCACGCCGGACTTGCCGAAGAGCTTTTCCACGTCCCTTGTGACTGCCGCCTGTTCCCCGTTTTCGTCCGTGACGATGAATCTCACTTTCAGATGCGGCGGAAGCGAAATCCTGTCGAACGCCCCGGCGGGTATGCGTATCCCGAAACGCGAGAGAACGACCTCTCTTACCGCATCTGCCAGCGGCATGTCTTTCCCGGAGAGAAGCGGCATGATGATCGCCACCGTGTCGGAGACCGGCGAAATCGCCCGCCTTATGGAGGACGGAAGGGAATCAAGCAGGAAATGAAGCTTCAGCGGAAGGGCTCCGGGGACAAGCCAGTCCGACCTCCACGCCCTCAAGGCGCCCAGATCGCCTTCACGCACGGTCGCGGTTATGCCGTCGGTCTCGGGATCGTCCGGTGCATGCCGGTATGAGAGCGCGATTTTCGCCCCGGCGATCTTTATGTGCGGCGGGAAGTCTCGCGAACCCCCGCCTGCCGCCGGAAGCCATTCGTTCCGCTTCAGCCTGAACCTGTTTTTTTCTTCGGCTGAAGCTGCGGCGAGCCATTTTTTCAGTTCTCCCGCGCTTGCTATCCCCGGGGGGATGGCTGCGTCGAAAAACGCCGCCAGCCGCTCCGCATCGAAAAGAGCCGTTTCCCTCAGACGTTCCGCACGTTCCCTGATGGCGCGTATCGTGTCCGAATTCTCCCTCACCGGCGCCGGAGGATCCGGGAATTCGCCTTCGACAAGTCCATGGAATATGAAAAGCCGTCGCGATGTCGCCGGATCTATCTTCGTGAAGTCCCTCCGTCTGGACGGCACGATGACGAGCCCGTACAGCGTGACCTGCTCGATCGCTCTGACGAAGCCGTGCTCCGCGTCCCAGAAAGGTTCGCGGAAACTGTGCTTGCACACCGGCCCGGCGACAGGTTCGATCCATGACGGGTCTATGATCGCGGCGCTTCTGGCGTAGAGTCTCGCGGTGTCGACGAGTTCGCCGGCCATGATCCATTCCGGTTTGGCTTTCCGCTCTTTCGCCAGCGCGGATCCGGGATGTATGATGAATCTTGTTCCGTGCGCTCCGCGGTAGTCGAGATCTTCGGGATGGAGATGGCCTATCCTCGCGAGGAGGCCGCTCATCAGAGCCATGTGCAGCGCAGCCGGTCCGCCATTGTCGTTTTCCGTATCCAGGCCTATTCTGCGGGAAAGATCCGTCAGCTGACGCACCAGCTCTTTCCATTCCCGCATCTTGGGGTATGACAGGTAGTTTTTCTGCGCGAATTTTCTCAGCTGCGATTGAGACGACGTTTCGGACTCTTTCTCCCACCTGCGCCAGAGCTTGAGCGTGCCGAGAAAGTCCGAGCCGCGTTCGCGGAACGCGGCGTGCGCCGCATCGGCCTTTTCCCGTTCCTCCGCGGGTCTTCGTCTGGGGTCGTCGCAGCTCATCGCCGCCACTATCGGTATGGCGGAGGGGAGCGTCGCGCGCGAGCTTGCCGCAAGCAGCATCCTCGCCAGTCTCGGCTCGACGGGTATCCTCGCAATCGAGCGTCCCGTTTTCGTGAGCGCCATCGCCCCGGAAGCGTCGTGGTGTATGGCGCCTATTTCCAGAAGCTCTCTCAATCCCTCCCTTACCGACGCGGGACGCGGCGGATCGATGAACGGAAAGTCCGTTATGTCCCCCATCTTCAGGTCCATCATCGTCAGTATCACGCCTGCAAGGGACGATCGCTGTATCTCGGGCGGGGTGAAAGGCTCCCGGGATTCGAAGTCGTCCTTCCCGTAAAGTCTTATGCATATCCCCGGACCGGTTCGTCCGCATCTTCCCGCCCGCTGTTTCGCGGACGCCTGCGATATCTTTTCTATCTGCAGCCGCTGCACTTTCGTGCGCGGAACGAAGCGCGATATCCTTGCCAGTCCGCTGTCGATGACAGCCCTGATCCCCGGGATGGTTATGGACGTCTCGGCGACGTTGGTGGAGAGTATGATGCGCCGGTTCGCCGACAGCCTGAACGCCCTCTGCTGCTCGCCGGCGGGGAGGGACGCAAGAAGGGGGATGATTTCGTCTCCTCTCAATTCCGGAGTGCGCGCGAGCCTGTCCGCCGTTTCTCTTATGTCTCTTTCCCCGGGCAGGAAGACGAGCGTGTCGGCATCCGCCGGAAGCGTGCGCAACGCCGCCGCGACATCTCGTGGCAAGTCCTGCGTTTCTTCGTCTTCGCCGCCCGCATGGCGTATTTCGACCGGAAAAAGCCGTCCCGGAACCTCGATCGCCGGTGCGCCGCCGAAGAATGCGCTGAACCGTCGCGTGTCGAGCGTTGCCGACGATACGATGACTTTCAGGTCCGGCCTGCGGGGAAGGATGCGCTTCAAAATGCCCAGAAGAAAGTCTATGTTCAGAGTGCGTTCGTGCGCTTCGTCCACGATGACCGTGTCGTAGCGCATCAAAAGAGGGTCGGTTTTCGTTTCCGCGAGAAGGATGCCGTCCGTCATGAATTTCACCCGTGTCGACGCGGAAAGACGCCTGTCGAAGCGGTGCTGGAAGCCGATTGTCCCGCCCAGTTCGGTCTTGATCTCCTGTGCGACACGGGCGGCGACCGTCATGGCGGCAAGGCGCCTTGGCTGTGTGCAGGCTATGAGGCGGCCGTTCATGCCGCGTCCCAGTTCCATCGCCATTTTCGGCAGCTGGGTGGTCTTCCCCGACCCCGTATCTCCGCAGACTATCACTGTCTGGTTGCGGGAGAGAAGACGGCATATCTCTTCGCGGTGCCGTGAAACAGGCAGGTCTTCGGGGTATTCGAACAGTCTTTTTGGGGCTTTGTCCATCGGTGGCGGTTGTTGCATGTCTCGACGTGTATGCGCGGATTTTGCGTGCGCCCGCGGCATCTATCCTTCACGGCGCTTCAGCTCCTCCACGGGATGCCCCGGCCATGCGGAGATCGAGGTCGATATGCCGATGCGCCACGGGGCGAAAACGCGGCGCGCGTTATGTTCTTTACGCGCGCCACTGCGAGAAAGTACTTGAGAAGCCGTAGTTCCATGGCGATATTATACCATATTGCCATTCCATGCGGCTATGATTGCCATGGAGAGGAAGCATTTGATCGACGCCGCAAAACATGGGATGATGCACGCCATGAAAAACACAGCATCGAAACGGCCGGACGCGAGCGCCGCGGCTTTCGGCGAATTTCGGTCCCTGTTTCGCGCGCCGCCCGTTTTTGGTATAATATCCGCCATGAACGAAGAACCGACGAGAAACATTTTCTCCGCGCTGGCCGTTTCGCTTTTTGCGATGGCGTGCATGGCAGGAGAGCCCGCGGGCATAACGGTCGACCTCAAGCTCGACGAGACGAATTACATATCCGGCGAGCGCGTCCGCGCCGTCGTGGACGTCAAGAACATGCTGGCCGAGAGGGTGAGCGTAGGATATCTCGATTCCGAAGACTTGCTCATCGTCGAGCTTTACCGGGCGTCCGACCATATGCAGCTCGAGCGCTCGCACAAGCGTCCGTTCGTCTCGGCCTTCTGGGTCGGAGCGAACGAGGGCATGAAGCTCGAGACGTTCCTGGGCGACAACTACGATCTTACGTATCCGGCGAGGTATCTGGCGCGACCGGTGCTGATCCACAGGGGAAAGCGCTATTCCGGAGAATACCGGTCGTTTGACGTAGTGCCCGGCTTCGACATAACGACCGCAGTGCAGCAATTTTCCAATGCGGCGGGGAAGAAAAGGTTCTTCGAGCTCAAGCGCTGGATGCGGGACGGGAACGAACATCTTTTCCTGAAGGTCCGAGACGACGGAGACAAGCCCAAGCGTTGGGCGACTCTCGATCTCGGCCCGATGATGCGGGTTACCGCGCCGACAGTCTCCATACTTTCGTCAGGGGAGGTCATCGTCATCCACAGGAATGCGCCCGATTCCTTTGCCAGAAACGAGTTCTGGTCGATGACGGACGCGTTCGTGAAGCGGTCGGCGATGATGGTCAGGGATCCTGACACTGCGGGCCGCCAGGGCGTGCAGGAGGTGTACAAAAAGTCCGGCGGGGTGAAGGCGGAGAACCGTCCGTGGTGGAAATTCTGGTGAGGGCGGGCGAACGCAAATGAACATTCTCGGAATCGAGACGAGCTGCGACGAAACCGCCGCGGCTGTGGTGAAGGACGGGAGGGAGGTTCTCTCCAATGCGGTCTATACGCAGATACCCCTCCATCAGCCATACGGGGGCGTGGTCCCGGAGATAGCTTCGCGCGCGCACGTCGAGAAGATATCCGAAGTCGTGCGTACGGCGATGGACGGGTTCGGCGTGGACGCGGTCGCGGTTACGTACGGTCCGGGGCTTTCGCCTGCGCTGACGGTCGGGCTGAACGCCGCGAAGGGGCTTGCGCAGGCGCTCGATGTTCCGCTTTTCGCGATAAACCACATAGAGGCGCATCTCCATACGCCTTTCTTGTACGATGCCGGCGAGACGCCGCACAATCCTCCGCCGGATGAAGCCGTGCCGGCGTTGGGGCTGGCCATCTCGGGCGGCCACACGAACTGGTTCGACATAGCGGGGCCGGGACGCTACGAGACGATAGGCCAGACGCTCGACGATGCGGCGGGAGAGGCGTTCGACAAGGCGGCGAAGCTTCTGGGGCTCGGGTATCCCGGGGGGCCGAAAGTGGACCGCGTGGCGAAGGAATACTGCGCAGCGCACGGATTCGGAAATCTCGTGCCGTTCCCGAAGGGGCGTCCGCGCGAAGGGGTCTCGGCTCTCGCGGGACTGTCGGCAGAACTTTGCGTATCGTTTTCGGGGCTGAAGACCGCGCTTCTGAGGTACGTGCAGCAGCATCCGGAGGCTACGGGGGACGATCTGCCGCGGGTCGTGGCGAGCTATCAGGAGGCGATAGTGCAGTCGGTTGCCGACAGGTCGCGCAGGGCCCTGAAGCGGCGCGCGTACAAGGCTTTCATACTCGGCGGTGGCGTCTCGCTCAACTCTCGGCTTAGGGTGGTGCTGGGGGATGTCGCGAAGTCGGCGGGAGTTCCGCTTTTGATGGCGAAGCCCAAGTATTGCGGCGACAACGGCGCCATGATCGCTGGTCTCGCCTATACGCGGAGGAACGTCCAGGGCGATGCCGCCATGGGGATGGATGTCGCCCCGTCGCTTGAAGCGGGGGCATGAAATATGCTATAATTGGTTGAAACGATCGATGTAACGATTAACGGAACGAAGGCATAAGGAGGGATTCATGAAACATATCGCAATAGCGCTCGCGGCATGCGCAATCGCCGCAACGGCCGCCGCGGCTGCGCCGGATCACATGATTCTTTTCAAGAACGGAGACGCTGTCGAAGGCGTCGTGTCGAAAATGTATCGCATACCGGCGCTCTGCACGGCTCCCAACGGCGATCTCGTGGTGGCGTGCGATGCGCGCCGCAACCACGGTGGCGACCTCAACACGAGCCAGCCCATAGACATCGCGCTGCGCCGCTCGTCCGACGGAGGCAAAACCTGGACGGATCCCGTCTTCTCCTGGAGGTGGAAGTGGGACGACAAGGAGCATTGGGCCGCATCGGACCCATCCTTCATCGTGGACAGGAAGGCGAAGAAGATATTCCTCTTCTACAACGTCTGGGAGAGCGTCGGCAACCACGGCGTATTCCAGTTCTTCGTGCAGGAGTCGGCGGACAACGGCAAGACGTGGTCTGAGCCGCGCGACATATCGAAGGACATCGCTTTCGAAGGCTGGCCTTTCGGCAAAAAGCAGAGCGAGGGCGGGTTCATATTCATATCGTCCGGATCGGGAGTGCAGCTCAAGGACGGTACGCTGCTGCACACTCTCGTGCATGTGGGCGACGGTAACGCGCTGTTCGGTTCGACGGACCACGGCAAGACGTGGAAGGCGATCGGCAAGCCCGCCAAGCAGGGCGACGAGTGCAAGGTCGTCGAGCTCTCGGACGGATCGTGGATGATCAACTCGCGCTGGCGCGGCGGCGGCAGGCAGATACACGTCTCCAAGGACCGCGGCGAGACATGGGAGTCGCATTACGACAACGCCCTCACCGATCCCCAGTGCAATGCCCAGATCATGCGCTGCGGCAAGGTTCTTCTCTTCTCGAACTGCAACGCAAACGGAAGGCGCAACCTCTACATCAGGGCTTCGCTCGACGATGGCAAGACGTGGAACAAGGGAGTCTGCGTATTCCCCGAGGGCGCGGCGTATTCGGACATGACGAAGATCTGCAAGACGAAAGAGATAGGCGTCGTGTACGAGGGGGCCGGATATTCGACGATCAAGTTCACGACGGTCTCGAGAAAAGATATTCTCGATTGCCCTTGATTTGCGGCGGACATTTTTGATACAATATACCCCAATCTGCGACTGTCTTAGGAGGTTATCCCTGCCGCGGATGCCGGCGTTGAGTCGGCGTGTGGCGCCCTTGCGGACGCCGGCAGGGCATCGGCTTCCCGGTTTGCAGCCATAAAAAGAAAGAAAAAAAGATGAAAATCGACAAAGCCGCCATCAAGAACGAGTTCCAGCGCCACGACCGCGATACCGGGTCCTGCGAGGTCCAGATCGCGCTTCTCACGAAGGAGATCGAGGCTCTCACGGCGCATCTCAAGGCGAACAAGCATGACCACAGCTCGCGCTACGGGCTTCTCCGCAAGGTCCAGAACCGCCGCAACCTTCTCAACTACTTCAAGCGCGAGAACGAGGAAGGCTACAAGGCGCTCATCGCGAAGCTTGGCCTCCGCCGCTAAAGTTTACAAACAGTAAACAGAAAAAGAAAACAGACCAATGCAAGGTGCAAAGCAATTCAAGGTCGACATCGCGGGGACGGACCTCGTGATAGAGACCGGCCTCCTGGCTCAGCAGGCTGCGGGGGCAGTCACCGTATCGTACGGTGACACGACCGTCTTCACGGCGGTTACGAATACCGATACTCCGCGGGAGGGAATCGACTTCTTCCCGCTGCAGTGCGAATACCGCGAGAAGTTCTACGCAGCCGGAAAGTTTCCGGGCGGGTTCTTCAAGCGCGAGGCCCGTCCCACCAGCAAGGAGATACTGACGGCCCGCATGTGCGACCGTCCGATACGTCCGCTGTTCCCCGACGGATATTACAACGACGTACAGGTCAACTCGACGCTGATACAGTCCGACGGCACGCGCGAGGCCGACTTCCTCGCGGTCAACGCCGCTTCTGCCGCTCTCCACATCAGCGACATCCCGTTCATGGGTCCGATCGGATGCGTCCGCATCGGCCGCGTCAACGGAGAGTGGGTCATCAACCCGACTCACGAGCAGAAGGCCAAGAGCGACATCGACCTCCTCTACGCCGGTCTCAGGGGCAAGTTCCTGATGATGGAAGGCTCCGCCGCCGAGATCAGCGACGAGGATTTCGTCGCGGCCCTCAAGCGCGCCCATGAGGAAGTGGAGAAGATCATCGATCTCCAGATCGAGATGCGCCGCGCCTTGGGCAAGCCCGACAAGGACATCCACGACGTTCCGCAGCCTGCGGACAAGATGGACTTCATCCGCAAGGAAGGCGGTGAGGCTCTTGCGGAGGCTCTGCTGATCAAGGGCAAGCTCGAGCGTCAGGGCAAGGTTTCCGCCATCAAGGAAGATCTCCTGAAAAAGGTCTCCGAGAAGTGGCCCGAGATCGACGCCGTCGGTTTCGTCCATCTCTTCGACGCTCTCGAAATCGAGACGGTCCGCAAGAATGTGCTCGAAAAGGGCAAGCGCATCGACGGTCGCGCCCAGCACGAGATACGCCCGCTTTCGGCGCAGGTCGGGGTGTTCCCGCGTCTGCACGGTTCCGCGATCTTCTCGCGCGGCGAGACCCAGTCGTTCGCGACGGTGACTCTCGGCACGAAGAAGGACGCCCAGGATCTCGACTCCGTGACCGGAGGCGACGTTTCCAAGCGCTTCATGCTCCACTACAACTTCCCGCCCTACTGCACGGGCGAGGTCGGGCGTCTCGGTTCGACGGGCCGCCGCGAAATCGGTCACGGCGCGCTTGCCGAGAGGTCGATCGCCGAGGTTCTCCCCGACGATTTTCCGTACTCGATCCGCGTAGTGAGCGAAATCATGGGCTCCAACGGCTCTTCGTCCATGGCCTCGATCTGCAACGGCTGCCTCGCTCTCATGGACGCGGGCGTTCCTCTCAAGAGGACCGTCGCAGGCATTTCGATCGGCCTGTTCACCAATGCCGACCAGTCTCAGAAGGTCCTCGTCACCGACATTCTCGGCGCTGAAGACCACTGCGGCGACATGGACTTCAAGGTCGGCGGCACGAAGAAGGGCATCACGGGCTTTCAGGTCGACCTGAAGCTTCGCGGTCTCACCTGGGATCTCGTCGAGGGCGCGATAAAGGCGGCCCACGACGCACGTCTCAAGATCATCGACTACATGGAGAGCGTCATCCCGGCGCCCCGCGCGGAACTCAACAAGTACGCGCCGAGGATCGAGGAGATGCAGATTCCCGTGGACAAGATCGGCGCGCTGATCGGTCCCGGCGGATCCAACATCCGTGCGATAGTCGAGACGACCGGCGCTCAGATCGACATCGACGACGACGGCAAGGTCTCGATTTTCGCGACGTCCGCCGAATCGATGAAGGCGGCGAAGGATGCCGTGGGCGCGGTTTCGGCTGTGGCCGAGCCCGGCAAAATCTACGAAGGCACCGTTTCCGGGATCAAGGACTTCGGCGCGTTCGTCACGATCCTTCCCGGCATGGACGGACTTTGCCACATCTCCGAGCTTTCCGACAAGCGCGTCCCCTCCGTGGAGGCCGTCTGCAAAGTCGGCGACAAGATGATGGTCAAGTGCCTCGATGTGGACGACCGTGGCCGCATCAAGCTTTCCCGCAAGGCCGCCATGGTCGAGCTCGACGCTCAAGCCGCCAAAGCCTGACGCCATCCGTGCAATCGGATCCAAGGAGACGCCGGCATTGTCCGGCGTCTCTTTTTCTGTTTGCAAAAACGGATGCGGATAGGGTATAATATCTATCCGGAAAATCCTACTGAAAATCCAATGCAAGGCATGGAACGGACACGGCAAGGCACATGAGCGACTTCGTACATCTCCATCTCCACACTACATATTCGCTTCTCGACGGACAATGTCAGATCGTTCCCCTCGTCAAACGCGCGAGACAGCTCGGCATGCGGGCCCTTGCCGTGACTGACCACGGAAATCTTTTTGCGCTCAAGAGTTTCTACGACGAGTGCCGTTCCAAAAAGGAGAAGACTTACGGCGAGCTTGCGGGAGTCCGCGTCAAGCCGATTCTTGGCTGCGAAGCCTACGTGACATCCACCGGCGACTACAGAAGCCGCGACAAGACCGAGTACCGCCACCATCTTTGCCTGCACGCAAAGAACGCCGAGGGCTACCACAATCTCGTAAGGCTGATGTCCGAGGCTCACATCAACGGTTTTTACGCCCGCCCCCGCATCGATCACGCCCTGCTCGAGAAATACCACGCCGGATTGCACTGCTCGGCCGCGTGCATCGCAGGCGAAGTCCCGCGCGCGATAGAAAGAGGCGACATGGCCGGGGCGGAGCGGATCGCAAGGTGGTACAAGGATGTTTTCGGCGACGACTATTCCCTCGAGGTGATGCTCCACAAGGCGGTCAAGAGCGGTCCCGACATCCCGCTTTCGGCCCAGAACGATTTCGCGGATCTGTATTCGCGCCAGCTGAAGGTCGTAAAGGGCATGCTCGAGCTGGGGAAGAAGCTGGACATCCGGGTGATAGCGACGAACGACGTTCACTTCCTGAATGCCGACGACGACGATTCGCACGACGTCCTGCTGGCGCTCTCGACGGGAAAGAAGATGTCCGACGAGGGGCGTCTCATATACACGGGGCAGGAGTATTTCAAGACGGCGGACGAGATGTCCGCCCTCTTCGCGGAAAATCCCGAACTCATCTCCAACACCCTCGACGTGGCCGACCGGATCGAGGAATACGAGCTCGATTCGCCGCCGATCATGCCGAAGTTCGCCATCCCCGCCGAATTCGGCACGGAGGAGGGATATGCGAAGAAGTTCGGCGAGCAGGCGCTGAAGGATGAATTCAATGTGCAGAAGGCGAACAATTTCGACCGCTTGGGCGGATACGAAAAGGTTCTGAGAATCAAGTTCGAGGCGGATTATCTCGCGGCGCTCGTGTGGGAAGGGTCGAAAAAGCGATGGGGGGACCCTGTTCCCGAGGAGGTCAGGGACCGTGTGCAGTTCGAGCTGGACACGATCAAGCTGATGGGATTCCCCGGCTACTTCCTGATCGTGCGCGACTACATCAGGGCGGCGCGCGAGGAGTGCGGAGTGTGGGTCGGCCCGGGGCGCGGCTCTGCGGCGGGGTCCGCGGTCGCATACGCGCTTTGGATAACGAACGTAGATCCTCTCAAATACGACCTCCTGTTCGAGCGCTTTCTCAACCCCGACCGCATCTCCATGCCCGATATAGACGTCGATTTCGACGACGCCGGGCGCGAGAGGGTTCTCGACTACGTCACGCGCAAGTATGGCGCCGACCACGTCGCGCACATAGTGACGTTCGGGCAGATGGCCGCCAAAAGCGCGATAAAGGACGTGGGCCGCGTGATGGACTATCCGCTCGCCGACACCAACAAACTCGCGTCGCTCGTCCCGGAAACGCCGAAGATCACGTTCAAGAAGGCGAGAGCCGCGGCGCCGGATCTCGACGCGGCGTTCAATTCGCAGGACCCGACCGTGCACAAGCTGATGGAGAGGGCGGGCAGGCTTGAAGGATGCATCCGCCAGCCCGGCGTGCATGCCTGCGGCGTCATCATCTCGCGCGATCCGATAGCCGAGACTCTGCCTGTCATGCCCACCCCGGAGAAGGGCGGGAGGAAGAAGGACCAGGGCGAAGCCAAGGCGGACAAGCTTCTCACGACCCAGTACGACGGACATTTCGTGGAGCCTGTGGGCCTTCTCAAGATGGACTTTCTGGGCCTCAAGACGCTGACCGTCGAAAAGGAGTGCGTGATGCTCCTCGGAAAGAACAATCCGCGCGTCCCCGAAGCGCTGCGGGGGGCGGACGGATATCTTGACCCGGACAGGATACCGGACGACGACAAGGAGACTTACGAACTTTTCGGACGCGGCGAGACGACGGGACTTTTCCAGTTCGAATCGGACGGAATGAAAAAGTGGCTCATCGCGCTGAAGCCGGAACGGCTTACGGATCTCGTCGCGATGAACGCGCTGTACCGCCCGGGCCCCATGGAATACATCCCGACGTTCGTAAAGCGCAAGCAGGGGGAAGAGCCGGTCTCCTACGACCATCCTCTCATGGAGAGCCGCCTGAAGGATACGTACGGCGTCACCGTCTACCAGGAGCAGGTCATGCTTCTTTCGCGCGACCTTGCCGGCTTTACGCGCGGCGAGTCCGACAAGCTGCGCAAGGCCATGGGCAAGAAGCTCATGGACATCATGAACGAGCTCAAGGCGAAGTTCGAGAAAGGGTGTCTGGAGAATCCGGAATTCCGCGTCGGGAAGTGGGCCGACGAAGCGGAGGCGAAGAAGCTCATCGAAAAGATATGGACGGACTGGGAGGCGTTCGCGTCGTATGCGTTCAACAAGTCGCACGCCGTATGCTACGCGTGGGTCGCCTACCAGACGGGATACCTGAAAGCCCACTATCCCGCCGAATTCATGTGCGCGCAGATTTCGTCCGAAATCGGAAACTTCGACAAGCTCCCGGGCTTTGTGGCCGAGGCGCAGGCGATAGACCTCGATCTCATGCTGCCGGACGTGAACGAATCGGGGTCGCGATTCGTCCCGACGCACGACGCGAAGGGAATACGCTACGGACTCGGCGGAATAAAGGGAGTCGGCGAGATGGCTGCGGAGGCCATAGTGGCGGAGCGCGAAAAGAACGGTCCGTACACAGGATTCCTGGATTTCTGCATGCGATTGGCGGGGTCCAACGCGGTGAACAAGAGGGTGCTCGAGAATCTGACGAGGTCCGGCGCGTTCTCCACGCTCGAGCCCAACAGGGCGAAGCTCTACTCAAACATCGAATACGCGCTGAAGAAAGCGCAGCAGAAGGCAAGGGAAGACGCGAGCGCGCAGGGGAATTTCTTCGATTTGATGTCGGGCGGCGCGGAGAAGTATGACGATTCGGACCTCGCCGACAGCCCTGTATTCACGCCGATAGAGGACCTCAAGAGCGAACGCGATCTTTTGGGGGTGTATGTGTCGGGGCATCCCTTGCAAAGCTGCAGGCGGGCGATTTCGGAGCTGTCGGAGTCGTGCACCCGCACGCGCCAGACCGGATCGAAGGAAGACGCCGTCGCATACGCCCCGTTCATGCTTGACAGGATCGCCAAGAGGCAGACTTCGGAGGAGACTGAAGGCGAAGAGGGGATTGAGGCGGACGAAACCACAGGAGAAGACTCCGAAGAGGGAGAGAAGCAGGCGCGCTCACCCGCCGAAGATCTGCTTCTTGGGTCGAAGGACGACGATTGGCAGCTGAAGGGCCTCGCGCGAAATATCGTCCGGGCCAAAGGCGAAGTGTCCTGGAGCGACAAGCAGGCATTCGACAGGGCGGTCAATTCGGAGAAGTCCAGGCTGAGGCGGCGCTTCGACAAAAAGGAGCTGGATCCGCTGCTGCTGAAGCGTGTGGAGGTTCGGGCGGTCGCGATGCTCGAAGGGTGCTCGATCAAGATGCCCAAACCAAGGCCCGACGGATCGGTGGGCGAAAAATGGGCCATACTGTCGCTGGACGACGGCTCCGGGAGAGTCGACGCCTTTGCGTACGCCAAGTGCTGGTCTGCATACGGCGAGGCGATGGAGAAGTCTGTCGACAAGCTCGTTCTGGTGTGCGGCGAGGTGGCGTGCCGCACGGTATACTCGAAGGAGGATGCTTTCAAGGAGCATCCGACGCCGGGAGACGTCTCGCTGACGCTGAAAGAGGCGTATCCGCTCGAGACGGCGCTCCCGGCGATTTCAAAGTCGCTTCGTCTGAGGCTCGAATACGCCGATCCGGCTTTGCGGGAGAAAGTCGAGGCGGTGCGCGACGCCGCAGAGAAGAATCCCGGGAAGCTGCCGGTTTCCGCGGAGTTGCGGTATCCGGACGGCACTGTGGTCGAGATAGACTTCGGGGAGGGATGCCGCGCCGCAGTCAATGTGGGGTTCCTGTCGGTCATAGCGAAGTACATACCCCAGGGCGACATGGACTTCCGTCCGGAGCACAGGATGTCGCTGGCGCCCCGGGAACCCAAGCCATGGGAGATGTAGCGGAGCGGAAGGCGTTGAACGGCGGCGCCGGGAAGAGAGCGGTTGCGCGGCGTCGAGGTTGACTTCGGACGGATGCTTTGCTAAAATTTCCGCATGTACGAAGAAAACGAAATACGGTTCCCGCCTCCAGGGCGGACGCCGCGCGAAGACACGGCGGCGGTGATGAAGTTCTACAAGCTGCCCGAGTCTTTCCCGCGATCGGTTCTCGACGAGGCGAAGCGGTGCGCGGAGAAACTGGACAATCCCGGCAAACGCCTCGATCTGAGACGCAAATTCATTTTCACGTGCGATCCCCAGAGCGCCCGCGACTACGATGACGCGCTGTCGCTGGAGACTGACCGCAAAGGCAACCGCGTCCTTGGGGTCCATATCGCCGACGTCTCCCACTTCGTCGAGAGCGGAAGCGCCCTGGACCGCGAGGCGTACAGGCGTTCCACAAGCGTGTATCTGGCGGACAGGGTCGTGCCGATGCTTCCGGAAGAGCTGTCGAACGGACTCTGCTCGCTCGTCCCCGGCGAGGATCGGCTTGCTTTCTCCGTGTTCATGACATTCGACAAGTCGGGCGAAATGGTGAAGCGCTCCTTCGCGAAAAGCGTAATCCGCTCCAAGGCGAGATTTTCCTACGAGCAGGTGATGGCGATAATCCGCGGCGCTGCAGGCGGTCTCGGAAAGCGCGAGGCGAAACTGATACGCGAAGTGAACGCTCTTGCGCAGCAGCTGAGGGCGGCGCGGTTCGCGTCCGGCGCGCTCGACATCGAAATTCCCGAAGCGGAAGTCCTCCTGGACGAAAGCGGCGAGATGACGGGCCTGGCGACGCGTCCGTACGATGAATCCCATCAGATGATCGAGGAATGCATGGTGGCGGCGAACGAGGCGGTCGCCAAGGAACTGTGGACCAAGGGGGTGAAAATCCTCGCGCGGCTCCATGAGCCGCCGGACGAGGAGAAGCTCCTGATGCTGAGGGCCGACATGCGCGGACTCGGTGTGAAGATGGGCGACATATCAAAGCAGAAGGTCTTCGCGCAGTTTTTGAGGTCGATAAAGCGCAACCCCCTTTATCCGACGCTTGCGATGATGGTGCTGCGGTCCATGAAAAGGGCTGTCTACGACGGATCGAACATGGGGCACTTCGGGCTCGCGAAGAAATACTACGCCCATTTCACCTCTCCGATCAGGCGCTATCCCGATCTCACGCTCCACCGCCAGCTGTCCGCGTACCTCGAGGGCGGGGCTTCCGCGGCGCGTGTTCCCGCCAAGATTCTCGCGAAATGGGCGAAACACACGAGCGACTGCGAAGAGACTGCGGCCGAGGCGGAGAGGGGACTTCTGGAGATAAAGAAGTTCCGTCTTCTCGAGTCGCAGCTTTCGACGCGGCAGATACTCGATTACGACGCGGTCGTCGTCAAGTGCGCGCCGTTCGGATGCTTCGTGGAGATACCGGAACTCGCCGTTTCGGGGCTCGTGCACGTGTCGCTTCTGTCGCGGAAATTCGTTTCGTTCAACGAGTCGGACCACTCCCTCTCGGCGCCCGGCGGAGGAAGATGGCGGATAGGCGACAGGATGAGGGTTCACGTCGCGAAAGTCGATTTCGTGCAGCGAAAGGTGGACTTCGTCCCTGTGAGGCGAAATTTGGTATAATATCTTCCATTATGTCCCAAACACATAAAATATTCGTGGGTGCAGATTCGTTCCTGCGCGATTCCTGGAGGTTGGCGGCGGCAGTGCGCGAAAGCGGATGGCGTCCGGATTGGCTTGTCGCGCTTTGGCGAGGCGGCGCCCTTGCAGGCATGGCGGTCCACGAGTTCCTGAAGGTCTCCGGGTGGAACCTGCGTCACGCGCCTCTCAAATGCTCCAGTTACGCAGGATTGGGCGAAAATACGGGAAAGGTGTCGTTCTCTTTGGAGGAGCCGTTTTTCGCCATGTTCCGCCCAGGCGAGAAAGTGCTCGTCGTCGATGACGTCTTCGACACGGGCAGGACCGCGGAAGCGGTGAAAAAGCGTTTCGCAGCCGCGGGATGCGAGGCGAGATTCGCGGCTGTCTATTGGAAACCGGAGAAAAACGAGACGCAAACGAAGCCCGATTGGCACGTGCGGGACGCAGGAGGGGATTGGATAGTCTTCCCCCACGAAATCGAAGGGTTGTCTGCGGACGAGATCCGCAGAAAGGACCCCGAGCTAGGCACGATACTCGAAAAAATGGTATAATATCCCCCCTTATGATGGACAAGCATTATGACGCAAAGGCCGCTGAGGCCAAGTGGTATCCCTTTTGGGAGAAAAACGGTTGTTTCCACGACGAACCCGATGGGCGCGAGCCGTACTCGGTGGTGATTCCGCCTCCGAATGTCACGGGCATATTGCATATGGGCCATGCGCTCAACCAGACGATACAGGACATACTGGTGCGCTGGCGCCGCATGCAGGGCCGCAACACGCTTTGGCTCCCCGGCACGGACCATGCCGGCATAGCGACGCAGAATGTCGTGGAGAAAGCGCTCAAGAAGGAGGGCAAGCGCCGCCAGGATCTCGGGCGCGAGGCGTTTGTCGAGCGCGTGTGGGAGTGGAAGAAACAGTACGGCGGCACCATCGTCCACCAGCAGCGCATGCTCGGCAACTCCACCGACTGGCGCCGCGAGCGCTTCACTTTCGATGAAGGATGCAACAGGGCCGTCCTCAAGGTTTTCAAGCGTCTTTACGACGAAGGGCTCGTCTACAAGGGCAATTACATCGTGAACTGGTGCCCGAGATGCGGAACCGCCCTTGCCAACGACGAGGTCGAGCACGAGCCCAACCATGGACATTTCTGGTATGTGCGCTATCCCGTCGTCGGAAGCGCGTCCGGCGTCAAAGGCGAGCCGTACAAAGACTACGTCATGGTCGCGACGACGCGTCCCGAGACTCTTCCCGGCGATACCGCCGTCGCGGTGAATCCCAAGGACGAACGTTACGCGCACCTTCTTGGGAAAACCGTCATTCTGCCCTTGACCGGCAGGGAGATACCCGTCATAGCGGACGACTACGTCGACCGCGAGTTCGGAACCGGCATCGTGAAGATCACGCCGGCGCACGATCCCAACGACTTCCTCGTCGGCAAGCGTCACAATCTGGCCGAGATCAACATCATGAACGGCGACGGAACGATGAACGCTCTCGCGGGCGACAGATACTGCGGCATGGACCGCTTCAAATGCCGCGAGGCGATCGTCGCCGATCTTGAGGCCGGGGGCTATCTCGACCACATCGAGGACATCGACAACCAGGTCGGCCACTGCTACCGCTGCCACGAGACCGTCGAATCGCGCCTTTCCAAGCAGTGGTTCGTGAAGATGAAGCCCCTCGCCGAGCCGGCGATCGCGGCGGTGAAGTCGGGAGAGGTCCGCTTCGTGCCGGACCGCTGGTCCAAAATCTACTACAACTGGATGGAGAACATACAGGACTGGTGCATCTCGCGCCAGCTTTGGTGGGGCCACAGAATCCCGGCCTGGTATCTCGGAGACGACGTGTTCGTCGCCGAAACGGCCGAGGATGCCCTCGAGCAGGCGAAGGCCAAGACGGGCAACGCGGCGCTCAAGCTTTCCGACCTCGAGCAGGATCCGGACGTGCTCGACACGTGGTTCAGCTCATGGCTCTGGCCGTTCTCCACGCTAGGCTGGCCGGAGAAGACTGCGGATCTCGACTACTACTATCCGACGAGCGATCTCGTCACGGCCCAGGACATCATTTTCTTCTGGGTCGCCAGGATGATGATGGCCGGCATCCACTTCATGGGCAAGCCTCCGTTCAGGAACATAGTGATACACGGGATCGTCCGCGACGCCCAGGGCAGGAAAATGTCGAAGTCCCTCGGCAATTCCCTCGACCCCCTCGAGCTCATCAACCAGTACTCCGCCGATGCGCTCAGGTTCTCGATCGCGCTCATCACGTCGCTCGACTGCGACACGAAAGTCAACAAGGAGAAGTTCGAGATCGGACGCAACTTCACGACGAAGATCTGGAATGCCGCGCGCTTCATGGAGATGCAGGGAGAGCCTGCGGCGTCGTTTTCGGCGGAGGATCTCTCTTCCGACGACCGGCACATGCTTCTTGCGTGCGACAAGGCGTGCGCAAAGGTGAATGCGATACTCGAGAACTACCGCGTGCAGGACGGCGCGCTCGCGGTATACGATTTCTTCTGGACCCAGATATGCGACTGGTACGTCGAGTACGTGAAGGACGCGCCGAACAAGGCGGTGTCCGTCGCGATTCTCCGCGACGTGTTCTGGAAGGCGCTGAGGCTTCTCCATCCATACATGCCTTTCGTCACCGAGGAGGTCGCCCATCAGCTCGGCTATCTCAAGGACGGGGAATCCATCATGCGCGCGGAATTCCCGAAGGGCTACACCGTCGAGGAGAAGAAGGCCTGGGGCCTTTCGGAGGCCGTGCATGATTTCGTCGAGAGGAAGCGCGAGGCCATAACGGCTCTCAGGGCGCTCAGGGCGGAGTACAAGGTGCCTCCCGCCGCATTCGTCAAGGTGACCGTCGCGACGGACGATCCTCTGGCCCGGGCCGAGGCGCCTTCGCTCAAGCGCGCGATGAGGGCCGAGACCGTCGAATTCGCCCCCCAGGGCGCCGATCTCCCGATGCCGTCGAAGATCACGGCTTTCGGAACGGTGTATCTCTCCCTCGAAGGACTCGTCGACAAGGCGGCTGAATCAAAGCGCATCGCCGGCGAACTCGCCAAGCTCGCGGGATTCATAAAAGCGTCCGAGGCGAAGCTCGCAAATGCGAATTTCGTCTCCCACGCCCCCGCGGCGGTCGTGGACGAGGCGAAGCGCAAGCTCGCCGAGAACAGGGAGAAGGTCGCGCAGCTCGAAAAGCTGGCGAAGCTCTTCGCATGATAGCGTACATAAGAGGGATCCTCGCGGAGAAGGAACCGGTCCGCGCCGTCGTCGAGGCGGCGGGGATAGGGTACGAGCTTCTCATCCCTCTTTCTACTTTCGACAGGCTCCCCAAGACCGGGGAGGAGGTGAAGCTTCTCGCCTATCACTGCGTGCGGGAGGATGACGAAATCCTTTTCGGCTTCGCCACGGCGGCGGAGAGGGAGCTTTTCGCGAAGCTTACCGCCGTAAGCGGAGTGGGACCGAAAATCGCGCTGTCGATCCTTTCGGGCGGGTCGGTGGGCGAGTTGGCCCTGGCCATAGCGAGCGGCGGGGCGAAGAGGCTTTCGTCCATAAAGGGCGTCGGGAAAAAGACTGCCGAGAAGATATGCATCGAGCTCAAGGACAAGGTGAATGCGATCGAGGCGCTCGCCGCCACACAGCGCACCGGCAGCAAAGAAAACGCCTCTGCGCCGATCCTGCACGATGCGATATTGGCGCTCTCGGCTCTGGGTTTCAACGAAGAGACGGCCGGCAAGATGGTAAGCGGCGCCATCGCCTCCAATCCCGACGCGAAGGATACCGAGTCGATCGTCCGCCTTGCCTTGAGAAGCGGCAAGTGACGGTGATGGCCTTGTCTGCGAGAAAAACCGCGCTTTTGGCGGCATGTCTGGCGGCCATCTCCGTTCTGCGCGCCGAAGGGCTTTTGCGGCGCATCGTGGAGCCCGTCTCCGCGGTGACGAATTCATCCGGACGCGTCGTCTATGATTTCGGACGCGAATCTTTCGGCTGGGCGGAGGCCAGAGGACGGGGCGAGGCCGAAATCCGCATGGGAGAGCTTTTGGGCGACGATGGCGGAGTGGAGATGAATCCAGGCGGAACCATACGGGCCGCGTCCGCGAAGCTTGTCCTTGACGGAAACTTCCGGCGCGTCCCGCTGACTCCCGACAAACGCAACACAACCGGCGGCGCGGAGGGCGCCGCCATACGCCTGCCCGAGAAATTCGGGACCGTCATGCCCATCCGCTTCGTGGAGACCCCAATCGGCGCGGAGGTGCGGCTCGTCGCCGTGGAATGGCCCATGGATCGCACCGCATCCGCATTTTCCTGCGACGATCCGGCGCTGGAGAGGGTGTACGGCTTCTGCAAGCATTCCATAATCGCGACCTCCTTCGCCGGCATGTATGTGGACGGCGACAGGGAGAGGATCCCGTACGAGTCGGATGCATACATAAATCAGCTGGGCGAGTATGCCGTGCATGCAGGGCCGTCTCTCGCACGCAAGAGCCACGAATATCTGATGGACCACCCTACATGGCCTACGGAGTGGCGGCAGCACTCCATCAAGATGGCCTGGGCGGACTGGATGAGAACCGGCGAGACGAATTCGCTTGTCCGCTGCTACGAAAGGCTGAAGAGCGAAAAGCTTCTTCTCGGACACGTGCGCGAAGACGGAATCGTCCTCTCGGGCGGCGAGCGCAGGCGCAACGGGAAGCCGAATTCCCGCGGCCTCGCCGACATAGTGGACTGGCCGCCTTGCGAGAGGGACGGGTTCGTGTTCTGCGACGCAAACGCCGTGGTCAACGCCTTCCACCACTCGAATCTCATGGAGATGGCCGATATCGCCGCCGCGATCGGGAGGACGGACGACGCTCTCGATTTCAGGGCGAGGGCAGAACGCCTCCGCTCGTCTTTCAACAGGGTGTTTTTCGATCCGTCCAGGGGCGTATACGTCGATGGGGAGGGGACGGACCACGCATCGCTGCACGCAAACGCCGCGGCGCTCGCGTTCGGATTGGTTCCGCCGTCCGCAATCGACGGCGTCGCGGATTTCTGCATATCGCGCGGGATGGCGTGCAGCCCCTATTTCGCCCAATATCTTCTCGAGGGGCTGTTCAACGCCGGCCGCGCCGACGCCGCAATCGACCTGATGACGGCGAGCGGGGATCGCGGATGGCTCGGCATGATGGACTTCGGCGCGACGGTTGCGATGGAGGCGTGGTCGCTTGACGTGAAACCCAACCTGGACATGAACCACGCGTGGTCGACGGCTCCGCTGAACATAATCTCCCGGCGTCTGCTGGGGGTGGAGCCGATGGAGCCCGGGTTCGCGAAAATACGGGTCGCGCCGATGCCCGGAAGGCTGCGCAGGGTCGAGGGGAAGGTTCCGACGCCGCGCGGACCCGTCTACGTCAAGATAGACGGCGGCAGGATCGAGGTCGATTCTCCCGTCCCCGCAACGGTCGAATTCGGACGGTGAGCGATCGCGGTCCCCGTGCCGACGTTCAGTCCTTTCCCCTTCAGCAGGTCGATCGCCTCCGAGAGCTTTTCCCTGCGTTCGCGCTCGGCGTCCTCCTCATCGCGGAAAAGCGACGGCTCTGCGCCGGGAGAAGCCTTGAAATTCGACACTCCGAACCCCACCAGCCTTACTGCGAGGCCCTTGCCGCTCTCGGGCCACAAGCCGTCGAAAAGGGCAAGCGCGGCGTCCCTGAAGGACCTGTCGTCGCGTGAAGGCGCGGGGAGGGAAGTCTGGCGGGAAACGGTTTCGAAATCCGCGTCGCGCAGCTTTATGCGGGCGGTCGCCGCCCACCGCGCCTCCTTGCGCACGCTTCTGCCCACATCCGCCGCCAGTTCCAGCAGCGTGCTGCGCACGTTCTCGCGGTCCGTTTCGTCGCAGACGAAGGTATGCTCCCGCGAAACGGATTTCTCCCCGTCTTCGTCGCGCGCCACGCGGTCGGAGGAGATGCCGAGCGCATGGTTTTTCAGCGATGAAGCCGCGGCCTTGCCGAGAATCGTCTCCAGCTGCCTTGCCGGTGCGTTCTGAAGGTCGCGGCATGTTGCGATCCCGTATTTCGCAAGAATCCCGGCCGTCTTGCGTCCGACGCCCCAGAGTATCCCCACAGGCTTGGGCGCGAGGAACCGGGCGATTTCCGCCGGATCGGACGGCATGGTGAAAAGTCCGTCGGGCTTCGCGAGTTCGCTGCCGATCTTCGCCAGCAGCCTGTTTCTGGCTATGCCCACCGAACACGTGACGCCGCATTCGCGGAGCACCTTTTCCCTGAGCGCTTCGCCGAGCTTTTCCGCGCCGCCGTAGAGATGTATGGTGCCTGTTATGTCGAGAAAGGCTTCGTCTACCGATACGGCCTCCACGAAAGGGGAGTGGCGGGCGAAGACGCCGAACGCCTTTCTTGAGATTTCCCTGTAGAATGCGATGTCGGGACGGGTGAAGACTGCATGCGGACAAAGCCGCCAGGCGGTTCGCGAGGGCATCGCGGAACGCACGCCGTACCTCCTCGCTTCGTAGGAGCATGTCGACACCACCCCGCGTCCGTCGGGAGGCGAGCCGACGATCACGGGCCTGCCGCGCCATTCCGGGTGGCGCGTAAGCTCGGCTGATGCGAAGAACGCATCAAGGTCGACATGCAGAATGGTTCTCACGCCCCATATTATACCACACTTTGCATGCACCGGTCCGCGCAGGGCGCAGGGCGCAGACTGGAGGTTCCCCGATTTTTCGCACCACCGGCGCACTGGGCGCCTAACTGGGGGCGTAGGCGTCCTCGCCTACGCGAGGGCGGGAAATCTGAGGGACTGTCCCCCAAGTTTTCCGATGCAACCGTGCTCCCTGTGCAGGATGGGCGTGTGGGTGTGTTGCCTGTC